>JBDSMG010000045.1:0-58033 GCA_039915925.1 Sphingomicrobium sp.
ACCGCGCGCAAATCGGCGATGTTCATGGGCGCCGACGTCGAAACCGACTGGGGAATTGGATCGCCGATCGGCTTTACCGGTGAGTTCGAAGGCAAGGCTTTCAAAGACCATGGCGAAATCCGCGACATCGAGGAGCGCCGCCGCCTGGCCTTCACCCACTACAGCCCGACCTCGGGCAAGCCCGACATTCCCGACAGCTACAACCTCGTCGACGTCCGCCTCGAGCCACTCGGTGAGCGCACCCGGGTCAAGTTGAGCCAGACGCCCCTTGGGCAGGAGAGCCCGGATGCGCAGACCGTCGCCGCGTTCCGCCGCAACTGGGAAGTGATGCTGGGCGGCCTCAAGACCGCCGCCGAGGAACGCTCGCTGGCGCAGGGCTGAACGCGTAGCGGAAACGCTGGCTTCGCCTGGGGCGCGCGGCTACGGGCGCGGGCCATGACCCAGCGCACCGACACCGGCGAAAGCCCGCCGATCGAGAGCCGCGACGATTTGTTGTCGGTGTTCTCGGACGGCGAGAAGCCGCGCGACAGCTGGCGCATCGGCACCGAGCATGAGAAATTCGTCTATCGCTGCGAGGATCATCGCGCGCCGTCGTGGGAGGAGCCGGGCGGCATCCGCGACCTGCTGCTCGGCCTGACCGAGTTCGGCTGGCGGCCGATCGAGGAAGGCGGAAAGGTGATTGCGCTGTCCGGCCCCGACGGCACCGTCAGCCTCGAGCCCGCCGGCCAGTTCGAGCTGTCGGGCGCGGCCTTGGCCAACCTTCACGAGACCTGCAGCGAGGCGGCGCGGCACCTTGAGCAGTGCAAGGCGGTCGGCGGCCGCCTCGGCCTCGGCTTCCTCGGGCTCGGCATGTGGCCCGACAAGGCCCGCACCGACCTGCCGGTCATGCCCAAGGGCCGCTACGCGATCATGCTCCGCCACATGCCGCGCGTCGGCAACCTCGGGCTCGACATGATGCTTCGAACCTGCACCATACAGGTTAATCTCGACTATAGTTCGGAAGCCGACATGGTGAAGAAGTTTCGGGTCGGCCTGGCCCTGCAGCCGCTTGCGACGGCCCTGTTCGCCAACTCGCCGCTGACCGAGCGCAAGCCCAACGGCTACAAGAGCTTCCGAAGCCACATCTGGGAAGACACCGACCCGCATCGCACCGGCATGCTCCCGTTCGTGTTCGACGACGGCTTCGGCTACGAGCGCTACCTCGATTATGCGCTCGACGTGCCGATGTATTTCGTCTTCCGCGACGGAAAATATATCGACTGCGCCGGCGAAAGCTTCCGCGCCTTTCTCGACGGCAATTTGCCGCAGCTTCCAGGCGAGAAGCCGCGACTGAGCGATTTCGTCGATCATCTGTCGACCGCCTTTCCCGAAGTGCGGCTGAAGAGCTTCCTCGAAATGCGCGGCGCAGACGGTGGGCGCTGGGGACGCATCTGCGCGCTTCCCGCGCTCTGGGTTGGACTCCTCTACGCCGACGAAGCGCTCGACGCCGCCTGGGACCGGGTCAAGCACTGGACCATCGACCAACGCGAGCGGCTTCGCCGCGACGTGCCCAGGCTTGCGCTCGAGGCGACGGTGCCCGGTGGCGGCACGATGCGCGACCTCGCTGGCGAAATTATCGATATCGCCGCTCTTGGCCTGACCCGCCGCGCCGAACTTAACGCGGCCGGCGACAATGAAGGCGGCTTCCTCGATCCCCTGCGCGACGTGGTCGCCAGCGGGATGACTCCCGCTGACCGGCTACTGGAGAAGTTCAACGGCGAATGGGCCGGGGACGTGAGCCACATCTATCGCGAGATGTCGTTCTAAGTTCCTCCCTACGAGCATAGCTCGTGGGGAGGGGAACCATTGAACGAAGATTCAATGGTGGAGGGGCCATCGGCGTTAGGCCCCTCCACCATCCTGCGGATGGTTCCCCTCCCCATCGCTCCGCGATAGGGAGGACCAGTCATGACCGAACGCCGCACACTCTACCCGCCGATCGAACCCTACGCCTCCGGAATGCTCGACGTCGGCGACGGACACAGCCTCTATTGGGAGCGGTGCGGAACGCCCGGCGCGAAGCCGGCGGTGTTCCTCCACGGCGGTCCGGGCGCCGGCGCCGGCCCTGCCCACCGCAGGCAGTTCGACCCGGGCAAATACGACATATTGCTGTTCGACCAGCGCGGCTGCGGGCGCTCGGCTCCGCATGCCAGCCTAGAGGCGAACACGACCTGGCACCTCGTCGAGGATATCGAGCGGCTGCGGGAGATGGCGGGCATCGACGCCTGGATGGTGTTCGGTGGAAGCTGGGGCTCGACCCTGTCGCTCGCTTATGCGCAAACGCATCCCGAGCGCGTCACCGAACTCGTTCTTCGCGGCATCTTCCTGTTCGACCAATATGAGCTCGACTGGCTCTATCGAGAAGGCGCGTCCGCGATCTTCCCCGATCATTGGGAAGACTTCCTCGCGCCCATTCCGCAAGCCGAACGCGGCGATCTCGTCGAAGCCTATCGAAGGCGCCTCACGGGCGACGATCCCGACGAGCAGCTGCGCGCCGCCAAGGCCTGGAGCACGTGGGAAGCGCGCACCGTCACCCTCCTCCCCAGCCCGGCCGTCGTCGAGGACTTCGCCGAGCCCCACAAGGCCATCGCCATCGCCCGCATCGAGAACCACTACATGGTGCACAAGGGCTGGTTCGAGGAAGGCCAGCTTCTCCGCGGGGCCGAGCGCCTGCGCGGCATTCCCGGCGTGATCGTCCAGGGCCGCTACGACTGCTGCACCCCGCCCCGCGCCGCCTGGGCGCTGCACAAGGCGTGGCCGGAAGCCGAGCTAAACATCGTCCCCGACGGCGGCCATCTGTTCAGCGAGCCCGGCGTCCTCGACGGCCTCATCCGCGCCACCGACCGCTTCGCGACGTGCTAGGGGCGTCCGCCATGCAGGGGAGCAAGGACGAGCTCCGAATGAAGCTGCTCGATCCGCTGCGGCGACACTTCACCGCCGCCGACGCCGCTTACCGGGACTATCTTGCAAACGGCCGCACCTTCCGTTCGGCGTCCCGGCTGCGCGAGTGCAATTCCGCGGCTCGACAACTGCTTGCGGATTTCGGTGCGCTGCTCCCGCCGCAATACCACGCCGACGCGGCCGCACTGAAGGATCATTATGACGTTTGGATCAAGCTCTGGGATGAGCATGCTTCGGCGACCAGGCCCCTGCCCGAGGACCCGTTCGTATTTGAGAACAGCGTAACTTTTCCCAAAGACGCGCAGGAGCGACTGGTCGCCTCGGCCTAGACGAGCACACCGATCCGGCGGCCTGCACTCGGCGTAGCAAAGGCTGGACGTTCACAGGTCTCTGACGCATTAGACCGCGCGAGCCGGATTAGCACAGGGGTAGTGCAGCGGTTTTGTAAACCGAAGGTCGCGGGTTCGAATCCTGCATCCGGCACCAGCCTTGCCTGCAGCCGCTCCGGGAGAGCGGCGAAGCCAAGGCTCAACGCCACACGTGCCGGGGGCACGTCGAGGGCAGGGATGCGCAGCCGGTCCGGGGGACTGGCGAGCATAAGGCTCCGCCCGAAGCTCCGTTTACCCCGGAGCGAACTTGCCGATGAGCGCAACAACCTCCGACTGGGTCAGCCCCCACTGCGCCGCGTCATTGGTCGACCGCTCGGGAATTTCGTCGATCGGCTTGAGCACCGCCGCGCCCTCGACATGCCGCAGCGGCGGGTTGATCCGCTCGCTGCTGCTGTCGCCCGGACCGAGGAATTCCTTCCACGCGCGGCTGGCGAGGTCGGGATTGTTCCGCTTGGCCGCGGCATAAGCGGTGAAGCGCGAATGCGACTGCCGAAGGCCGCGGTTGGCGTCGCCCCGGACCCCGGTTTTTGCCTCGAACTCCGCAGGCGGCGCATTGTAATATTGGCAATAGTCCAGCCACGCTTCCCGATAAGCGGGCGGCACGTTCAGCAGCTCAAACAGTTCGGCATGCATCTCCCACACGCCGAACGCGCCGTTGAGATGGCTGAGCGACACGCGGTCAGGCCTGCCGACAAATCGCCCGGTCGCGAGATCGTAGGCCGCGCCTCCGTGGAACCATTGCTTCGGAAGCGCGGCGATGGATTCCATCCCCGCCAGGATCCGATCGCGCCAGCGCGTGTCGCGCGTTCGTTCCCACTCCGTCAGCCACGCCGGGAGCAAGGAGCCCCACACCGTACCGAACGACATGTTGACCTGCCCGGCCGGCAGCGGCGGCGGAACCGGCCGCGGCGGGTTGGTGACGAAGGGCACCTTCCGCTCGATCTTCACCGTCTCGAGCGCACGGTCGCTGTCGACCAGCCCGTGCATCAGGTCGCCGACGCGCTCGTCGCTGGTCAGATAATAATAGATTCGGCGGTAAGCGGCGTTGGACACCCGCTGCTGCTTCGAACTGTCGCCCCAATGCTGCACGCCGTGACGCGTGCCGAGCCCCTTGAAGCGGCCCATGTGATAGACGTCGACCTCACCCGTGTGGCGCGTCATTGCCTCCGCCATTCGGAACACGTCCGGCCGCTGCGTGCGCAAATAACCGTACCACAGCCACAGGTCGGTCGAGAGCTCGCTATTGTCCCAACCGAACCCGCCGATGTCGTAGCGCCAGACGTGGCGGTCGCGATCGTAGGTGTGGATCACGTCGCCGTAATTCCAGAAGCCGTACCAGCGCCGCTGCTCGATCTGGCTCAGATAATAATCGAGGTCGCTTTTGGCGCGGTCCTCCAGCTGCGACAGCAGCGGCGTCGAGCGATCGGGGAAGCTCCAGATGCCGAACATGCCCGCGTCGTGGATGCGCTTCGACCCGGCAACGATGCGCGGCGGCTTGGCGACCGTCTCCGCCATCTGCACCAGCCGATCGCGCGAAGGCGTCGCGGGCAGCGCCCACAGCCGGAACTCGGTCGTTCGGGCGATGCCCTGCGCCGACCCCCACCCCGGTTCATAATCCTCATAAGTGATGTCGAGCCCGAGGTTCTGCTCGTAAAAGCGCTCCATCCCCATCGCGTCGTGATAGAAGCGCAGGTCCATCGCGGACGCGCTCGGCGAATGGTACCAGATGGTGAAGCGCGCCGCATCCGACGCCGCGTCGCGGATGTCGAGCCGGGTCGGGCAGCGCTGCCAGAAATCGACCATTCCGAAGGCCACCCCGCCGGAAGCTCCGCCGACATAGCCGAAGCCCGGCGCTCGCCCGGCGGTGTCGACATCGATCCAGCCATGGCCGGCCTTGGTGCGCTTGGTGATGGAGAAACCGTCGGAATTCGGCTGCGACAGAGTGAAGTCGCCCCACGCCGGAATATATTGCAGTTCGTTGCGCGCAGTGCCCTGCATGGTGTCGATCGCGGGGGTTGCGGCACCGGCGATTTGCGCCTCGCGGAAAGCCTTCCCCGGATCGCGCCGGAGACCCGTGAGCGGACGCACCGCCTCTCCCCACATGCCGCCATTCTGCCCCCCGAAACGCACGTGACGATCATGGAGCTGGTCGCTCATCGGCACTTCGCCGGTGAGGCCTAGGCCGCGGATGAAGCTCTTCGCTGGATCGCCATCGAAGATGAAGCTGTGCACGATCCGCACCGACTGGCTGCCGGCATGGAAGTAGAGGCGCGCAGTGAACGGCAGCCACGCCTGACTGGCGCCGCGATGCACGCCTTCGACCCGCACAACCGCTCGGACCGGCCCCCGCTGCTCGACCATCGCCGAGCTTATCTCGCTCTCGAAGCGCTCGACCGTGGATGCGCCGTCCTCATTGTCGGGCCCGTCCTGCGCCGTCGCGACCAGGCCGACGCTGCGCAACGTCTCGCGCGACCCGATCCGCGCCGAGCGCAGGATCGCGCCGCCGCGGCGGCCCACCTGCCACAGGACTCCGCCTGCGCTCACCTCGATGGCGTCCGAACTCTCGCGAACGCTGACGGCCTGCGGCGGCGCTGCTGCACGGCCGGCGCGCAGATCGAGATTACCGCCCGCCGCGCCATTGGCGGGGATTGCATGGCCGGTCCATTTGATCGATCCGTCGGGCCACCAGGCGAGCGGCCAAGTCTGCGCCGGCGTTCCGTCGCTCAGCCGATAGCCGCGTGCGCTATATTTCGTGCCGCGCGGCCACGGATAGCCCCACGCCTGGCCTTCGTGAGCCGTCGGCGCACTGCCGTCGAGCCAGCCGAGATCAGATGGAAGCGATTGCGGTCCCACCGTACCGGCCGCGGCCTGCGCCGGAGCTGTACTTGTGGATGTCGCGGCGACGCTCGCAGCGGCGGTGCCCGCCAGGAAATGACGACGGCTAAGCTTGAGGTCTGACATGGGCTCTCCCCACGGCCGCTCGACGCCGGCCCTGGACGGCAGTAGAGGACAAAAGGCGAGGCTGTGCAATAGTTGAACTCGCGTCCAGCATATGGAATTCCAGGGAGAGTGACTTGCCGGATCCGAAGCGCATTCTGCTGGTCGGGCCCGGTGCGGTCGGCGGTACCGTTGCAGCCTGGCTGGTCCATGCCGGGCATGAAGTCACGCTGGCCGTGCGCACACCGTTCGAGCGGCTCCGCGTCGAAACTCCGGAGCGGTTATTGGACGCGACACCGAGCATAATCTGCGACCCAAGCGAAGCCGGTGCCGCGGACTGGATTTTAGTCGCTACTAAAACTTACGACGTGGATGCGGCCGCCGCGTGGCTTGCCGGAATGGACTCGGCGAAGGTGGCGATCCTGCAGAACGGGATCGAACATGCCGCCCGCTTCTTGCCCTTTGTTCCCGTTGAACGGCTGCTTCCAGTAATGGTCGATATTCCGGCGGAGCGCGATGCGCCCGGCCGCATCCGCCAGCGCGGCAAAGGCATCATGCAGGTGCCGGCGGGCGGGAATGGAGCGGAGTTCGCTAACCTGTTTGCGGCCACCGCGATCGAGGTCACGCAAGTTGAGGATTTCACCACCGCTTTATGGCGCAAATTGTGCATCAATGTTGCGGGAGCGGTCTCCGCCCTTACCGACGAACCTTCCTCGGTTGCGCGGAGGGAGCGTGCCGCTGAACTGATGCGCAACCTCATCCGCGAATGTATCGCCGTGGGCCGCGCCGAAGGTGCGCAGCTTGACGACGAAATCGCCGAAACGGTCGTTCGCCACTACCGCAGTTCGCAGCCGGACTCGATCAATTCGATCCACGCGGACCGCCGCGCCGGACGACGTACGGAATGGGACGCTCGCAACGGGGTGGTCAGCCGCCTTGGGCGAAGGCACGGCATCGCGACGCCGGTCAGCGATACGGTCTGCGCGTTACTTGCTGCGATCGACGAGCGGTCGCAGGGGATCGCGCCTACTGGAGATTGACGAAAGCCCCGCCGTCCACAAGCAGCGCCGCGCCGGTCACATATTTGGCAAGGTCCGACGCAAGAAAGACGATCGGACCGGCGAGGTCGTCGGGCTGACCCAGACGGCCGAGCGGCACCCGGCCTTCCATGTATCGCCGCTTCTCCTCGTCCGCGAGATCGTCCTTGTTGATCTCGGTCAGGATCGTGCCTGGAAGCACCGAATTGCAGCGGATTCCATATTTGCCGAGCGCGATTGCGGTCGACTGCATCAGCGAATGGAGCGCGGCCTTGGTCGGCGTATAGTGCGTCTGGAACTCGCCGCCGACCAGCGCCGAGATCGACGACACGGCAATGATCGCGCCGCCATGCCCCTGCTTGACCATCTGGTTGGCGGCGGCCTGGACCATATAATAAGCGCCGTGGAAGTTGACGCGCTGGGTGCGCTCGAACGTCTCGATCGGCATGTCGAGGAAGGCGTGGAACGGGCAGATTCCGGCATTGTTGACGAATACGTCGATCTTGCCGAACGCATCGACGGAGGCGGCGATGAAGTCCTTGGCGGTCTGCGGGTCGGATACGTCGCCCTTGACGCTAATGCCGCGCTGCCCGGCTTTCTCGATCTCGGCAATGCACGATTCCGCTCCCGCGATGTCGCGCGAAAAGTTGATTGCGACGTCCGCCCCATGCTGCGCGGCGCCGATCGCCGCGGCCCGGCCGATTCCGGCCGAAGCTCCGGTCACGAGGACGGTTTTTCCTTCGAGAAGCTTCACTCGGATCTCCTGATCATTTGATCCTGCGCCCGCGGTCGACCGGGCGCTTGGTGTCGGGGGTCCAGCCAAGTTCCGAGCTGATCGCCTCGGCCGTGCCGCGAACATCGGTGGTAAGCGCGGCCATGCGCTCGTCGTTCATATATTGCGCGGCGCTCGACAGACTGACTGCGGCGACGATTCGCCCGCCCGCGTCGCGGATCGGCGCGGCGACGCAGCGAATGAGATCCTCATTCTCCTCGAGATCGAATGCGTAGCCGCTCGCGACATAGTTTTGCATCCGCTTGAGCCACACATCATAATCGCTCGACCGTGGCGATCCGGTCTGTTCGACCTTGAACAATTTGTTCCAGCTGCGGTCGTCTTCGTCGAGCAACAGCGCCTTGCCCAGGCCGGTCGACGTGAGCGGCTGGCGCTCGCCGATTCGGCTCGAGATGTCGACCCGCCGCCGGCCCGGGATCTTGTCGAGATAAAGCGCGCGATCGCCCTCGCGGACGCCGAGATGGACCGTGTCCTCGGTGGCCGTCGCAAGCGCTTCGATATGACGGCGTGCGAGGCGGACGACGTCAATGTCGTCCTGCGCGTTGAAACCGAGCTGAATGAGCTTGGGACCGAGGCTGTAGCCGAGCCTGGGGATGAAGGTCAGGTAGCGGCGATCGACCAAAGCGCTTGCAAGGCGATGGGTGGTCGAGCGGTTGAGCCCGAGGTTGCGTGCCAGATCGGCAAGCGCAATCGGACCTTCGGCGACGGCTTCGAGCACGTCGAGCCCCCGCAGCAGCGTCTGGCTGCCGCCGGACGGAGTTGGGCCATCCGCTTCGCTCGCAACCGTGCCTGCCAGTGTCTGTGCTCGTGCCATCTTCCCCCAGCCAATCTGCTGCATTGCCGGCGGACTTGCCGGCGCCGCGCCGTATCAAATAGTGGAACGCTCCGCCACCGGCTTTGCGTATCCGACATTGTTTCGTCCCCACAGCTTTTCGTACTTCCATCCCGTCAGGTCCTCGACCACGCGGCGGGCCTCTTCGCTGGACGGAGCGCGCTCGCCCGCGCGCAGCCGCTCGATCTCAACCATAAGGACGTTGTGGGTCTGCGCGTTAAGCCGGAAACGCCATGAGGCAAGGAGGCCGCAGAGCATCACCAGGATCGGCCCGAGAACGAGCAGCCAGGTGATCGTCGCGACGGCCTGCGGAGTCTGGTGCACCGCGGCCGCCGGAGCGCCCTTTGGCGGTGAGATGTAGCCGCCGAGATCGATGATCCAGCCGGTCAGGATGACCGCGCCCGACTGCGCAAGTTTGCGGACAAGCGTCATCACTCCCGCGAAGATGCCCTCCCGCCGCCGGGCGGTCACAGCCTCGTCGACGTCGGGAAGATAATTGTACACCGACCAAGGCACGAAGTTCAGCGTTCCGCGCCCGAGCCCGGCAAGGATCACCGGCACGAACAGCCAGAAAAGCACGCTCGCGTTGAAGGCGGCGCTGGCAGGGTTGAGGCCGCTGAAGACGTTCGTACCCATTGCGTTCACGCCGTCCACAAACCCTGCGGGACGAGCGAAGTAGAAGGCCAGCATCAGCAGCAATCCGGCGCTGAAGAAGGTGATTGCAAAGCGATAAGCGATGACCGGCCCGGTCTTGATGACGACCCTGATCGCAATCATCACCGAGATGAGCTGCGCGATATACATCATCGTCATCAGCTGGGAGATGATGCCGGTCGCGCCCATGATCACGGTGACGACGAAGATCGGAAAAGCCGTATTGGCGATGTCCTGCGAAATATAGCCGCCGAGATAGAGCGACAGATGCTGGCGAAAGGCACGGATGCGCAGCGTCGAGAACAGGTCGCGAAACATGTTGACCGGGATCAGGAGCAGCATTGCGCCGCTCAACGGCTCCGGGCGGATCAGCTTCTCGTCCTCGGTATAAGGCCGCTCCCAGGTAAAAATGACCACCAGCAGGACGACGAGGCTGAAGATGCCGCCGAAGATGGCCGCCAGGATGAAGAAGGTATTGGGCGAATCCTTGCCGAGCCGGTCGATGATCATCGTCGGCAGGTAGGAGGCCAGGATCGCGGAGCTTTGCGCGACGATCATGCGCGCACCGGCGAACTTCGCCTTCTCGCGATAGTCCTTGGTCATTTCCGCCGCGAGCGTTTCCCACGGGATCAGGAACATCGTGTAGAGGAATTCGAAGAAGATGAAGGTCAGTAGATAATAAGTGAAGCTGTGGCCGGTGATGAAGATCAGCATGAAGCTCGGCAGCAGCGGGATCGTCAGCATCAGGAAGATCTTGCGCCGCCCGATCTTCCTGCCGATCCAGGTGTATCTGAGATTGTCCGAAACGTAGCCGATCAGCGGACACGTCACCGCCTCGATCAGTCGCGGCAGGCCGAGGATGAAGCCCGCGTTGAGCGCCGACAGTCCGCAGAAGGTCGTGAAGAAGTAGAACAGCCAGCCGGTAACGACGGCCTGCGCGCCCGCCCCCAGCATGTCGCCGGAACCCCAGCCCCAATAATTGTACCAGAGCGGAACGCGGCGATCGGGCGCGGCGGCGGCTGCGCTCATAGGTAGGTCCGCAGGAATTCGCCGAGCGCGCAAATCGCCAGGCTTTGGCCGTAGGGCATCGAGGTCAGCGGGATGTCGCGATAGCCCTGCAAATCGTCGAAGACCGGCGTTCCGAAGCTGACCCGCTGCAGCTCGCCCTTGTCGTCGATATTCTCCAGCACCGCCTTCACCGCCCGGATGCCGACCTGTTCATAGTCGCGCGGCAGATAGCCTTTGCGCACCGACTTCAGGATTCCGTAGGCGAAGCCCGCCGCCGCCGATGCTTCGAGATAGCTGCCGGGGTCATCGAGCAAAGTGTGCCACAGACCGCTTTCGTCCTGATATTGCGCGAGCGCCTTCACCTGCGCGGCGAGCGCGTCGAGCAGGATCGTGCGGAAGGCGTCGCCAGGGGCAAGATCGAGCAGCTCGATGATCTCCGGAATCGCCATGGTCACCCAGCAATTGCCGCGCGCCCACAAGGCATTCGCGAAATGGTGGCGCTCGAGGAACGTCCAGCCGTGGAACCACAGCCCGGTCTTGCGGTCGGCAAGATATTTGATGTGCACGAGGAACTGGCGCTTGGCCTCCTCGATATAATGCGGACGCTTCAGAAGCAGGCCGATCTTGGCGAGCGGAAGCACGCTCATCATCAGCGTGTCGTCCCACATCTCGCCGGGATTCTCGTCATTGTAGACGATGTGCTGGAACCCGCCTTCCTCGGTCTTCGGAAGGCCGTCCGGCGCCATCAGCCACTCGGCCCAGGTGTCGAGATAGGGGATGTAGCGCGGGTCGTGCTCCAGCTCGTAGAGGTAAGCGAGCGTGATGAACGGAGCGACCGTGTTGATGTTCTTGGTCGGAGTGCCTTCCGCGAAGCGGTCCTCGAACCATTGCTTGATGATCTTGAGCAGCTTGGGGTCGCCGGTCTGCTCATAATAGCGCCACATGCCGAACAGGCCGATGCCGTGGGTCCATTCCCAGCCCGCCCAGCCCTTGGTGTCGATCACCCGGCCGTCCTCCAGCCGAAGGAGGAACTCGCCGGTCTCATCCTTGATGTTGACGAGATTGTCGGTGAGCTTGCCGATAGCCTCGATCACCGCCTCGCGCGGAACATCATGAGTCATTGCGGCCAAGTCTTATCCCCCCGACTGGTTCAAGTATGTGACACATACGTCCAGCATGTGAACGCTACGCCCTCCGCCCCCGCGCGTCAAACGCTTCCGTGCCGTGTTGCGAAGCGCAGGAACAGGTCGAGCCACGGGTAAGGCTTTCCATCCGGTCCGGGCTTTGGAAAGCCGTGCCCGCCACGTTCGAACACCATCAGTTCGGACGGGATGTGCGCGGACTGGAGCGCGTTGAACATCGCCAGGCTGTTCGCGGGCGGCACGACCGGATCGTCGGCACAGCAGGCCAAATAGCTTGGCGGCATGTCGGCGGGCAGGTCCGTGTCCGCCGAATAAATGTGCATCCGCGCCGGATCGGCGGTCGCGCCGAGAAGTTCGCGCTTCGATTGCCCGTGCGCAGCCGGGCCTTCCATCTTCACGACCGGGAAGAAGAGGCCGAGCACCGTTGGGCGAGCGGACAGCCGGTCGGCCGTATCGCGCGCATCATAGCTCTTGAGCGAATGCCGGCTTCCAAGCCGCGCCGCCAAATGCCCGCCTGCGGAAAAGCCCATCGCAGTCACATGCGCCGGATCGATACCCCAGCGTTTCGCGCCCGCGCGGATCAGCCGCATCGCCCGTTGCGCGTCCTGAAGCGGCGCATCCGGACCCGCCGCCCAGCCGTCATGAGCCAGCCGGTATCGCAGATCGAAGGCGGTATAGCCCAGCGCCGCGAGGTCCGCCGCCTGGCCCGATCCGCCTCGCGACAGCGCCACCCGGGCATAGCCGCCGCCCGGAATTACGAGCACCGCTCCGCCGTTCGGTCTGGCCGGGCGCGTAACCGTCAGCGTCGGCACTGCAACGTGAGTCCAGGCGATGTCGTCCGGCTTTGCGGGGCCCGAGCGGAACACGAACTCGTCCTTGACCGGAGTGCGTGGGCCACCCGGAGGCGCTCCGTTCCAGATCGGGAAAGTCTCGTTGGCAGGCCCGGCAGCGATCGCCTTCGGTGCGACCGCGAGCGAGCCGGCCGCTGCCAGGAACGTGCGCCGTTCGATCTTCATTGCCCCTCCGCCTTCACTTCGTTCATCACAGGATCAATCACGGGGACGTCGATCCCTCCGCCGGACGAAGGAAGCGCGAGCAGGCGTGCGATCGGGAGCTCGGTTCGCGCCAGCCCTTCCGCCACGCTCCGGGCGAGTCGATACGCGCCCGGCGGACTATGATGAGTCATCTCCTGCGCTGGGGCGCCGAACAGCAGCTTGGTCTTCTCCGCACCCAGCGCCTCGTACAGCAAGATACTCTCCGCATTAAGATCGATCAGCGGCACGTTCTGCTCCGCCGCGACCTCCCGCACTGCCTTGGCATAATCGGCGAGGCTCGGCTGGACCTTCCCGTCCTTGAAGCTGCCGCGCTCCGGCGAAGTCACCAGGATCGGGGTCGCCCCGCGCAGCCGCACCTCGGCAATGTAGGCGGCCAGATAGGCGCGATACGTGCTTGCCGCCGAAACATAGGTCTGCGGCCAGGCAGTCTTCTGGTCGTTATGGCCGAACTGGATCAGTGCATAGTCGCCGGGCTTCATTCGGCTCAGCACCTTGTTCAGCCGCCCTTCCGCGAGGAAGGATTTCATCGTTTCTCCAGACTTAGCGTCGTTCGCCACCGCAACGTCGGGGCCGAAGAAGACTGGAAGCATCTGCCCCCAGCTTGCGAACGGCGGACGGCCCTGGTCCGTCACCGTCGAATCGCCCATCAGAAAGACGGTCGGCACGCTCACGGGCTCCACGCGCAGCGACAACAGGCGCGGTCTGGCGCCACCGATCGTCAGCGTCAGCTTGTTGTCCCAGGTGTAGGATTTGTCTTCTCCCTTGGGGAGGATGACGGCCGGCAAGCCAGGCGCATTCTCCGGCGGAGGGACGAGCCCGGGCTGACGAACGTTCACGACGAAGCTGCGAGTGACGACCGCCTTGCCCGACTTTACCCGGTCGAGCATCAGCCGGCGCGATTCCGCGAGGAACGTCGTTTCGGACGGAGCCCCGCCGAGCCTTGCCGTGACTCGATAATTTCCCTCCGGCACCGCAACGGAGAAGCGCGTCGGCGCGCCCGGCTCGAACCCGAAGCGGCCGTCATAGGCCTGCCCCGCGGCAATGTCGGTAGCGCCCGCGACCTTGGGGCCGGCAAAGCGGAACGTCACCCGCCGCACGTCGGCCTCGCAGGCGGAACTTCCGAGCGGCGTGGCCCGCGTCAATGCCGGACGCTCCCTAAGAACATGGCGCGAAACCGGTAGCTTCAGGCCAGCGAGTCCACCGGCGACGATGTCCGCCACTCCGCGCGCACCGAGCTCGCTGAAGTGCGTCTCATCCGCCACCGCAGCCGGAAAACCGGGCACCGCCCCGTAAGGATAATATAGGAAATAGGCCTTCGAAGCTTCCGGTCCGGCACGCTCGACCCAGCGGCCGGACAATTGCTCGAGATCGATCAGCGGCGTCCGCGTCTCGCGCGCCACTTCCCGCACCGCTCCCGAATAATCGGGGAAGCTCGCCACCACATGGCCATCGACGAACTTGCGCTGAGTCACCGGCGTCAGCAGCACCGCCTGCGCGCCCGCTTTGCGCGCCACGTCGATGTAGCGGCGCAGGAACATCTTATAGTCGGGGACGCTCGCATAGCGTTCCGGCTTGGCCTTGTTCTGGTCGTTGTGGCCGAACTGGATCAGCAAGCTGTCGCCCACGCGGATGTCCTGCGCGATCTTGTCGAGCCGCCCTTCGTTGATGAACGAGCGCGTGCTCCGCGCGGCAATCGCGCGGTTCTCGACCGTAACCTCCTTGTCGAGAGCGCACTGCAGGAATGCTCCCCAGCCCTGCTGCGGATATCGGTCGGCGGCGTAAGTCTGCGCCGTCGAGTCGCTTGCGATGAAGATGCGTGAAGGCGCCGCCGGTGCCGCGGAAGAGAAAAGCGCGAGCGCGAGCGCCAGCCGTTTCACTGCAGTTTCTCCGGAGCGGCGACGGTTCGAACGGGCACGCCGCCGCGAACGTTGAGCAAGGTCACCAGCTTCACGTCTTCCAGCGCATTGCCCGGCGCTCCGTCGGACGTCACCGCCAGCGCAAGCACATTGCGGCCGTGATGGTTGAGGATGCCTTCGGGGATCGGGAACACGCGCTGGGGCCCGATATTCGCGATGAATTGGCCCATGTTCCAGCCATTGACGAAAATCAGCACGCGATAGGCCTTGCCCGGCGATCGCGGCAGCGCTGGATCCCCGATCTGGATTGCGATCGTTGCGTCCTGCCCGCGCGGCACCGCGAGGTCGAAGCTCGTGCGGTACCAGCGCGTGCCCGCTGCTGCGTCCGCCGCCGGTACTTGTGCCCTCGGCCAGGCGCTGTCGTCGAAGCCCGGCAGCGACCAGCCGAACCGTTCGCCGTGAAGCCCGCCATTGTTCATCGGTCCGCGCACCGGATCGGCGATGTCGTCGCCTCCACGCGTGCCCTGGATTCGCCATTCGATCGGCACCGCGAAGCTGCGCGTTCCACCGTCGAGCGATGCGAAAATCAGTCCGCGCGCCTCCTTGTGATATTCGTTGGCCTCAAGGTCCCAGTTGTGGCCGTTGTTGCGGATCATCATTGCCAGCACATGTTTACCCGGCGCCAGCGCTTCGGCCGGCAGCTTGAACGTTGCAACTCCGGTCGTGATCGGGCGCGGAAGGCCGCCGGGAATCTCGTCCTGGCCGACGAACCTGCCGTCGAGCCACAACTGCAGCAGCCCCGCCGCGCCGGCGCCATAATGCATCGTGATCTGACGTGCTTCCGGTCCGCCGTTGAAGCGGCCGCGATACCAGACATCGCCGTTGTGGAAGCCATTCGCGTCCATCGCGAGGTTCGGCTGCCCGTCGGGCGGGTGCGTTTCGCCGGTCGCCGTGTTGCCCTTCGCTCCCGCGGCCTTCCAGCCGCTGTCGTCATAGTCCGGTCGCGCTTCGGGCGAAGCTTCGGAAACGCGCCATTCGATGCGCCCGAGATCGGGCAACACGATCTGAGCCGGTCCGGCGACCGCTCGCCGCGCGAGGAGGCTCCCGCTCACAGTCTTCGCAGCAGGCACTCTCTTGCCGTTCCAGCTGAGGGCTGTCGCGCCATTCGCCCAGGCCTCGATCGTGTCGCTCTGCGCTGTATCGCCCGTCAACGCCAATGCCCCTCCGCGCAGCACCGCCAAACGAAGCATCGCTCCGCCTCGGACCAACACGTCGCCGCGCCGCCAGAAGCGGGCGCATTCCGCCTCATCGCCGATCAGCAGGAGCAGCGGCGCCCGTCCGCCCCCATCAATGCGCAGGCGCGCGAGGCCAGCGTGCGTGTAGCTGAGCTTGAGGTCGCCGCGCGCGCTGTCGAACGCGCTCTGAACCTGCCCGTCGAGCACCGTCACGCGCGGCGCGGATGCGTAGCGCAACACGGTCTCGCCGGGCTCCCCAGCGCGGCCGTAAATCAGTGCAAGATCCTCGGCTCCGTGACGAAGCGCGACCTGCACCTCGGACGTCGAATAGACCAGCCGCTGCCGCTCGAGATTGACGCCCGCAAGCAGCCACTTGGCGTCGAAACCATTCAGCCGCAGCGGGAAAACATAATGCCCGTCCGGAAGGGCCGCGTCGACGGTAAAGCTGTCGTCGCTCTGCCCATTCGACGGCTTGTGAGTCACCATCAGGAAGCGCGCGTCCGTGTCCGGATTCCGATTATGATAGATCTGGATGTTGAGAGAGGAGGCGCTCACACCCGGCGCTTTCTCCATCTTGGCCAAGTCCGGTACGGACTCGATCAGCCCGCCGAGCTGCTTCAGCTCCTCCGCTTTCGGCCGCAACACGCGCGCTTCGCTGATCGCCGCACCATAATCGTAGCTGGTGTAGACCACCGGCGCCGGGAGCCACCCCCAGCTCGCTCCGCCATAGCCGATGTAGAAGCTCTGCAGCGTGATCCCGTTGGCGAGGTTCGCGCCGTAGAAGACCCGTTGATAGCGCTTTCCGCGCTGGAGCGCGTTGCATTCATAGCCGCCGTTCGATCCCCAATAGTCGAACCAGCCGCCGCCGAACTCGGCAAGGAATCCCGGCGTCTTCGGCGATGCGCTGGCGCCGCCCTTGGCTCCGCCCGGACCGTACATCCCCCAGTCCGGAGCCGCCGCGCCGCGCGTGACCTTGCCCTGCACGGTGCAGGTGCCGCCGGGATAACCATCGAACGCATAGAGATCGGTCGGACCTTCGACCGTGCCCGGAACGCCGCTTCCGCGCGGCACCCAATAGCCGTTGCGGCCGATGTCGTTGGTGAAGACCGGCACGGTGATGCCGTCGGCGCGGGCCTTGGCGTAAAGATGGTCCATGTAGCGCTGCTGCGCCGGGGTGGTCAGCAGCAGCTCATTCTCAATCTGGTGAAGGATGACGCTGCCGCGATGCCCCTTCCCGTCGCCGTTGATCTGATGGCGCGCGATGATCGCATTGATGTGCGTCAGCCACTCGTCGCCGGCGGCGAGATATTCCGGATCGTCGGTACGGGCCCGCGCTTTCTGATTGACCAGCCAGGTCGGGAAGCCGCCGCGGCTGAGCTCCGCGTTCACATACGGCCCCGCCCGCGTCATGACATAGAGGCCTTCCTCGTCGGCCATTGTCAGCAGCCGGTCGATGTCGCGGATTCCGCTGAAGTCGTACACCCCGGCTTTGGGGGTGTGATATCCCCAGTCGAAATAGAAGGCGACGGTGTTGAACCCGCTCGCCTTCAGCTTCTGCAAAATGTCGCGCCACAAGTCGGGGCTCGGCAGCCGGAACGGATGCATTTCCGCGGACCACACCACCTGCCGCTTGCCGTCGATCAGCAGCGAATAGCGATCGAAACCAACGCGCCCGAACTGCTTGTAGGTCGCAGCGTCGGCGCCCGGCGGGGTGGCGGCCTGGGCCGGCGCGGCGGCAAGCGCGAGGGCGGCGAGCGCCTGAAAGAAGCGCCCGCTCATGCGAGATGGAACAGCGGCACGAGCGGCCATTCGACCGGGCGGTTGTCGGGCTGCACTTCCATCAGCGGCGCCATATAGTCCCACCATTTCTTCATGATCGCTTGTTGCGGAAGCTCGTCGCGCTTGCTGTCGTCGCGCAGCTTGAGCACCGCGAACAGCGAAAGCGTCTCCTCGTCGAGGAAGATCGAATAATCGTAGATCCCGGCGGCCGAGATCGCCTCGGCCAGTTCCGGCCAGATCTCGTCGTGGCGGCGTCTATATTCTTCGACCACACCCGGCTTTAGCTGCATCCGGAACGCGTGACTGGCCGTCATTGCGCGGCGGCTTTCGCAAGCTCCACCGCGTAGACGCCGTTCTTCCCTTCCATATTGGACCGGAACACCAGCCACTTGCCGTCCGGAGTAAAGTGGACGTTCGGCTCCAGCCGGTAATCATGCTTCGACATGTCGACCAGTTTCTCGCTGTCGAACCGCCCTGGCTCGATCAATGTCGCCGCATTGTCGGCATGGATCCCCGCAACGTCGGGAATGCCGCGCGGGCGGAACAGATAGATCCATTTTCCGTCGGGCGCATGCGCCACCATTTCATTGTCGCCGCCGTCGCCCGCGAACAATTTCTGGTCCGGCGAGATGTTGAAGTGCACCGACCATAGGTTGCGGTCGAGCGCGTACCAGCGGCGCTTGCCGGTCTCGACATTGTACCCGGCGACCCAGAACACTTCGCCGCGCGGGGTCTGCAGATCGTACCAGATGGTCTTGCCGTCCGGCGCCCAGAACTCATGACCGGCGATTTCCATGTTCATGGTGCGCGCATGGATCTTGGTCAGCTGGCTGCCGTCGGTACGGATCGTCCAGATGCGGTCGACCTTGTGCCACGGCCCTTCGTGGCAGAACATCAGCAAAGTCGGGTCGGTCGGCGAGAACAGCAGATGGTTGAGCCAGTCGGTCGACCGCTGCAGCACCTTGCGCTCGCCGGTGCGGATGTTGATCGTGAAAATTTCCATCGGCACCTTGGCCTCGAGCCGCTGGTTGAGCCGCACCTCCTTGGCCTCCGCGAAGCTCAGCGGCTTTCCATCGGGTCCCAACGCGGCATAATTCGCCTGGCCGAAGCGGGCATCACGTCCGACGGCCCCAGGTTGAAGCTCCATCGGCCGCTCCTCGACCTGCCCGGCCAGCAGGGTTTCATCGGCATTGATCGTCGCGATTCCGCCGCGCGGCAAATCGGCGATCTTGCGCGCCTTGCCGCTGTCGATGTCGGCGGCCCACACGGCTCCCGGACGCGGCCCCGGCCGTTCGCCCGGCATCGTCGGCGCGCGCATGATGTAATAAACTTTGCGCGTCTTCTGCCCGGTGAAGAGCAGCTGGATGCCATGGCCGACAATGATCGGCTTCACGCGCCAGTTCTTCAGGTCGACCGACGAGATTCCCTCCTCGGTCGTGATCACCATCTTGTCGCCCTGCGGAGTGAAGGCCGAGATGTTGAAATAGGGACTGGCCGCGCCGGGCGCGTCCGACACCACCACAACCCTGCGGCCGGTCTTTGCATCGATCCATTGGCGCGGTGCGGTTGCCGCCGGGGCAGCGGCCGCGGTGGCTGCTGCAACGAGGAGCCCGAGTAGCATTCATCCCTCCCTCGCGGATCAAATGCCCGCTTTACCGGCCAACGGGCGATATCCCGTTTGACGATCAGTTTTTCATTCTGTAACACTTAATTCCAATATGTGGTAGCTCGTCAAGAGCGCCCGGGGGGAAGTGCGGACGGTGATAGCGCAATCATTTTGCGGTAGAGGGCTCGCGGAGATTCGCCGATGAGCCTTCCAAAAATCAAGCATATCCGCGCGTCCGTCGTGCGCGGCGGCGGTGCCGATTATCACGACCAGGGCGCCGGCCACTGGATCGACGATCATATCTCGACTCCGATGGCGCGCTACCCCGAATATCGCCAAAGCCGCCAGAGTTTCGGGATCAACGTGCTCGGGACTTTGGTCGTCGAGGTCGAAGCCGAAGACGGCACGATCGGCTTTGCGGTCACCACCGGCGGCGAGCCGGCCTGCTTCATCGTCGAAAAGCATCTCTCCCGCTTCGTCGAGGGCCGAAGCCCGGCCGAATATGAGATCATCTGGGACCAGATGTATTATTCGACGCTCTATTACGGACGCAAAGGCCTGGTCGTGAACGCCATTTCCGGTGTCGACCTCGCCATCTGGGACCTGCTCGGAAAGCTTCGCGGCGAGCCCGTTTATCACATGCTCGGCGGAGCGGTGCGCGACGAACTGCAATTCTACGCCACCGGTGCGCGGCCCGACATCGCCAAGGATCTCGGTTTCATCGGCGGCAAGCTGCCGCTCCATCACGGGCCTGCCGAGGGTCTTGAGGGGCTGCACAAGAATATCGCCTTGCTCGCCGACATGCGCGAGCGCTGCGGACCCGACTTCTGGCTGATGTACGACTGCTGGATGTCGCTGGATGTGGATTATGCCACCCGCCTCGCCGCGGCAGCGCACGAACACGGCCTCAAATGGATCGAGGAGGCGCTCAGTCCCGACGATTATTGGGGCTATGCCGAGCTGAAGCGCAACGTCCCGCGCGGAATGCTGGTTACTACGGGCGAGCATGAATCGACCCGCTGGGGCTTCCGAATGCTGCTCGAAATGGGCTGCTGCGACATTATCCAGCCCGACGTCGGCTGGTGCGGCGGGCTGACCGAGCTGATCAAGATCAGCGCGCTCGCCGATGCCCATGGCAAGATGGTCGTTCCGCATGGATCGTCCGTCTATTCCTACCATTTCGTCATAACGCGCCACAATTCGCCGTTCGCCGAATTCCTGATGATGCACCCGGGGCCGACCGAGGTCGTCCCCATGTTCGCTCCGCAATTGCTGGGCGAACCCGTCCCCCACAACGGGCGGCTGCGCGCGTCGGCGCTCGACAAGCCGGGATTCGGTGTCGAGCTCAATCGGGACGTTCCCCTCCATCGCCCCTACACTCGCTAAGGATCTGTTGAATGAGACTCTGCCGTTTCGGCCCCGTTGGACAAGAAAAGCCCGGCATCATCGATGCGGACGGCCGCATCCGCGATTTGAGCGCCGTTGTCCCCGACATTGGTCCTCAGCAGATATCGAAAGCCGGCCTGGCGCAGCTGGCGGCCGTCGACCCGTCCTCGCTTCCGCTGGTCGAGGGCGAGCCACGCTACGGCACGCCGGTCGCGGGCAGCCGCAAGTTCATCGCCATCGGCCTCAACTTCGCCGACCATGCCGCGGAATCGAACCTTCCGATCCCGGCCGAACCGGTCGTGTTCACCAAGGCCATTTCCTGCCTGCAGGGGCCGAACGATCCGGTCGTGATCCCGCGCGGATCCGAAAAGACCGATTGGGAAGTCGAGCTCGGAGTCATCATCGGCACCCGCGCCTCCTACGTCAGCGAAGAGCGGGCGCTCGATCATGTGGCCGGCTATTGCGTGATCAACGACGTGTCCGAGCGCGCTTTCCAGATTGAGCGCGGCGGAACCTGGGACAAGGGCAAGGGCTGCGACACCTTCGGCCCGGTCGGTCCGTGGCTCGTTACCTCGGACGAGGTTGGCGACCCCCACAAGCTCGCCATGTGGCTCGAAGTGAACGGCAAGCGCGTCCAGGACGGAAGCAGCAGCACGATGATCTTCAGCATCGCGAAGATCGTGTCCTACCTGAGCGAGTTCATGTCGCTCGAACCCGGCGACATCATCACCACCGGAACGCCGCCGGGAGTCGGCATGGGGCAGAAGCCGGAGCCCTGGTATCTCAAGGCCGGCGACAGCATTCGGCTCGGAATCGAAAAGCTCGGTGAGCAGCAGCAGGACGTCCTCGCCTGGACGCCCGCCGCTGGGGGGAATGCCTGAACATGTCCAATCGCTTCGAAGGCCGCGCGGCTGTCATCACCGGGGGCGCATCGGGCCTCGGCTGCGCCGTCGCCAAGCGCATCATTGCCGAAGGCGGTCGGGTTTGCCTGTGGGACAATAATGCCGAAGCGCTGGATAAGGTTGGAGCCGAGATCGGCGCAGCGCACAGCCAGACGCTCGATGTATCGGACCAGTCAGCGGTGGAGGCTGCTGCTGCAACCGCCCGCGAAAGGCTGGGGCGCATCGACATTCTCGTCACCTCGGCCGGAATCACTGGAGCGACCGCGCCGCTGCATGAGTATCCGCTGGAAAGCTGGGAGCGCGTTGTTGCGATCAACCTCAACGGCGTCTTCTACTGCTGCCGCGCGGTCGTGCCGTTCATGCTCGAAAACGGCTACGGGCGCATCGTCAACGTCTCCTCCGTCGCCGGCAAGGAGGGCAATCCCAACGCCTCGGCTTATTCAGCGTCCAAGGCCGGCGTGATCGGTCTGACCAAATCGCTCGGCAAGGAACTGGCGACGCTCGGCGTGATCGCCAACGCGATTACTCCCGCCACCTTCGACAGCCCGATCCTGGATCAGCTTCCCAAGAGCCAGGTCGAATATATGCTGTCGAAAATCCCGATGGGCCGTCTCGGCAAAGTCGAGGAGAGCGCCGCAATGATCTGCTTCATGGCCAGCGAGGAATGCAGTTTCACGACCGGGGCGACGTTCGACACGTCGGGAGGACGAACGACTTTCTGATCGAGGCAAGGCCTGGCGGCGCGCGAGCACTGCCGGCCTGGAGGGAGGGTGCCGAATGCGCGATGTTCCGTTCGTGGATGCTCACATCCACCTGTGGGACCTTTCGCATATCCTTTATCCCTGGCTCAGTCCGCCGTTCAACGACAGCGGACCGAACGGAAGCGTCGAGCCGATCGCGCGCAATTATCTCGTCGAAGACTATCGCGCGGACGCGTCCAGCTGGAACGTGGTCGGCGCCGTTCACGTCGATGCCGGCGCGGACGCGGCAATGGCGCTCGACGAAACCCGCTGGCTCGAGAACGTTGCCGATCAGTCCGGCCTCCCGAACGGGATCGTCGCGTTCGCCGCGCTGCATGAGCCCGATGTCGAGCGCCTTCTCGAAGCGCATGCGGCGCTTCCGCGAGTCCGCGGCATCCGGCACATCGTCAACTGGCACAATGATCCGAACCGCAGCTACACGCCGCGCGACTTTACCGCCGATCCGGAATGGGAGCGCGGTTTCGGGCTGCTCGCCAAATATGGCCTTTCGTTCGACCTCCAGGCCTATCCGGGCCAATTTGGCCGGCTCGCCCTGATCGCCGCTCGCCATCCCGACATCCAGATCTGCATCAATCACATGGGCATGCCCGTCGAAAGCGACCGCCAAGGCCCGGAGATGTGGCTGACCGGAATGCGTGCGCTTGCAGCTTGCCCGAACGTCGCGGCGAAAATCTCCGGCGCGGGGTTCATCCACCGGCCGTGGAGCGCCGAATCCGTCCGCTCCTACGTGCTTCAGGCGATCGACCTGTTCGGCACGGACCGCTGCATGTTCGCGAGCGACTTCCCGACCGACAAATTGTTCGGGAGCTTCGACCATACACTTTCCGCTTACGCCGAACTGATCGCCGATTTCAGCGATGACGAACGGCGGGCCATGTGGGGCGGGAACGCGAACCGCATCTACCGTCTCGGACTTGAACTCGAAGGGGCAGCGGCATGAGCGCGGACGCAGACCATAAGTGGCGCAACACGATCCTAGCCGGCCTCGCCAATTATATCGACGCCGGCAGCATCGTCGCGGGCTCGGTCGCGCTCGCTCTGTGGAAGGAAATTTATGGCCTCTCGAACACATTCGTAGGCCTCATTGGAGCGTTCAGCGCGAATGCCATTTCCGCCGGCATCGGAGCACTGATCGGCGGCATCCTGTGCGACAAGTTCGGACGCAAGAAAATCTATCAGTACGACATGATCTTCTACGCGTTCGGGATGCTGTTCCTCGTCTTCGCGAGTGCGGCCTGGATGATCGTGCTCGGCTTCGTGCTGGTCGGCCTCGCCGTCGGCGCCGACATTCCCGCGTCCTGGTCGCTGATCGCGGAGCAGGCCCCGGACAAGAAGCGCGGCGCGCATAGCGGCGTCGCGCAACTGCTCTGGTATCTCGGGCCGGTCGCTGTGCTGACCGCGGCCTATTTCCTGTCGCCGTTCGGGATCACCGGCATACGCTGGATCTTCGCACATCTGGCCGTGCTCGCGATCGCGCTCACTTTCCTGCGGCGCCGAATGCAGGAATCGCAGCGCTGGGAGGATGTGCAGGCCGCAACGGACGGTCAGGCGCTTGGGCTTAACTGGCGCGAATTGTTCAGGCCGCAATATCTCGGATCCTTGCTGTTCCTCGTCGCCATGTACGGCCTGTGGAACTTGTGGGCGGGGTTCAACGGCTTCTTCACGCCCTATCTGGTCCAGCAGCATCACTTGCCGACCTGGGTCGGGACGCTCGTGCCTGCGAGCTATTTCCTCATTGGAATGATCTCGATCCTGACGATCTTCATGACGCTGTCGGACAAGGTCAACCAGCGCCTGATGTTCGGCATTTCCGCGGTGCTGCACGTGATCGGAATGGCGATCCTCGCGATCTTCGGATTCACGCTGGAGATCTACATCATCCACGTCGTCATCATGGGCGTCGCCGGAGGCTTCGGGGCGCAGAGCTTCTTCCAATTATGGTCGGCCGAGCTGTTCCCGACCGCCATTCGCTCGACCGCGCAGGGGCTCGCTTTCGCGATGGTTCGCATCGGCCTCGGCATCTGGAGCTTCTTCGTGCCGTGGCTCGCGTCCTACGATTATGCGACCCTCGCCTGGATCCTCACCGGCTTCCTGTTCGCCTCGGGCGTGATCGGGCTGATCTGGGCGCCGCGCAACGAAGGCAAGTCGCTCGAGCAGATCGAAGCGGAACGGGCGCCGGCCGCATGATTCCGCGCGCCGCTTCGCTTGCGGCGGCGTTCCTCGCGGCGCCGGTAGCGGCGCAGCAGCCCGAAGAGACGTTCAAGATCTTCCAGTTCCCCGCCGATGCCATCCCGCGCGTGGATGGCGATGCAAACGACTGGAGCGCCGTCGGCGCAGACTATGCGATCGGCACCGACAAGCTCGCGGCGGACAATGGCTCGGCGCGCACGCCTGACCCGAAGAGCATCGACGTGCGCGTGCGCGTCGGCTGGGTGAAAGGCCTCAACCGGCTCTACTTCCTCTATCAAGCGACCGACGATTACTGGGACTTCGCCGGTCCGGGGCTGAAGGGCGACATCTTCGAACTTGCGGTCGACGGGGACCGTTCGGGCGGACCGTTCATCGCCCGCTTCCATCCGGACCTCGCCTCGCGGCCCGACGCTCAGCCAGGCGCGCTTGCGATTTCCGACCGCGATGCCTGGTTCAACTTCCCGAACATCCACGCGCAGAATTATCACATCTTCACCCCGCCGGGGGACCGCGACTGGGCAATGGCGTGGGGGCCGCAGGCGAGCTGGATCAAGCGCCTGCCCTACGCCAACGCCGCCTACAAATTTGACTTCAAGCCCGGACAGCGCGGCAAGCTGACGCTCGAATTCTGGATCACGCCGTTCGACCATGCGTCGCCCGACGGGCCGGAGCGGTCGGTCGAAACGAAGCTGCGTGAGAACGCTCTCATCGGCATGGCCTGGGCGGTGATCGATCGCGACGGCCCCAACCGCACCAGCGGTTTCTGGAACCTGTCGCGCCACCACAGCATGTACGGGCAAGCGTCGCAGCTGCGCGCCTTCCGCCTGATGCCGCTCGCGCCGCCCTACCGCAAGGCGATCGCCGCCGACTGGTCGTTCAAAATCCTCGACATCGACCGCCGCACCGTAGCCTTCCGCGACGAGAGCAGGGGCGCGACCAGCTGGGCCTGGGATTTCGGCGACGGCCACGGTTCAACCGAGCAGAACCCGGTGCACAGCTATGCGGCGAGCGGCAAATATGTGGTGACGCTGCAGGTGTCCGGTCCGGGCGGCAGCGCCCGGCTCGCCAAGGTTTGGGACGTATCCTTCCAGGGCGACCCGAAATGACCGCCCTCTCCCGCCGCGGGATCATTGGCCTGATGTCATCCGCGCTTGCGGCTTGCGCGTCCCGCCTACCACAAATGAAAAGGAAACATGTGTTCGACGTTCATGATCATGGCGGCGCCGGCGACGGCAAGACGATGGACACCGCCGCCATCCAGCGCGCCATTGACGCGGCCGCCGAGGCCGGGGGCGGAGCGCGCGTTCTGCTGCGAGCCGGCCGCACCTATCTGACCGGGCCGCTCCAGCTGGCGGGCAATATCGACTTCCACCTGGAAGGCGATGCTCAGCTTCGCGTGAGCGCCGACCCCGCCGATTATCCGAACCCGCAGCAGGGCGTGCTGCACGCGATGAGCGCACACAATCTCACCATCAGCGGCACCGGCGCGATCGACGGCCGCTCGCGTGAGTTCATGGAGCGGTTCGACGCCACCGACGAATGGTGGATCCCGAAGAAGTTCCGCCCGCGCCTGCTGGTGCTCGAGGATTGCGAAAACCTGCGCATCCGCGATGTCACCTTCACACAGGCGCCGAGCTGGACCGTGCATCTGATCGGCTGCCGCCACGTGCTGATCGACCATGTGGAGATCCGCAACCAGCTCGACGTTCCCAATTGCGACGGAATCGATCCCGACCATTGCCAGGACGTCGAGATCCGGGACTGCCACATCGCCTGCGGCGACGATGCGATCGTCATCAAGGCCACCGCCGGTCACGCGCAATATGGAGCAACGCGGGACATCCACGTCCATGACTGCGTGCTTGAAACTCAGGACAGTGGGCTCAAGGTCGGGACGGAAACGACGCAGGACATCCACGATCTTCTGTTCGAACGGATCAAGATCGTCACCGGCTGCCGAGGCCTGTGCATCCAGTTGCGCGACGAAGGCGATGTTCGCGACGTCGTCTTCCGCGATATCGAGTTCGTCTCGCGCTATCATTCCGCGCCATGGTGGGGCCGCGGCGAGGCGATCTCCTTCACCGCAATCCCGCGCAACGCTGCCACGAAGATCGGCACCATCCGCAACATCCTCGTCCAGAATGTGCGCGGACGCGCCGAGAACAGCATCCGCATCGAAGCCTTAAACGGAGCGCGCGTCAGCGACATCACGTTCGACCATGTCGACGTCACCTTCGGTCGCACCACCAGCTATCCCGGCGGCGTCTACGACAACCGCCCGACAAAAATGGTGCGGGAGATCGAGCCGCACCGCACGTCCGGCATCAGCATCCGCCACGCCGACCGGGTCGCATTGAAACATTGCACGGTGCGCTGGGCGCCCAATGCTCCCGACTTTTTCGGACCGGCGATCGAAGCGGTCGATGCGCCCGGCCTGACCATCACCGCCTTCGTCGGCACCGCGGCCCATCCCGAACGGGACGAGCCGATCGTCATCACCTAGTGTGCGTCTGAGGAGCGAGACATGAGGCCGAAATCGAACAGGCTGATCGCGGCCATGACCCTGCCGCTTTTGCTGGTGAGCGCGCCTGCTCACGCGCGGCCGGCGCGGCAGCCGGCGCCGTCCGCCAGCCTCGCTTCACGCGACACCACCGACCTCGCCGAATTCACGCGCAAGGCGGCCATGTCGAAGGGACTCGGAGCCACGCAGATGAGCGTGACCGAAGGACTCCCTCTCGCCACATGGGAGAGCGATCCGGACGATCCTTATCCAGCCTGGTTCATGCACCACGCCACTTTTTTCAAGATCTTCCCGCCTGTTCCGGTGCAACCGTTCGTCGATATGAACTATGCGCGGCGCGTCCAAGGCATCGTCGCCGACCGCTGCCGAGTGCTCGCCCGCTACGGGCTCAACGGCGTGTGGAGCGCCAACGAACCCGCGGTCCTGCCCGAGCCCTTCTTCGTCGCGCACCCGGAATATCGCGGCCCGCGCATCGACCATCCGCTCCGCTCGAAGAAGCAGCATTTCGCGCCCAACGTCGACAATGAAGACGTGCTCGCAATGTATCGCGAATCCGTCACGAACCTGCTCGCCCACTGCCCGGCCGTCGACACGTTCCTCTGGGTGACGACCGACGCCGGGTCCGGCTTCGACTGGGCGGTGGCGCTCTATCCCGGCGCCAACGGCAACAGCAATTACCGCGACCGGCCGATTTCGGACCGCGTGGTCGGTTTCATGACCAACATCCAGCAGGCGGCCGCGGCAGCGGGCCACCCGGTGCGGATCAACATCAACCAGATCGAACCGCGCCAGTGGATGATCCCGACCTTCGGTCCGGACCTGCTCGAAAATATCGTCCGCAAGCTCCCGCGCGGCCTCGCGGTCAACAACAAGGAAGGCCCTGACGGACGCACGTTCGAAAGCGGCGGCGGCCGCGGCGGCGCCGGCGCCTTCTACCCGGTGGTCGGCCTGGTCGTGCCGTCCTTCGCGCCGGTCCCCGCCGCCGGCGAGCGCGTGAGCGTCAATCTCGGCGATCCCCAGAGCGTCGACTTCAACTACCGCCTGCTCAAGGCCACGCGCGGAATGCCGATGCAGAATGCGCTTGAGCGGCTCACCGCGCTTCGCAGCTTCGCGGCGGCCGAGGTCGGCGAACAGAATGCCGACAAATTGATCGAGGCGTGGCAGGCGCTGAATGACGTCAACCGCTACCTCGACGTCCTCAACTTCGGCGGCATGCTGCGCTTCGGCCATGTGCTCAACCGCTGGGTCACGCGCCCCATGGTGCCCTTCCCGCTCGAGCTCACGCCGGAGGAGAAGGCGGATTACCGCCCCTATCTGTTCCAGGCGCGCGGCGAGGAGCAGGCGTCCGACCTCGCCGACATCCAGGCGATGCGGATGTACGAAGGCTGGGGCGCGCGCCTGCTGTTCCAGCGCGACATCGAGCTTGCCGTCCCGCGCGCCGAACGCGCGAAGGCTTTGGTCGAGCAGACCGCCGCATCCGCGCCCGACGCGGCCTATTGGAACCTCACCGCCAAGCGCATCCAGGCGATGATCTATTTGATGCAATCCGCCGACAATATGGTGAAATATCAGGCGCAGCTCGACCGCGTGAACGCGCTTGGGGCGAAGCCCGAAGCCAATCCTGTGCTCGGCGGTCAGTCGGACTGGGCGCGGACGGACATGATCGACACCGCGCGCAGCGAGATCGACCTTGCCGTCAATCTCGACCGCTTGCTCGGCAGCACGCCCGAACCGGTCCTCGACCTCGCTCCAACCGCCGGCGAGGAGACGATCATGCGGTTGGGTCCGAACATCCGCGAGGCGCTTCGCCACAAGGTGCGCACGATGAACGCGCACTGGCGCGATTATGATCGGCTATTCACCATTCCCAACCCCTAGGCGCAGCACAAAAAGCAGGGGCCGCTTCCACCGGGGAGGATAGAAGCGGCCCCCTTACTCAAGCTGCGGCGCCGGAGCGTCTCAGCTCAGAACGAATAGCCTGCGCCGAAGAAGAACTGGCGCCCGGTCTTGCTGAACACGCGCTGCGACTTGCGCATCTTCCCGCTATACTGGTCGCCCGCCTGGTTGGTCAGGTTGAGCGCGTCGAACGTCAGCTTGATGTTCTTGTTGATCTTATATTGGGCCGACGCGTCGACGTTGAGCGTGCCGTAACTGTAGAAGCCGTCCGGCAGCGACGCCTTGAACGGCAGCTGGACAAGATAGTTGGTCCGGTATGCCAGTGACAGATGCGTCGAGAAGCGGTCGTCGTCGTAATAGACGGTCGCGTTCACGGCATGCTTCGACACGTTCGGGAACTCGTCGTGCGTCGTTTCGAGCGGTTTCGCGGCGTTCAGATAGTAAAGGACCGATGATTTTACGAACGTATAGTTCGCCGCCACCCCGAGGTGTTGCAGGGCGCCCGGCAGGAACGTGAGGGGCTGCTGCATGCTGAGCTCGAGGCCCTTGATGTAGCCGCCGCTCGTGTTGCGTGAACGCGTAACGTTGTAGGGCGTGGTCGCGTCCTGACCGGCGGGAAGCAGGCTGAGCGGCAGACCGGTGTCGCCGTAAGGCTCCAGACTGAAGAGGTTCTGGATCATCGTGTCGACCTTGCGGTAGAACAGAGCGACGCCGTAGAATGCTCCCTTCTGCGGATAATATTCAAGGCTGAGGTCGAAATTCTTGGCGCCGTAGGGCTTCAGGAACGGGTTGCCGATCGTCGCCGACTGCGCGCCGAACGTTGTGTTGACCGATCCGCCCGGAGTCACTTGCGCGAACTGCGGCCGGCTCATGACCTTCGCCGCGGCAAAGCGCGCGATCACGTCGGGCGTGACGTCGAACGCCATGTTCATCGACGGCAGCCAGTTCTTGTAGCGGTTGTTCGCGGTCAGGAGGGTGGTCGCAGTCAGATAACCCTGCGACGTCATGTCGGTTTTCACGTGCCGCAGGCCGACATTTCCGCGCAATCCGTGACCACCGATATCGAAATTGAAATCGGTCTGGGCGAAGAATGCGAGATCCTTCTCGCTGACGCTCCGATTGCTGCCGAGCGCCGTCGTATAGCTCAGCGTAAAGTCGCCGTATTTGTTGGCGCAGTTGCAGAGGATCCCGACCTTCTCGATGAAGGCATCGACGTCCGGCACGACCCAGCTGTTGACGGAGCCGTCAGGCAGGCCGAGCTGATCGCCCCAGCCAGTCAGCGTCGTGCTGAGCGATGCGAGGTTCGGGAAGTCTGTCGCGAAATTCGCGAAGTTGAACGTCTGGTAGTTGGCAGCCGGGCAAGGCGCCGGCGGGCTTCCATTGACTCGGGTGCTGTTCGTGGAGCTCACCACGCAAGGCGGGCCATTGTTCCCGAAGAAGCGCTGGTTTTGCGTCGTGACCCAGTCGAAGTCCTTGAACATTCCGCCGAACTTCAGCGTCAGATTGTCGTTGATGTCGAAGTGGAAGGTGTTCGAGGCGGTCTTCAGCGTATTCTTCACCGTCGCCTGGGTGAGGCGAATGTCCGGCGTAAGCCCGGTGCCGGCGTTGGTGAATGTTACGTTCGCGGGATTCGTGACATCATAACCGTAGCTGATGAACGGACGACGGGTGTCGTCGCGTGCATCCCAGATGTAATTGTCCTTGTTGAACGCGTCATACGAAACGAACGCATCCCAGGGCTGGTTGAAGTTCGAACCCGCGTGGCCGACGCGTGCCGTGAAGCCGAAGCGGTCGGTGATCTTCTGATCCCAGATCAAGTCCATTTCATGCGTCTTGGTGCGCGTGCGGCTCTTTTCCTGGATGTGTTTGATGTCGACGTTGTTGAGCTTCATATAGTCGACCTGACCGTTTTCATCGACGTTGACGTCCATGATCTGGGTGTCGACCCGGCCGGCGAAGAGCGGGAATGCCGCCGAGGCGCCGTTCACGTTTCGGTTGTTCGAAGCCAGTGAAAGCGCATAATCCGTGCGGTCCTGGTCGAAGCGCGAGAAGACCGTATCGAACGTGAGGTGGGTCGCGTCGGACGGGCGCCACTGCACGGCGCCGGTGAGACCGAGCCGCTTCTGGTCGAGGCTGAAGCGGCCAAGACCCGGGTTGCGTGGAAGGAAGATGTTCGGCTGGTTGATCGCCTTGTAAGCGTCATAGTTGGAAGGTCTGCCCGAGAAGCACTGTCCAGCCGGGCGGTTTCCCGCTCCTGAAAGCGCATTCACAAAGGGAATGGCCGTGTTGACGACCTGGCTTCCGGCCTGCTCCGGAATATCAACCGCGGTGCCGCAGAAGCCGTTGAGCGCGTCGGAATAATCTGATTGCGAGGTGTCGCTGTAACCGTCTTCGACCGCCTTGCGCGTGCTGTAGGCGCCCGACACCAGCACGCCGAAGTTTCCGAACGTATTGCTGATCAGGCCGGCGACGCGCGGCGTCAGGCTCTTGTTGATGTCGTAATAGGCGCCCTGGATTGAGGCCGCGCCGCGCAGGCCCGGCCTGTCGAACGGGCGCGCGGTTTGAAGGTCGATCGTCGCCGCCAGCGAGCCTTCGTCCATCTCCGCCGATTGCGACTTGCTGACGCTGACGCTGTTGAACAATTCGGACGCGAAGGTCGAATAGTCGAACCCGCGGGTGCGGTTGAGGCCGGCGACGACGCCGAGCGTCGACCCGGTGGTGGTCGAGAAGGCCTCGATCCCGTTCAGGGTCGTGCGGACGAAGTCGCCGCCGAGGCCGCGGACGGTGACGTTGCGGCCTTCGCCGGCGTCGCGCTGAATCGACACGCCCGGAATGCGCTGGATGGACTCGGCGAGGTTCGCGTCCGGGAAGCTCGCCATGTCGTCGGCCTTGATGACATCGACGATGTTGTTGGACTTGCGCTTGGTGTTGATCGCGCTCTGCAGTGCGGCACGATAGCCGGTGACGACGACGTTCGTATCGTCGGACCCAACTTCGTCAGCAGGGCGGTTGGCGTCGGGCGCGACGGCGCCGCTCGTCTGCGTCGCGGCCGGCGCGGTCGGCTGAGCGTCCTGCGCCATCGCGGCTTGCGGCATGACAAGCGCGGCAAACATGGCCGAGCTGATGATCGAGGCGCCAAGCAGCTGTGCGCGCCTCCGGTTGGTCGCGGTGAAATGCATTTGTGTCCCCCTCCGCCGGAATGGCCACCCTGCGGAGCCGCGTCCGGACTTTAAATGGGCGAACTTCGCCCGTGCGCCGGACTCTCCGTGTTCGGAGTTCGTCCACTTCTCAATTTGTGACACATCGTTTTAGATGTAAAGTCCAAATCTTGCAGGTGAGTTTCACATCGTGAAACTGACACGTTTGCAGCCAACCCACCCGGATTCGTTGCAGTTGCGCAACAGAGGCGCGCGTCAGGCTTCGAGCTCAACCCACATCGGCGCATGGTCGCTGGTCTTGTCCCAGCCGCGCGGGGTGCGATCCACGCCCGCCGCCTTCAACTTCGGCGCCAGCGACGGGCTGAGCAGCGCATGATCGATCCGGATTCCGGCATCCCGCTCGAACGAGTTCCGCCAATAATGCCAGAAGGTGTAGATGCGCTCATCCGGACGCAGCTCACGCAAGGCATCGGTCCAGCCCTGCGCCACCAGGGCCGCGAACCTGGCCTTCGCCTCCGGGGAGTAGAGCGCATCCTTCGCCCAGCGCTCGGGCTTGTAGACGTCCTCATCCGTCGGGATCACGTTGAAGTCCCCGATCAGAATCGCCGGGACTTTGCTGTCGAGCAGGCTTTGCCCATGCTCGTGCAGCCGGTCCATCCAGGCCAGCTTGTAATCGAACTTCGGCCCCGGCCACGGATTGCCGTTGGGAAGATAGAGGCAGCCGATCAGCAGCCCGCACACCGCCGCCTCGAGATAGCGGCTCTGGCCCGGGTCCGGATCGTCCGGAAGCCCGCGCCTGGTCTCGACCGGCTCGCCGACGCGGCTGAGGATCGCGACTCCGTTCCAGCTTTTCTGCCCGTGCCAGATGCTGGAATATCCCGCGGCCTCGATCTCGGCGCGCGGAAAGCTCTCGCTCAGCGCCTTCAACTCCTGCAGGCAGACCACGTCGGGCTCGAACTCCCCGAGCCAGCGCAGCAGGACGGCCAGCCGCGTATTGATGCCGTTGATATTGTAGCTCGCGATCTTCAGCCGGCGCCCGGCCATCAGCAGTCGCAATCCTCGGCATCGTTTCGCTCGACCTGGATTGTGCAATGTTCGATGTGGAAGCGGTCGTGAAGCATCATGCGTGCACGACGCAGCAGATCGTCGCTCGATCCCTCGGGTGCGACGAGATGCGCGGTCAACGCCGTCTCCGTCGTGCTCAGCGGCCAGACGTGGAGATCATGGACGGCGCGCACGCCCGCGAGCTCGCCAAGCGCCTCCTCCACCTCCTCGGCGTCGATGCCCGACGGCACGCCCGCAAGCGACATCCACACCGCTTCCTTGAGCAGGCCGAAGCTTCCCCACAGGATCACGAAGGCGACGGCGAGGCTCATCACCGGATCGACCCACTGCTGGCCGGTCAGCAGAATGACCGCGCCCGCGATCACGACCGCGGCCGAAACCGCCGTGTCCGCCGCCATGTGCAGAAATGCGCCGCGCACGTTGATGTCATGCTCCCGCCCGCGCGCGAACAGCATTGCGGTCCCGCCATTGATCAGGATCCCGATCGCCGCGACGATGATGATGGTCATGCCTTGCGCCGGTGCCGGGTGGAACAGCCGGCGCACCGCCTCGGCGATGATCGCCCCGACCGCGAGCAGCAGGAACAGACCATTCACCAGTGCGGCGAGGATCGAGGCCTTCTTCAGCCCGAACGTGAAGCGCGGCGAGCGCGACCGCCGCGCCATGCTCGCCCCCGCCCAGGCCACGATCAACCCGAGCACGTCCGACAGATTGTGCCCCGCATCCGCGACCAGCGCCATCGAGCCCGCAAGGAAGCCGAACACCGTCTCGACCGCGACGAAGGCCAGGTTGAGGCCGATCCCGATCGCGAAAGCGCGCCCGAAGTCGGCCGATCCGTGGTGGTGGTTATGATCGCCCGACATCGGCTAAGTCCTACGCGAAGCTTGGCTTTGTAGACAATGCGCAGTGTTGGGTGCGGCTTCACCCCTGCCCTTTTGTAATCAACCGTTCATCCTGCAATAATATATCATCGGGTCTAGGGCGCCCACCATTCCAGCAGGCAGACCTCGTGAATCGCGCCACCTTCCCCGTTGCCGCAATTGCCGCTTTGTTCCCGCTCGCGCCGGCGGCGGCGCAAACCCCGCCTCCCGGCCAGACGGCGCGCAGCGCTCACCCGGACGACGACCAGGCGATCGTTGTGACTGGAATTAAGCGGGCGGCCGGCGACGTGCTGGGCGGGGTCTCCGTGCTCGATCGCGAAGAGCTTATGCACGATCTCAAACCGAGCCTTGGCGACACTCTGGCCGATCTTCCCGGGGTCAGCGCATCCAGTTTCGGGCCAACGGCTTCGCGCCCCATCCTGCGCGGCGAGTCGGGCGAACGCGTGCGGGTGCTGGTCGACGGGATCGGAACTCTCGACCTTTCGTCATCCGATCCGGATCACGCGGTTACGATCAACCCGCTCACCGCGGAGCGGATCGAAGTCTTGCGTGGTCCCTCCGCGCTGATGTTCGGATCATCCGCGATCGGCGGAGTGGTCAATGTGATCGACACCCGCATCCCGCGCAAGGCGCCCGACGGGATCGACGTCGACTCCATGCTGAACTTCGGTTCGGCAGCCAATGAGCGCTCCGGCAACGTCGGAGTCGACGTGCCGCTCGGTGGCAAGTTCGTCGGTCATGCCGACGCCTCCTACTCGAAATATGACGACGTCCATGTCGGCGGCCACTTGCTGTCGGAACCGCTGCGGCGCCAGGCGCTGGCCAGTTCGGACCCATCGGTTCGGGCTTTGGCAGACCTGAAGGGCAAGCTGCCCAATACGGCCGGTCAAACGGCCGATGTCGCCGGCGGCCTCGCCTACGTCGATGGAGACCTCAACCTTGGCTTGTCGCTGACGCATCATACCTTCCGCTACGGCGTTCCCATTCGCTTCTCGCTCGATCCGGAGATCGAGCCGGAACGGCCGACGATCGACGGCCGCCAGACCCGCGGCGATGTGCGCGCGAACATTCCGATCGGCGGCGCCTTCAAGATCTTCGAGTTCCGTGGCGGGATCGGCAAATATCACCACGACGAGCTCGGGCCGTCGGGCGCGATCGGTTCCAGCTTCTTCACGCGCGGCGGCGAAATGCGCGCAGACGTTGTGCAGAACGAGCGCGACGGCTGGGGCGGGACCAGCGGAGTCCAGTTTCTCGACCAGCATGTGCGGCTTACGGGCGACGAAAAATATCTTCCGAACAGCCAAAACCGGCAGCTTGGGCTGTTCACCATGCAGTCGCTGGTGCGCGGCAAGGTTCGTTTCGAGGCCGGCGGCCGCGTCGAATTTGCACGGCTGAACGCGGATCAGGACGACACCATTGCCGGGCATGGCGGGATCATCGGCACCCAGTTGTTCGGCCTCAACTTCACGCCGGTGTCCGGCTCTGTCGGCGCCAACTATGAGTTCCTGCCGGACTGGCGCGGCGGCCTGTCCCTGTCCCACAGCGAACGTGCGCCCGCGATCGACGAATTGTTCTCCAACGGGCCGCACGGCGGCAGCCAGCAGTTCCTGATCGGCGACCCGGACCTGAAGCTCGAAAAGAGCAACGGCGTGGAACTGAGCGTGCACCACACGACCGGTCCGGTGCACGTCCAGGGGAGCGTCTACTTCAGCCGGTTTTCGAGCTTCATTTACCAAACGCCGAGCGGGGCGTCGGAAGACGGACTGCCCGTCTACAATTACCGCCAGGGCAAGGCCGACTATTACGGTTTTGAGCTGGAGAGCGACGTGAAGTTCGGCAGAGCCCTCGGCATCGACTGGGGCGGCGAACTGGTAACCGACGCCGTGCGCGCGAAGATCAAGCAATTCGGCAATGCGCCTGAAATCCCGCCGTTCCGGGTGCTTGCGGGCCTGACGGGCACACGCGGCCAGATGGACGGCAGGGTGGAGGTCGAACGTGTCTCGGGCCAGCACAAGATCGCGCCGAACGAGACCCCGACACCGGGCTACACGATGGTCAACGCCGCGCTCGACTGGCATCCGTTCGAAGCCAAACCGGAATTGACGCTGTCGTTGATCGGCAACAATTTGTTCGACGTGGAAGCCCGCCGCCACGCCAGCGACCTCAAGGACTATGCTCCGCTCACCGGAAGGGACATCCGCGTCAGCGCTCGGCTGGACTTCTAAGTCCACACAGGGCGGGGGCCAATCGTCCTCGACTTCCCCGCAGGGTCTGCGCACTCATCCAAAGGTGGAACGACTTAGCGACCAAGGCTGCCAAGCGCTCGGTCGGAGATGCTCCGGCGTGTCCTGGCGCAAGGCCGGCGGTATAAAGGCTAGTTAGCCGTCAGGTTCGCCGGAACGACGACTCCAAACTCCGCGAAGCGCGCCTCGATATCGGGGGCAACTTTGCGCGCACTTGCGAGATCAACAAGTGCCGTGGCCCGTTCTCCTCTTCGTGCGCGGGCGATTGCTCGGCCTAGCAATGAGGCAGCCAGCTTGGGCGCAAGCTTTAGCGCGGCATCATAGTCAGCGATTGCCGCATCAGTCTCGCCCATCCGCAGCTTAACAAATGCTCGGCTGTCGAGCATCGCAGGAGTGTTTGGCGCGAGCTGCAGAGCCTTGTTGCAATCAGCCAAAGCCGTATCCAGCGCCATATTGGCTGTCGCTTTGAACCAGCAACGCTCATTGTAGGCGGTCGCATCACCGTATTTGTTGATGTCGGCATCGGCCAAGCTGAGCGCTTCCTCGCGCCTGCCCTGCTTTAGGAACAACTGCCTTCTGAGAACGGGGATCACGCGGTTGTCCGGTTCTTTTTTCTCAAGCGTTGCAAGATCGCGAGTCGCCTGTTTGAAGTCTCCGCCATCGATGGAGCTCTTCGAGCGCGCGATGAGTGCCGCCGAGGACTGAGGATCCAGCCGAAGCGCCGCCTCGATATCGCTCTTGGCTTCAACAGATGAGCGGATTGAAGCGCGACCCAAATAGAGTGCTACGCTAGGCTTCTCCTTGATGAGCACGTTGTAGTCAGACAGGGCTTGGTCGAGCTGGCCAAGTTGGGCATTTAGGCTCGCGCGCATCTTGCGGCTCTTTGAATCATTTGGCTTTTGCTCAAGGGCTCGATTCAACTCTGCGAGCGCCTCGTCGTTTCTATTTAGTTGGGCCAACGTGGCGGCCCGTGCGCCCCGGAGAGGCAAGGTTGCGTCCAGGCCAAGCGCCGTGTCAAAGTCAGCCAGCGCATCCTCTGCCTTTCCGAGCGCGAACCGAGCAGCACCGCGGCCTGCGAACGTCCGCGCGAACTTTGGTTCGAGTTGGATCGAGCTAGTGAACGCCTTCTCCGCGTCCGCGAACTTTTCAGTTTTAAGTGCGAGGACGCCCCTCGCGCTCCAGGCGAGCCACAGCTTAGGATCAAGCGAGAGGGCTCGATCGGCGGCCGTTTCGGCAGCCGCGTCGCCGCTTTGGGCGAGAAGCATCGAACGAATTGCGTGCGCTGCCCCCAGTGAAGAGTCCAAGGCAAGCGCAGCATTGATGTCGGCGAGGCTATCAACCGCAAGGCCTTTATCGAAGCGGTGAGCCCCGCGGAGCATTAGAGCTTTGGCTTGGGCCGGCCTGTCCGACTTCAGCGCGGCGATATCCCCGTCGGTTGCAATATAGTCAGCAGGAACGCGAACGAAGACCGGGTCACTCGCGAGTGCTGCAAGACGCGTCCGTACTGTTTCGGATTTGCTTGCGGGCAGCTCGGCGGCCAACGCTTTTGAGCTTGCCTCCATAGTGAGCACGCCCGCCTCAATCTTCGCCGAGCGGCGGAAGGCGTACAGGTCCCCGACACGTTCGTCGACGGTGCCGCCCTGCAACGCAAATCCCTCTCCGCCCCGCGGTAGTTTGATCTTCGATACTCTCGTCCACCAATCCGGATAATCGAAGGCAAACGGGGCCTCGGCATTGAGCTGGCCCTCTCGGTCAGTGTCGAATTTCCAACCAAGTCCGCTGCCGTCGACTTCGTACCACCTCGTGCCGGCCTGGTCGGACCAATCCATTTTTGCTTTGCCAATCATCGTGAGGATGAGGTCGCCACTTGCTGGTTCGTCCGTCATTTGAACCGATGCCGGTGCAATGAAGTCGTAAAGCTTGCGCCACATCTCGCGCAGGGTGCGATCTCGCTCGGTCGGAGAAAGGTCGGCGAATTCGAGACGCTTGTTCCGAGCTGTTTCACGGCTTAGGCGCATCTCCGCCTTTGCTGGGGCAGCGACGTCGAGACCTTCAGTCGCGTCGAGCTCCAAAATGATTGTCTCATCCGGTTTGGTCGGCGGCTCAGCTGCCATTGCTACAAGTTGGCCGTTCTCCGGGACGATTGGCAGGCCCGCATAATAATTTGGGGTCGATAACTGGCTGAGCCGCCGATCCCCGAGGCGTGTGCCATCAAGCCAATAGCTTCTCCCACCGATCATCGCTTCGACGATCACATGATCAAAAGCTCCGAGGGCAGGCAGTCTTTCGCGGGTAAAATCCCCTCCCTCCGTCTGGACGAGAACCCCCCGGGCTTTTACGCCGAGTTCCCTTAGAAGGGCCAGAAGCAAGACCGTCTTCGCCTTGCAGTCTCCATATCTCCGGGCCCAGGTGACATCAGCCGACGCGGGTAGGTAGCCGCCGCCATCCATCGCCAGGAAAAGGTAGCGGACCTGTTCTTGAACGAGGGCAAGAGCTTGTTCGGCTCGGGCGACTGGGTCGCTTGTGGAAGCCGCGATCCGTCTCGCCTCAGCTTTCAACGGACCCGTCGGGTTCAATTCAGAGGCTCTAGCGTAGAATGGCTCAATTTTACTGGCAACGGCTGCCCAACTACCAAAGTCGCTAAGCATCACGGAGTTCACAACCCTGAAGCGACTTGGGGCGCCTCGAGGCGGCTCTTTTGTGGTAACGTTGAACAGGTCAGAGAGCAGCTCACTTTTCCCATCCATTTGCCGAATCTTGGGTTGAACTACGCCGGGCATCGCTCTCCACGTGACGTTGCGGGACTGGTCCCACAAAACCCTGATGCGGCTCCGGCCCAGAGTGGCTCCGTCGGGAGGTCCCAACAAAAGCTCTGCATTCCCGCGTAGCACCGGATCGCTGCGGGTCCGGGTGAAAGCATAACTGATCACATCGCCAACGCGCAGATCATCCGGCTGCAACATGGCTGTCAGTTCGCCGTCGAGAGAAGCTTGCTCTAGATTTCGTTCGCGCTGGATCACGCTGAGCGCGGAACCGTCGCGCAGGAGGTCTACGACTTCTCCCTTTCGAATTCGACGGATATGATGGATTTCCAAAGTCTCTACGCTGGGGTCCCAGCTGAGTGCGATAGAACCGTCCTCAAGGCCCTGGGCCGTTCCAATCTGATATGCACTATGAAAATATCTGCGTTCCGCATCTGGCAACAAATTGATCTGGCTGTCAGCCAGCAAAGTTACTGTTGCCGTGCCGCGCGCCGCTTCTGGGGCTGGGGGAATAGGCGCTTCGAGTACCCAACTAGCGACTTTGCCGACCGAAGGTCTCTGTACCTTCGAACCTTCAGTATCATGGGCGGGCGGGGCAACGGCACCCGTCGGCGCAGCTAACGCGTTCGCCGCAAGCGTTGCATTGAACCCAATGCAGCCAACTAAGGCGATCAACCGCAAACCCACTGACCACCCCCGACCCACTTCGCTCGTAAGCAAGCTTATGTTTCTGTTTGCGTTTCGTCTATCCCGCAAGCGTCACTGTCCCATTGAAGCGCGAAGATTAAGATCGATTGCAATTCCGGGGACACAAAGCAATTCCGGGGACACGGCAATTCCGGGGACACAATACTTAATTGCGGACAACGTGAAGGGTCGCGGCGGACCCGGCCTTGCCCCAAAAAAAGGCGGCCCGGCCAAACGGAACCGGACCGCCAGACCGCCGCGCCCGAGGGGAGTGGGCGCTTAGCGGAATTCAACTACAGATCGATGCCGGCGGCGATCGCTTCGAGCTTGCGGATGCGCTCGCGCAGGTCGGCTATTTCGATCCGGCCGCTCGCCGGCGGCAGCGTGCGTTCGCTGCATCCCTGGCTGAGTTCCAGCCGCTTCAGCTCCAGCCATCCCTGCCAGCCCTTGAGGGCGGCCCAGCTCAGGGTTCCAATTCCGGCGAGCAGGCTCGCCGCCATCACTCCCATCGAAATCGGTTCCATCATTTGTCCTCCCGAAGCGCCTCGATCTCGCGCGCCAATTCGTCGTTCTGCTTGCTGAGGTGGTGGTCGATCGCCATCATCCGGCGGTCGTTCTCGTCGAGCTCCGTGCGCATGCCGTGCACCGTCGGACGGCGCTTGCCGGCCTGCTCCATCCGCTCGAACTCGCTAAGCCCGCTGCGGCCGTCGACGTCGCGCTTGCGCTGGATCGCCAGCCAAATCCCGAGCGCGGCGTAGGCGACCAGCGTCAGCTTGAAGCTGATCAGGAACAAGGTCGCGACGAAGCCAATGCGGACGAAGGTCGGATCGATTCCGAACTTTTCGCCAAGTGTCGAACACACACCAGCGATCTTGGCGTCGCGGCGGTTGAGCGAATAGCGATATTGTTTGCGTGTCATGGTGAATTCTCCCCTCTTCAGTTCGTGCGTGCCGCAAGCGCGGCCTTCATGGCGTCCAGCTCGGCATCGACAGCCCCTTCGGCGCGAAGCTCCGCAATCTCTTCTTCCAGGCTCTTCGGACCCGTCAGCGCCAGCGCATCGGCGCGGCCCTCGGCAAAGTCGGCGCGCCGCTCGAGCATTTCGAAGCGGGCGAACGCATCCTCCGTCCTCGCGCCGTGCGTCATCTCCCGCGCCTTCGCCCGGTTGACCGCGCTTTCGAACCGCATCGCGATCGAATTCTGCCGCGAGCGCGCTTCGCGAAGCTTGCCCTGCAGCTTGGCGATGTCCGCCTCATAGCTGCGCAGCAGATCCGTGAGCGAGCCAAGCTCGGCCTTGAGGCCATCCGCCATGTCGGCGGCGCTCTGCCGCTCGAGCAGCGCTGCCCGGGCAAGGTCTTCGCGGTCCTTCGACAGCGCCAGCTCCGCTTTCTCGGTCCACACCGCCTGCAGCTGGTCGAGCCGGCTCAGCTGCCGCTGCATGTCCTTGCTGTCGGCGATCAGCCGGGCGGCCGATGCGCGGACCTCGACCAATGTCTCTTCCATCTCGTTGATGATCATCCGGATCATCCGCGCGGGATCCTCGGAGCGGTCGAGGATCTCCGTCATGTTCGCCGCGAAGATGTCCCGAGACCGCGAGAAGATCGGACCCGACAGGAAGCCGGACAGCGCGCTCAGCGGGCTCGTCCGCTGCGCCATCGGCTCCTCGACATAGACCTTGCGCGAAGGGACTCGGGCCTCGATCACTTCCAGCTCATGCATAGCGCATGACTTCGGACTGGCCGACCGACACGGTGGCCGGGCCGACGGCAGCGCCGACGGCGACCGAGCTCACCAGGAGCGAGGCGATGGCAGCGATCAAGGTCGACATGATCTTCGACTGACCGGACATGTATATTCTCCCTTTTCATCTGGCCCGACGTTCTGGTCCGGGTCCATGTCCCTTTCTATTCAAGGGCCGTGCCAATCCCGGATTTCCGCCAAAAAGATCGCGGGACGGTCTTGCCGGCGGCCGATTTGGGAAAATGCACCACCGGCATTTGGCGAAACGCACCAACCGCCCGCCGCACGGGCCGGAACATCCGCTCGCGCCGAGACTTGATCGCGCAAGAAAGTCAGCGATGAAAGGATGTTAGGATGTTCGGGAAGCTCGCCGGAGCCTGGCTCGGCAACAAGATGGCAAGCCGCAACAGCGGCGCGCGCGGCGCGATCCTCGGCTATGGCGCAATGGCGCTCGCACGGCGCGGAATGGGCCCGCTCGCCGCCGGCGCCGCTCTATGGTGGGGTTACAACAAGCTTCGCGACCGGCGCAATCGCGCTCCGGCTTATCCTTCGGAAGCTTCGCCCGCCTCGCTCTGAGGAACGTCGCTGAAGAAGGGCTCGACCTTGCCCTTCAGCTTGACGGTCATCGGGTTGCCGAAGCGGTCGCGACTGCGACCCGCGGCAACCCGGATCCAGCCTTCCGAAATGCAATATTCCTCGACATTGGTCTTCTCGACCCCGTTGAAATTGATGCGCACGCCCTTGGTCAGGATGTCCTGATCGAAGTGCGGACTGCGCGGATCGAGCGAGAGACGGTCGGGAAAAGCGGATTGGTCAGCCATGCCGCGGCCCTAACGTCGCATCCTTGCCGAGGTCAACGGGCGAAGAGACCGGACGCCGCTCGGGATCCCGCGCAAGCGCGCCGGAACGCCTCGCTGACGGGGCGCGATGCTTCGCAAATGTGATTGGGATACAATGGCTTTGCGGCTCCGTGCATTGCTTGCTCACCGCTGTTCGCGAGACTAAGCCAGCCCCATGAACGACCGTATCAAAGCCGATCGGTCCAACCGGCCACCGCTGAGTTTGCACGTCCCCGAACCGCCGTTTCGGCCGGGCGATACGCCCGATTTTTCGGCCCTGATCATTCCCGCCGCAGGATCGACGCCGCGGCCCGACATCGCGGCCCCCGCAGCCGACACCCACCCGCTCGCCCTGCAGCTGGTGCGCGTGCTCGACGAGGATCATCGCGCGGTCGGGCCCTGGGATCCGAAGCTCGACGCCGACACCATGCGCAAGATGCTGCGCGATATGGTCACCGTGCGCGTCTTCGACGACCGCATGTACCGCGCCCAGCGGCAGGGGAAGACCAGCTTCTATATGAAGTGCACGGGCGAGGAGGCGATCGCGGTCGCCGCCGCCGCCGCCTGCGACCGCGAGGACATGCACTTTCCGAGCTACCGACAACAGGGGCTGCTCATCGCGCGCGGCTGCCCGCTGCTGAAGATGATGTGCCAGGTCTATTCCAACGCCGACGATCCGCTGCACGGGCGCCAGCTTCCGATCATGTATTCGGACCGCGAATATGGCTTCTTCTCCATCTCCGGCAATCTCGCCACCCAATATCCGCAGGCGGTCGGCTGGGCGATGGCCTCGGCGATCCGGGGCGACAGCCGCATCGCGATTGGCTGGACCGGCGAAGGCGCGACCGCGGAGGGCGACTTCCACGCGGCGATGACCTTCGCCGCCGTCTACAACGCGCCGGTCATCCTTGCGATCGTCAACAACCAATGGGCGATCTCCAGCTTCTCCGGAATTGCCGGCGGCGAGCGCGCCACCTTCGCCCAGCGCGGCGTCGGCTATGGCGTCTCCACCCTGCGCGTCGACGGCAATGACGCCCTTGCGGTCTACGCCGCGACCCGCTGGGCGGCGGACCGCGCCCGCTCGAACCTCGGCCCGACTTTGGTTGAATATTTCAGCTACCGCGCGGAGGGCCATTCGACCTCCGACGACCCCACCGGATACCGCCCCGCCGGCGAGGCGCAGCAATGGCCGCTCGGCGACCCGATCGAGCGACTGAAGGCGCATCTGATCCTGCTCGGCGAGTGGGACGAAGAACGCCATTCCGCAATGTCCGACGAGATCGCTGCGCAAGTCCGCAAGCTGCAGAAGCAGGCGGAATCGATCGGCGTTCTACCGGAGCAGGGCTTCGACCGCATCGGCTCGATGTTCGAGGACATCTTCGAACACACTCCCTGGCATCTTCAGGAGCAGCGCGAGGCCGCGCTCAACGAAGCACGCGAATATCTCGGGCACGACGTCGAATGAGCGTCCGCAACATGGTCCAGGCCATCAACGATGGCATGCGCTGCGCGATGGAACGCGACGACAGTGTCATCGTCGCTGGTGAAGACGTCGGTTTTTTCGGCGGCGTGTTCCGCGCGACTCACGGGCTTCAGAAGAAGTTCGGCAAGACGCGCGTGTTCGACACGCCGATCAGCGAGAACGGAATCATCGGCACCGCCATCGGCATGGCCGCTTACGGCCTCAAGCCCGTCGTCGAGATCCAGTTCGCCGATTACATCTACCCGGGCTACGACCAGATCGTCTCCGAAGCTTCGCGCATGCGCTACCGCACCGCGGGCGAATGGACGATGCCGCTGGTGATCCGCTCCCCCTACGGTGGCGGCATTTACGGTGGTCAGACGCACAGCCAGTCGCCCGAGAGCCTGTTCACCCACGTGTCGGGCCTGCGCACAATCATCCCCTCGACGCCCTACGACGCCAAGGGCCTGCTGATTGCCGCCATCGAGGACCCCGACCCCGTCGTGTTCTTCGAACCCAAGCGCATCTACAACGGTCCCTTCGACGGCCACCACGACCGCCCGGTCGCGCCTTGGTCGAAGCATCCCGCGAGCGAAGTTCCTGACGACTATTACACGGTCCCGCTCGGCAAGGCCGCCATCGTCCGCCCCGGTGAAGCCGTGACGGTGCTCGCCTATGGCACGATGGTCCACGTCGCGCTCGCCGCGCTGGAGGAAAATGGCGTCGATGGCGAGCTGATCGACCTGCGTACCCTGCTTCCGATCGACATCGAAACGATCGAGGAAAGCGTGAAAAAGACCGGTCGCTGCCTCGTCGTCCACGAAGCGACGCGCACCAGCGGCTTCGGCGCGGAACTGTCCGCGCTGGTGCAGGAACGCTGCTTCTATCATCTCGAAGCGCCGATCGTCCGCGTCGCCGGCTGGGACACGCCCTATCCCCACGCTTACGAGTGGATATACTTCCCCGGCCCGATCCGGATGCGGACGGCTTTGAAGAAGGTCCTGGAGGGCTGATGGCGCGCTACGAATTCAAGCTGCCCGACATCGGTGAAGGCATCGCCGAAGCCGAGATCGTCGCCTGGCACGTCAAGGTCGGCGACAGCATCGACGAAGACCAGCAGCTCGCCGACATGATGACCGACAAGGCCACGGTCGAAATGGAATCGCCCGTGTCCGGCACGGTGATCGAGGTTGCGGGGGACGTCGGCGACCAGATCGCGATCGGGTCCGTACTGGTGGTGATCGATACGGCTGACGAGGTTCCGCTTGCCGATGGCGCGGTCGAGCCGACCAAGGCGATGGAAAAGGAATTGCCGACGACGGAGGTTACTCAGGCTGCCGATCCAGAACCGTTCGTGTCGAGCGAAGTCGAGACACGGCCCAGCGAGGAACAATGTCTCTCGACTTCGCTCGAGACGAACGGGTCGAGTGGGAAAGCACTAGCCTCCCCCGCGGTGCGCCAGCGCGCCCGCGACCTGGGGATCGACCTCGCGCAGGTTCGCACCAACAGCGACCGCATTCGTCACTCGGACCTCGACGCCTATCTGTTATACAACGGAGCCGCAGTATCCGGCCGAGGCACAGCCCCCCGCCCCGACGAAACCACAAAAATCGTCGGCCTCCGCCGCAAGATCGCGGAGAATATGGCCGAGGCTAAACGCCGCATCCCGCACTTCACTCTGGTCGAGGAGTTCGACGTCACCGCGCTGGAAGACACGCGCGCGATGATGAACCGTGACCGTGGCGAGCAACCCAAGCTCACCCTCCTGCCCTTCCTGATCACCGCGATGGGCCGCGCAATCGCCGAATGGCCGATGCTGAATGCCACCTTTGACGACGACGCGATGCAGCTCACCCGCCACGGCGCGATGCACCTCGGAATGGCGACGCAGACCCCCGGCGGATTGATGGTGCCAGTAATCCGCAACGTTCAGGCGATGAGCGTCTGGCAGCTCGCTTCGGAAGTCCTCCGCCTCGCCGAGGCGGCGCGCTCCGGCAAGGCCAGCCGCGACGAACTGACCGGCTCCACCATCACCATATCGAGCCTTGGGCCGATGGGCGGAATCGCCTCGACCCCCGTCATCAACCGCCCCGAAGTCGCGATCATCGCCGTCAACAAGGTCGAGGAGAAGGTGGTCGTCGTCGACGGCGAGATCGAGATCGCCAAGCGCATGAACCTCTCCCTCTCCTGCGACCACCGAGTCGTCGACGGCTGGGACGCCGCCAACTTCCTCCAGGCGATGAAAGCCCTCATCGAAAACCCGCTTCGCCTCCTGAGCTAATCCCCCCGGAAAGGAGGGATGCGCGCAGAAAAAATCCCCCTCCCTAAAAGGGAGGGGCTAGGGGTGGGTGCGCGAAGCGCGCGAACTATATCAGCCCACCGGTGCCTTCTGACACCCGGTCATATCGGGTGACGGCGGCGGGCCCGGATCATCCTGCTTGGGGCCAAGCGCTGCCGGGTCGCCCGTTCCGCCCGCGATCGTGAGGCCGCTGCGCGCGCCGGCGCTGTCCGGCTTCGGCGGCGACGGATCGTCCTGCTTCGGACCGATGGCGAGCATCGACCCGCCGTCGGAAGGCCGCGGCGAAATGCCGCCCTGGACAATGATCTTGGCGCTCGGAACCATATGCCCGGCCGAATCGCACTGCAGCTTGGGTACAAGCTTTTTCGGCGGCGGAGTCGCTCCGACCAGCAAAGCGGCAACCGGAATCAATAAGAGTTTCATGACGCCTCTCCCTGTAATTCGTCTCGATCGTGCGGCCGAGCAGAACTGCGCTCCTCCGCGTCATCTTCTCCGCCGGTCGCGATCGCCAGGCACATCGTCGCGACTCTCACTCCTAAACCCTTGGCTGCGAAGCCTACTCCTGCCGCGAAGCCGTGGCGAGTCGGCTTTCCATTGAACCGCGCACTTGCACAAGGCTCTGAAACGGGAGCAATAATCCCGCGGTGACACAGGGGACATCCATACAGGAGCTGGAGTCGGCGGCAGCGGGGTTCCCGGCGGGGCTGCTCGACGCGCCGGGGATGCTTGCGATCGCCGACATGCTGCCGGTGATGATCGCCTTCGTCGATGAACGGCACATCCTCCGATTTTCGAACAAGGCGATATCCGACTGGTTTGAGGTCGAGCCGGGCGCCAATACCGGGCGGCACTATCGCGATGTGATCGGCGAGGAGGCGTACCGTCTGCGCGAGCCGCTGATCGCAGAGGCGTTCAAGGGCAACCGGCAGTGGCTCGCGTCGGCCTTCGACCATCCGACCCGCGGGCCGGTCGCAATTCAGACCGAATATGTGCCGTGGGCGGACAAGCGCGGGCGCGTGCGCGGCCTTCTGATCCTCGTCACCGACGTCACCGAACAGCGGGCGGCCGAGCAGGCGCTTCGGGAAAGCGAGGCGCGGTTCCGGCGGATCGCCGACGCCGCCCCGGTGATGATGTGGGTGACTCGCGCCGATCATGTGCGCGACTTCGTCAACGATGCCTATGCGGACTTCCTGGGGATGCCGCGGGAGGTGGCGCGGCTGGCCGACTGGCGCTCGATCATCCATCCCGACGACCAGCAGCGGCTGGTCCGCGACAGCCTGGCCGGGGAAGCGACTGGCAAACCGTTCAGCCTAGAGGCGCGCTATCTTCGGGCGGACGGCGAGTATCGCTGGCTCAAGAGCGTCTCCACCCCACGCTTCGACGCGGAGGGACGGCTGATGGGTTTCATCGGGGTCGCGAGCGACATCACGCTAGCAAAGGAAGCGGAGCTCGAGCTCAAGGCGGAGGTCGAGCGGCGCACGTCCGAACTCGCTCTGTCCGAAGCCCGCTTCCGCGCGGTGTTCGATACGGTGCTGGAGGTCCTGGTCCTACTTGAGCCGGATGGAACGGTCGTCGAACTGAACCGCAAGGAGGCGGCGTGGCGGGCGAACAACGCGCGCGAGGCGGTCGGGCAGAAGATCTGGGACTCGCCGACGATGCGTGCCTATCCGCAGCACAAGGACGTGTTGAAGGCGGGCGTAGCCACGGCCGCCGCCGGGGAAATCTTCAACGCCGAAGTGAAGATGGAGCGGACCGGCGTTTCAACCGCTTTTCTCGACGTGTCGGTCCAGCCGGTGCGCAGCGGCGAGGGCGCGATCATCTATCTGCTGTTCGAAGCGCGCGACATCACGGAACTCAAGGCCGCGCAGGAGCAGCTTCGCCAGAGCCAGAAGATGGAAGCGCTCGGCCAGCTGACCGGCGGCATCGCGCACGATTTCAACAATCTGCTGACGGTCGTCGTCGGTGGGCTCGACATCATCGCCAAGCGCGCGGAGGATCCGAAGCTCAAGCGCTATGCCGACAATGCGCTTGCCGCCGCCGAACGCGGGGCGCGGCTGACCGGCCAGCTGCTCGCGTTCAGCCGGGTCCAGCGGCTGGAGGTGCGGCCGTGCCACGTCGCTCCGCTGATGGAAGAAATGCGGCCGCTGCTGCGCAACGTCCTCGGCCCCGGCATCGACAAGCGCTACGAACTCGACGAAGCGATGCTTCCGGTGATGGCGGATCCGACGCAGCTCGAAGTTGCGGTGCTCAACCTCGCCATCAACGCGCGCGACGCGATGCCGGGTGGCGGAATCCTGACCTTCCGCAGCGAAGCGGTCATTGTCCGCGGCGATCCCGAGCTTGAGGACGGCGGCTACATCGAACTGTCGATCGCGGACACCGGCACCGGAATGAGCGAGGACGTGCTCGCCCGCGCGTTCGACCCCTTCTTCACCACCAAGGAAGTCGGCAAGGGCACCGGCCTCGGCCTGTCGATGGTCTATGGAATGGCGCGGCAGTCGGGCGGAACCGCGCGGGTCGAAAGCCGGCCCGGCGAAGGCACCACGGTCAAGCTGTTGTTCCGCGTCGCCGAGCAGGACCCGGCCGCCACGTCCGCCGCCGAAGGCGCAGTGGAAGCGGAATCCCCCGCCGCCGACTCCCGCCGCGCATCGATCATGGTCATCGACGACGATCCCGACGTCCGCGGCTTCGTCGTCGCAAGCCTCGAGGAACAGGGCTTCGACGTCCGCGAGGCAAGCGAGGGCCGCAACGGCCTGCGCCAGCTCGCCAAGCAGTCGGCCGACCTCGTTATCCTCGACTTCATCATGCCGGGCCTGTCCGGCGCCGAAATCGCCAGCCGGATCCGCGTCACCCGCCCCGACCAGCCGATCCTGTTCGTGTCCGGCTACAGCGAGACCGACGCCGTCCGCCGCGTCGCCCCCGACGCGCCGCTCCTCGCCAAGCCGTTCCGCGCCGAAGCGCTGACCAAGGCCGTCCGCGCCGCGCTCACCCCTTCCAGCTAAGCCACTGTCCTACAGCTAACCTGTTTGGTTATGTAGTCAGCTCCACATGAACCGGAGCAACCGCATGACCACATCCCTGCCCACGTCCCTCCCCGTTATCTGCGACAGCTGCCGCGCCACCGGCATGGCCGGCGACGAGGCCTTCTCGGCCATCCCCGACATCCTCGATTTCGAGCCCGTCCAGCGCCGCGCCCATTCCAACGGCTGGACTCCCGAGCACCAGCGCGCCTTCATCGCCGCGCTCGCCGTCGCCGGCTCCGCCCGCCAGGCCGGCCGTGCGATCGGCAAGCACGCCTTCGGCGCCGAACAATTGCGCAAGGCCCGCGGCGGCAAGAGCTTTTCCGACGCCTGGGATGCCGCGATAGACCTCTACCGCGACCGCGAGAACCAGCGCATCCACGCCAACCTCGTCGATCTGCAGGCGGAGCACGACCGCCGCGACGAGCGCGGCTTCCTCGCCCCCGAGCCGAACGCGGATTTCTCCGACGCGGACTCCGACAGCTACGACCGCGAGGTCGCCGAAGCGCGCGACCGGATCCGGATGCGCATGGCCGGCGCCCGCCGCGTGTTCCTGCTGAACATCGCCGACGATCCCGAGGCCCGCGCCGCCTGGGAGCTACTGTGCGGCAAAACCGACTGGGACGCCGCCACCCGCTTCGCCGCGCAGCCCGTCGAACACGAGCCCTTCAACTGCCACCGCCCCGACGTCCAAGTCCTCGGGTCGCAAGGCCTGCTGGCTGAACTGACGGGCGGACCTGACAATATGGCGGAATGCCGGCAGGCCATCGCCGAGTGCAACGATCAGTCGCCTGCTCGTTAGGTTGGCTTGGATGGACGAGCCGCCCAAGCGCGACACGTGAGTTGCACGTAGAGCCGATGGCGACCCCGGCCGGCGTGCGCCGCATAGCGGCGACACGTCCGACGGCGAAGCGGAATTTACTTCCGCGCAGCCCTCATCCCCGCACCCAAAAGGAAACCCAGACATGCCCAACCCGGACCAACCAACCGCCCCCAATGAGCATTGCAGTCATGCCGGGGAGCATGACGAAACGCGCAATCGCACCTTCTCCCTCAACAGCCCGCAATTCCACGCCAGCTTCGCGCGCAACCGCGCCTGGATCCCCAACGGCGCCCTCCCGCCCGAGCCGCACTGGCCGCGTGAAGAAACGCACGTGTCGGTAGCGGCGGACGATGGCGAGGCCGCGGGAGACGCGTTCGGGGCATGGCTGCGCCACCTGCAGGCGGGAAGAATTGGAGCCGCGAAATGACGCCGCAGGAGACGATCCAAGCCCTCCTCAACCCCCAGCGCCAGCCCGGCGAGGCGGCCGCCCAATATGCGGAGGACCTGGCGCGCAAGCTCGCGCGCGTGACCTGGATCAAGGAGATGGAGGTGAAATTCCGCGACACCCAACGCGAGTGCGACGAGCGCTGCATGGAAGCCGTCGACCGCCTTTCGGAAGACGACTTCAACGCGCTGTTCGAGGCGGAAGAAGCCAAGGTCAATGCGATCCGCGACGCGCTCGTGGCGGTGGCCGAGCACGACAAGTGGCCAAGGCATTTGCACTGGCCACTGTAGCGCCAGTGCAAAAGCGCCGAGAGTAGCGAACAGGCGCGCAGCGCCACGTAAGCTAGTCGAGAGACGCGAAGCCAGCCCGGCCGGCGGGGCGGTCAGCAAACCTGACCGAACCCGTCCGACGTCACGAATTCAGTTCGTGACGGCTCACTCCCTCAATTCAGCGCCGAGGCCATCGCGGCTTATCTGGATGCCTATCTGGAGGACTCCACCCCCGAAGAGCTGCGCACCGCCCTTGCGACCGTCGCGCGCTCCCACGGCATTTCAGACCTGGCGCGGCGCAGCGGCGTCAGCCGGCCGGGAATTTACAAGGCGCTCGGCGAGAATGGAAACCCGTCGTTCGAAACAATCCGGTCGATCTTGAGTGCGATGGGACTGCGGCTGACGGTGGAGGCAGCGTAGCACCGAGAGTAAGCCGAACGACGGCGCAGCCGACGCTTCGGATTAGTTGAGAGATGCGGAGCGTCGGCCGGGCTGCGGGAGCGGAGCGACTGACAGCTTCGACGTCACGGATTCACTCCGTGACGGCTTCCTTCACCTCAATTCAGCGCCACACCCTTAAAGCAATGCTCGCGATGCCAGCGCAGAAACTGCATGTCCGGCTGCTCCCCCGCCGCATCCGGAAAGCGCGCGCGTCCGCTCTCATTCAAAATCTTGCGGACACCATCCACGTCATTGATGTGGTTCGACAGCAGGATCCGCGCATCATCCGCAATCGACAGCAGCCCCCGGTCGAACATCCAGTGCACCGTGCCTGATAGCGCCAGGCCATTCTGAACAACGTCCGGGCCTTTGTGCTCGACGGACTTGATGTGCGCCGCTTCCACTTCCGCGCGGCCACCGCCGTTGATGAACTGGAATCCGGTGAAGGCGCAGCGGCGATCATAAGCCTTCAGCACGCGCGTCCGGAACACGCGGTCCCGAACCGTCCGCAAGGTCAGCATCTGCACCCGGTCCTGCTCGAACTGATAGGGCGCCTGCTCTTCCGCAACAGCAGCAGACGCAGCCGGGGCGTCCACACGGGGCAGCAGCTCGTCGTGCGTATCCAGCCCAAGCGCAATGATGCGGTTGAAATCGCCTAGCGGAATCGGGCGAACCGCCGCCTGCGCCCGGCCGGAAACTCGACCCACCTCATTGAGGACACTTCGCTCCGGGTAATCGCCCCCCGCCTGGAACGGCACGTGATGGTCGAAGTCGAGGTAGGACGCGGGATCGATGATGGCGAGAAACATGCCGGCGTTGCGTGGATCGGCCGTGATCCGATCAACCTTGCCGACCGCATGATAGCCTTTCCGGCCGGCCTTCACCGGCTCCATGAAAATCACCCAGTCGCCGACCATCTGCTCGGCGCGTGAGAGATACGGCGCCGGGAATTGGTACACTTCCCAAGGGCGGTCCTCGTAGATTGAGTCTTCTCGGTAGAGGAAGATGCCTTTGATCATTCCGCTAGGCTAAGCGGACGGACAGTTTGAGGGAAGTCCGCCCGGGAGAGTGTTATGCGGCTCAGACGCGCTCGACTTCAGCGATACGGGCAACGGCCACCGCCATCTTCGTCAGTGCATCTTATAGGGAGTCTTCACGGTGCCTACGCTTGCAGCGCACGTTTGAGAAACAGCACGGGTTCCCCGTACTGATCACCGTTCAATGCTTCCAGCGTGTGCGCAATGTCGTTCGAAGAACCTAGCTTGCTGCTCCACCTCCCGTCAGGCAGCAGTTTAGCTGCATGAGTTGGAACTCCGTCTAGTTCGTAGAGCGCGATCTTCTCGTATCCCTCTTCCGGATCGGGACCATCGCACACACGGTAGCCTTTAGTCCCAAAGGCTTTCACGAAGTTTTCGCGAGTTTCTTGCTTACCGACGGACTTGGGCCAAAAGACTCCCGGCCACCAAAACTGATGATTCACCCCTGCTGCCCAAGCAATACAGTTGTAGTCTCGGGTCGGCTCGCTCGTGATTTCGAAAGGGTGCTCGCCAAGCCCGGGGAACTTCCGGACTAGGTGCATCCGTATCGCTATTTCCGTAGCCACGCGAGCCAGGCATCTACTGTGGCTTTAAGGTTCCCGTACGCATCTTCTGGCACGGGATCGTGACCGGTAATATCTTCAAGGGCGAGAAACAGAAAGCTTGGGTTGCGTCGAAGCTCGGCAGCTATGGCGGGAACGATGCGCTCCCCCATCTGAACAATAGCGCGATAGCTATCGTGATTTCTCATGTGCACCGGAAGCGAGTCAAAGCAACTAGCCTCTAACCAAGCGTTGTAGTGCTGGATGAACGCTTCTCGATCGAACAACGGTTTGACGCGGACTGCTTCAATGGTTCGCCCAATTGTGCGCAGGTTCGCCTCGGCAATCCCGCTGATGTCCCGCAGCATGGTGTCGATCTGCAAAGAAGTCGAAGGTGGATCGTCAGGCCATCCGACGTAGGGAGTAAGCGTGTGCGCAGAACTAGCCATCGATCTCACCCCAGAAATGTCTTCCAGATTGCGTTATGCTAGCCAGGAACACGGCATTGACGGCGCTTACGGCCTTTTCGTAGAAAAGCTCTATGCCCTGAGGTCCTTCTCCTAGCGGAGCGCCTCGGGCAGTAACATCAAGCCGATAAGCCAAGTCATTTGTCTCGAGGCGAATGGACGGTTGCCCTAAGCTGTGCACTCTACCGATGATCGCCCCGTCATCATCAAGCATCAAGTGCTTCGCGCCTAGAATTTGACTTTCCATTTTCAGGAAGTCTTCAGGCACTGCATAATCCGCCATTTTCAATATAGTGCGAAGGTCTGCGAAGTTGTCGCCGATATCTGCGACAGGAATCAGGTTCACGTTTGTGATTTCGCACTGAACTGGCTTGATTGGTCCCAGGCCTCGACCAGCGGCGAACGTTTGGAACTTCTGAAACAAGTCATAAAACTTGGAGAGGACCGCCTCTGAGTGCGGGTAGCAATCGTCGTCCCCGGTCTTTATCCAGTTGAATCCGAACCGGTCGGGTTGCAACTGGACTAGTTCGCCCTTTTCTGGATTTCGGAAAAACCCGCGGGGAAGCGTTGCTGCATCCAGCAACTCGAACCTCTGTTGAGCTGGGCGCACGCCTTCATACCGCTCAATCTCCGACGGAAGAGGCGCGACGGCTTCGGACCGAGGAAACGCTTCGATAATCGAAGACCAGAATAGACCATAGTCACCCAAGGACAGGTCAATTCTCTCGAAAATCACGGTGATCGCCCGCTCCACGAGCGGAGGGTTCGTAAATTTGGGCCTGATCGGCTTCAACAATTGATCCTACAAACAGTGGCTTTGAGCAGAATCAATCGGACGATGCGGGGGTTCCCGCACCGCCCGAGCTTCGAAATTTGAATCTATTTGGTGACTCAAGTCAACTCATTTGCGCTTGGCAACATTTTCCGGTGGAGTCGTCACGGGAGTATAATCCCGTGACGTCGGACGGGCTCGCTCACCTAAGGCTTCGTGACCCGCCGGCCGACGGTCGTAGGCTCTACGCGCTGCTCCGGCGGCACTGTGTGCCGGCGTCGCTGCGCTCGGCTACTCCTCGCCCATCCTCAACGCAGCAATAAACGCCTCCTGCGGAATGCTCACGGACCCATACTCACGCATCCGCTTCTTACCCTCTTTTTGCTTGTCGAGCAGCTTGCGCTTCCGGCTAGCATCACCCCCATAACACTTAGCCGTCACATCCTTGCGCAACGCCGCGATCGTCTCGCGCGCAATCACCTTCCCCCCGATCGCCGCCTGAATCGGGATTTTGAACAAATGCCTGGGGATCAGATCCTTCAGCCGCTCGCACATCCCCCGCCCCCGCGCTTCGCTGTTGGCGCGGTGGACGATCATGCTGAGCGCGTCGACCGGCTCGTTGTTGACGAGGATGCTCATCTTGACGAGGTCGCCCTCGCGGTGGCCGATCTGGTGATAATCGAAGCTGGCATAGCCGCGGCTGATCGACTTCAGCCGGTCGTAGAAGTCGAACACCACTTCGTTGAGCGGCAGTTCGTAGGTGATCTGCGCGCGCACGCTGCTGCCGGTGCCGACATAGGTCAGGTTCTTCTGGATTCCGCGGCGGTCCTGGCACAGCTTGAGGATCGAGCCGAGGTAGGAATCGGGGACGTAGATGGTGGCCTCGATCCACGGCTCCTCGATGCTGTCGATGCGGGTCGGGTCGGGCATGTCGGCCGGGTTGTGGAGCTCGATCACGCGGCCGCCGTCGCTGTCGCCCGCGACCGTGCGCGATGATCCGGTCGACGCTTCCTCGCGCCGGCTGCGGTTGAGGGCGATGCGATAGACCACGCTGGGCGCGGTGGTGATGAGGTCGAGGTCATACTCTCGCGTGAGGCGCTCCTGGATGATCTCGAGGTGGAGCAGGCCGAGGAAGCCGCAGCGGAAGCCGAAGCCCAATGCGGCGCTGGTCTCCATCTCGAAGCTGAAGCTCGCGTCGTTGAGGCGGAGCTTGTAGAGGCTGTCGCGGAGCTTCTCGAACTCGGCGGCGTCGACCGGGAACAGGCCGCAGAAGACGACCGGCTGGACCAGCTTGAAGCCGGGGAGGGCCTCGGCCGCGGGGCGCTTGGCATCGGTGATGGTGTCGCCGACGCGGGTCTCGGCGACTTCCTTGATCTGCGCGGTGATGAAGCCGACCTCGCCGGGGCCGAGCTGTTCGAGCTGTTCGATCTTGGGGCGGAAGCAGCCGACGCGGTCGATCAGGTGGAGCGTGCCGGTGGCCATGAACTTGACCTGCGCGCCCTTCTTGATGATTCCGTCGATGACGCGCACGAGGATGACGACGCCGAGATAGGGGTCGTACCATGAGTCGACGAGCATGGCCTTGAGCGGGGCCTGCGCGTCGCCCTTGGGGGGCGGGATTTTGTCGACGATCGCCTGCAGCACTTCGTCGATGCCGATTCCGGACTTGGCGCTGGCCAGCACGGCTTCGGACGCGTCGAGGCCGATAATTTCCTCGATCTCCGCGCGGACTCGTTCGGGTTCGGCCGCGGGCAGGTCGATCTTGTTGATGACGGGGACGATCTCGTGGTCGTGCTCGATCGACTGATAGACGTTGGCGAGGGTTTGCGCTTCCACGCCCTGCGCCGCGTCGACGACCAGTAAGGCACCCTCACAAGCCGCCAAACTTCTGCTCACCTCGTAGGCAAAATCCACGTGTCCGGGGGTGTCCATCAGGTTCAGCTCGTACGTCTCGCCGTCCGCTGCCTTCCAGTTCAGCCGCACGGTCTGCGCCTTGATGGTGATCCCGCGTTCCTGCTCGATCTCCATATTGTCGAGCATCTGCCCGCGCACCATCTCGCGGTCGGTCAGGCCGCCGGTGCGCTGGATCAGCCGGTCGGCAAGCGTGCTCTTCCCGTGGTCGATATGCGCGATGATGCTGAAATTGCGGATCTTGGAAAGGTCGGTCAATTTTTTCGCTTTTGGTCGATGTTGCGCTTTTGCGCGCCGCTAGCAGACCCCGCTCCCCACAGCCAGTAGCGCGGGACGTTGGCTGTAACCCAGTGCTAACCGATGGCCGCTAGAACGGCGGGCATGGCCGCACGATCGCTCATCCGATTCCTCAACCCGTGGAAGCACCGCCGCGAGGAGCTGCGGCTGCGGGTGGAGGCGCTTCGGCAGCGCGACGGCGACGCGTGCCGCCGCTGCCGCCGGGCGATCCGCTTCGAGCTTCCGCCGGGACATGACCTCGGCCCGCGCATCGACGAGATATCGAGCGGCCTCGACGCGGACGCGGACCAGCTCGCCAACCTCTGCCTGACCCACGGCCGCTGCAACGTCGGAGCGCACGACCAAACGGAGGCGGTGCTCGAACGCCTGCGGCCGCAGCGGGAGGCGGAGCTGTTTGCCAAGGCGCGCAACGGCCAGCGCGCGGCCTAACTTACCAAAGCGGGCGCCGCGGCCTGAACCGTTCGCGGGTAACTTCCGCCGTGATGAGCTTGGACTTGAGTTTGCGGGTCATCGCGCCCGCGCCGTCGCTGCTCATGCAGACCAGGCGGACGCCGCCCTGCGGGAGGCGCTCGATCGCGGAGATGCCGACATTCGCGGCCTTGCAGCTGGCGATCACGTCCGCTTCCGGCAGATTGACGAACAAGGCGCGGCTCATACGACGACCGTCAGCGCGCGCGCGCGGCGGCCCGAGATAACGGCACCATATGCGCTGGCAAAAGCGCGGTTGGCTGTGCGGGAGGCTGCGGAGGCGGCGTGCTCCGCGAGATGGAGCGAGACCTGATGGCGTTGATAGAGATAATTGAGGTCCATGACAGGCTCCCGTTGGTAAGCGGGAGCGCATCGTCTCTCAGCCGCACGGGCCTACAAGCCGTATCCGTGCGATGCCCGCTTGTAGCACGGCGGGAAGTCAGCGCCTAATCCGGCGAGTGCGCTGGGGTGTCCTTAGCGCGGTCGGCAGCAGCGGACTGTGCGGTGTAGGCGCTCATGATTCAGCCTGCGATTATTGCCACGATTCCAAACACGAAGAAAAATAGGCCCATAAGCCCAGCGAGGAACGTCGCTACAATGGTGAGCCAGAAGCCAATCGGCTCGGCACGTCGCGCGAAATCGCGTTGCGCGTAGGTTGCTGGATTCAGGCCTTTTGCGACGCCGCCCCTGAGTTCTCTGATTGCGGCTCGGGGACAGTGAACCATGAGCCAAAGCCCAAAGGCTGCGCCGAAAATCCAGAAAATCCGTTCATTACTCACAGCGGAATATTATCATGCTTTTTCCACGGATTTTCGAGCTGCTTGTTCCTGAGCTTGCGTAGCCCCAGCGCCACCCGCCGCCGCGTCGAGTGGGGCATGATCACCTCGTCGATATAGCCGCGGCTCGCGGCCACGAACGGGTTCGCGAACCGCTCTTCATACTCGCGCGTATGCTCCGCGATCTCCTCCGCCGTACGCCCACGGAAAATGATCTCGACCGCGCCCTTCGCCCCCATCACCGCGATCTCCGCCGTCGGCCAGGCATAGTTCAAATCGCCGCGCAGATGCTTGGAGCTCATCACGTCATACGCCCCGCCATAGGCCTTGCGCGTGATCACCGTGATCTTGGGCACCGTCGCCTCGGCATAAGCGAACAGTAATTTCGCGCCATGTTTGATGATCCCGTTATGCTCCTGCGCGACCCCCGGCAGGAACCCTGGCACGTCGACGAACGTCAGGATCGGCACGTCGAACGCATCGCAGAACCGCACGAACCGCGCCGCCTTCTTGGACGAGTTGATGTCAAGGCACCCGGCCAGCACCATCGGCTGGTTGGCGACCACGCCCACCGTGCGCCCCTCGATCCGACCGAAGCCGCACAGGATATTCCCCGCGTGCTTGGGCTGGATTTCAAAGAAGTCGCCCTCGTCGGCCAGCTTCCGGATCAGCTCGTGCATGTCATACGGCGTCGCCGCGCTAGGCGGCACCAA
>JBDSMG010000064.1:0-22441 GCA_039915925.1 Sphingomicrobium sp.
CACCGTCATTGACTATCGGGATTCGGACCGCCCCGGAAAGGTCCGGGGCTGGGATAATGGCATTCAGGTTCTTCGATCGGAGGGTAATCGTGAAGACATTGCAACGCGACTCACAAACGAGCTTGAACGGCTCAACACAAGTGGCGGCCTCGCCGAAGCCGCTTACCGACAAGCAGCCGGCAAAGCACCCATCCGACTTGACCCAAGCGTGGGTCGACCAGATGCTGATCGGCGCGAAGCGGATGCATCAGGACGAGGCCTACCGCAAGACGATCGCGCAAAAGCTTTCCTGACCTTGCCGCCTGAACAGGCAGTCAAGGCACACCCGGAGCTGGCGCCGGCCTACGCCAGCCTTGAGGCCATCAAGCGACAGCTCGATACGAGCGGCCTCGATGCCGCACAGCGATCCGTGGTGATCGATCACGCGAAAACCGCTGCAGCAACGCGTATCGCGAAGAACGACATTCCCAGTGTCGACATCAACGAATCGCGCCAGGTCGAGCGCCCTGCCGACCGCGAGCGTTGACGGCGGGCGATGCCCGTCAGTGAGAAGAAGTCCCGACCGCAGCCGTCAGAAAGAGCAAGCCCATCAGACGTACAGCCTCGTGCATCGCGCTTGGTGAAGCGCTCCACGGGACGCTCAAGCGAACTTCGACACCTTGGAGAAACTCCACTCGATTGGCGCGCGCTGCGCGCCGCACTGAGGTGGTCACTTCAGCCAGCGCCCGCTTCAGGTTCGGCGGTGAAACGAAGTCGTCGCACGCGTTCTCTGTCGGCCGAACGGTCAACTCAAAGTCGCAGATTTCGGGGCACTCGACCAACGCATCGCACAGCTCTGGGTCAGCTTCCTCCAACGCGGCGAGTCTGCTATCGGTGTTCGCTCTGACCACTAGTTCTAGCTCTGGTTCATCTGAACGAGCCGGGCCGCTCTCGTTGTCTGTTCCAAGCAGGTCAACGCTGAACATGACCTCGGGAAGAACTGCGAACATGGTACGGACTTCCTCTTGTTGCCCGAGATTCGCTTCAATGTCGCTGATCGACCTCAATTTGAAAGTGCCGAGCCAACGCGTGCCGTAATAGTCTGGCGGTTCGACGTGCCAAAGATACTCGTCTCGGTCAATGGCTTCGGGCAACGCGAGTCGCACCAACTCCATCGAGGCCGCTTTGAATCGTTCAAGCGTCCGTTGAGAGAACTGCTTGACTTCGGCTTCTGACATTGGCGCGATGTCATGGTGGCGTAGTGATTCGACAAACGACCACAGTGTTTCTTCATTCACGTCCATTTCCTCCCAAATCGGCGCTGTTTGACATTCTGGCACCGGGCCTTGGGGCTTTCGGCTGAAGCCGAACCGGGATGCCCGTTCCACGCTCGCGCATTCGCGCTCGGTCCCTGCGGGGCTGCCGGCGTTGCCGTCCCCTTCCAGGCCACCCTAGCCAAGAGCCTTCGCGCGTCCCGCGCTGCGCGCTGCGCTTGCGTCGCTGCGCTCGTCGACCAGGCGCGGCCTTCGGCCGCGCGTAGGCGCTCGCCGCGCGGCGGTGTTCGCGTGCGATGTCGGCAGCTCGGCCGAGCCAGACCGTTGCCCTGCTTTCACGCTTTATCCGGTGAGCGTTGCGCCTGCGTCGTCGTCGGACCGGCTGCGCCTGCAAGGGGGTGTTCATAACGCTCACGCGTTACGAAGACTTCCCCCTGGCTCCAACGCCGTCTCCAGCGCGCCTTTTCACCGGGCGTGAACTCAGGGAAACGGTAGGCCAGATTCGGGAGCAGGCCGACCGCACACAACACCCTCTTTTTGAGGGGCGGAATCTAGAGACCCGGTGTGTTTTTAACTTCAAAGGAATGCCATGCAACTCGCATCACGATTCAGCCGTCAATCACCTTCACTGCGCAGCCGCGAGCCGCTGACCGACGACCAATTGCGCCACGTCGCCCCGTCGATTTTCGCGGAAGCGAAACACGGGAGCAGGTCGGAGCGCTACACCTACATTCCAACCTCAACGGTGCTCACCGGCCTGCGCAAAGAGGGCTTCGAGCCATTCATGGTCGCTCAAACCCGCGTGCGCGATGAGGGCAAACGCGAGTTCACGAAACACATGCTCCGGCTGCGTCACGCTAGCCAGATCAACGACGGCGAAGCGAACGAAGTCATTCTGCTGAACAGCCACGACGGCACCAGCTCCTACCAAATGCTCGCCGGCATGTTCAGATTCGTCTGCACGAATGGCCTCGTGTGCGGTGACACCGTGGCCGACGTGCGCGTGAAGCATCAAGGCCAGATCATTGATGACGTGATCGAGGGCGCGTTTGAAATCCTCGATGGCTTCGACATGGTGCGCGAAAGCCGCGACAACATGCGCAGCGTGAAGCTCGATACGGCCGAGGCCGACATTTTCGCCCGCTCGGCGCTGGCATTGAAGTACGAGCCAACCGAAACGAGCGCTCCCCCGGTGACGGAATCGCAGGTGCTCTCACCGCGTCGCGCCGCCGACAGCGCCCCCGACCTTTGGAGCACGTTCAATCGCGTGCAGGAAAACCTCGTGCGTGGCGGCCTGCCAGCGCGCACGAAGAACGGCCGCCGTCAGCGCACGCGCGCTGTGGACGGCCTCGACAACAACGTCAAGATCAACCGGGCACTTTGGATGCTCGCCGAAGAAATGCGCCGCCTGAAGGCTTGATCCCAGCTCGCAGGCCTGCCCGGTGCAGGCCTGCGGCCTTGTCAGGTCAGTCCGCGCATGCGCGGTGCTCTCTTTGGGGCTGCGCCCCACAGGCGCACGCCACAAACCCGCCGATCGCCCTGCCGATCGCGAGCGCTGAGTTCTCGAGCCCGCTTGTCAGGTGCGCGGACTTTCGCCGGCCGGCAGCGGTCCGGCATGTCCGTTCCACGGCCACCACCGCTGTGGAGCGCGGCGCAAAACGGTTTCCGCCCGCGCATCTTCGGCGCGAAGCGCCTGCAGTTCCTCCCAAGCAATCCGCACCACGCTATAGACAAGCTGTCGGTTGCTCAACTTCAACCGATCCGCGACGCGTTGCAGCGAAAGTCCTTCGACCAGGGCTAACCGCGCCGCCTCCAACCGGCCGGCGCCGACGCGTCGCCTGAGCATCATCAGGCCTCGGACCCGTTCAAACTCTTCGGCCGTCATGCGGCGCGGCATCGGCTTCGGCCGGATGCCGTTTATGAAGTGCCGCAAAACACCTGGTGCCGACTCGTCGACCTTCGGCGGCGTTGGAACCAGCTCTGCGCCCCTGCCGGCGCGATGCGCCTCCAGCTCCTTCCAGGCCAAGCAAACCGCGCTGAAGACGACTTGGCGGTTGTTCAGCCTCATTCGGTCAGCAACCGCTTGCATGGTCAAGCCGTCGACCAGTGCTAACCGCGCCGCTTCAAGGCTGCGCGCGCCGACGCGCCGGTAGACCATTCGGGTGAGAACTATCTTGAACTCTTCAGCAGTCATGCGTCGCGCAACCGGCATCGTGCCCCCCAAGAAACCCGCACTCGCGCACCTGCAACTGAAACGCGCGCGCGAGCAAATTATGGGAAGTCGCGTCCTCCTTGACTCCTAGCCAGGTGGGTAGTTTTGCGACCGCCGCGCCCGGTGGCCGCGCACGCCGGCCGCCCTTGCCTCGCCATCGACAGCCCCGCGTTACCCGCCTGAAGGGCCTATAGCGCGCCGCTACGCGGCGATAGACCGCGAACCCTACCGGGCTCGCGCGCGGCATTGGTGTTGCTGAAAACCCGGTCTGCGCGTTCGCCATCTGCTGGTGGCTGATCTACCCCCGCCGTCGCCCTAGATCGACGCATAGCGCCGTCCTGGCGCGTCCCAAGGGTAAAGGCTGCGCCCACGTCCTCACCCGGTCCCTGCGCTTCGCTGCGGGCTGCGGCTTCCGGGCGTGCCCTTGTGCCGCGCCATGCCATCGCTCTTTATGCGTCAGGCGACACCGAGGGCAGATTTTTCAACCACCGAACGAGAGGAAACAACCATGAACGCTCCAACCATCAGCAACATCAATGCCGCCAACGAACCGCCGTTCCTCGGACCCCAGGGCTCTCCAAGGGCAGGTTGGCAAAGCAAGACAGATTCGCATTGATTCGGCACTCGATGCCCGAACGATCAACACCGCGCCGTGGCGGTCCCACGGCTGGATTCAGAAAGGAAACACAGGGAACAAGGCCATGCATCTAGCTCTATACAAAGCCCTACGGTCAATTAACATATCAGACGAGGCAGCTACTGCCGTCGTGAACGAAATGGACGCACACATCGACTCTCGCGTGACGCAAGCAACCCGCCCGGTACTAGACAAGCTCGACGCCGTGCAAGGCGTCCTCACGGCCAAGATCGACGCGTTCGGTCAGGTGAAAGCTGAGACCGAACAGGCGCGCGAGCGCCGCAGCCTTCTCACCCGCTGGGTCGTGGGCACGACAATCGCAGCCGTTGCCGCAACACTCGGCATCCTCAAGGCCTTGGGCTTGCTGTAGCCAGCCAGGCCCCAAGCAGACGGGCTCCTTCGGGAGCCCGTTCCGTTTGCGGCGTCGATCGAGCTCGACGCCGCGGCAGCTCAAGAAGGGGCAGCTTCCGCCCTGCCCCTTCGGCGCTGGCCTTATCCCGAGCACTGCGGCCGCCGCTGTCGCGCCGGCCGCTACCGCTTCACTTCGCTCGCGCCGACCGCACCGCCGCCGTGGTGCTCGTCGAGAAAGCTCTGAAATAGTTCGAGACCAGACTGTGTGCCTTCGAGCACCCACGTCACGTGATCGCAGCTCGGGCACCGCGCCTGGCCAGCCAGTCGCATGCCCGGAATTCCGCGCACGTCGACTGGCTCGATCGCCGCCAGGTCAGCCTGGCAGTTGTTGCACTTCACCGTCGCAGGAAACCGATCGCGCTGCGCCGCGATCGCCTGAGCGCGGCGCTCCTCCGGCGTTCCTCTACTGCTTGCTTGACCCACGTAGCGTCCTCCGCTGAGTTCGATCATAGCCAGCGCCGGCAGCAGTGCTGCGCAATGAGCGTCAAGCACTGCAGTGCGCCGCTACGCGGCGATAGATCGCGAACCCTAGTCGGGCTCGCGCGCGGCCTTGGTGCTGTTGAAAGCAAGCCGCAGGCGTTCGTGCTCTGCCGGTGGCTGATCTACCCCCGGCTTCGTCTCTAAATCGACGCATAGCGCCGTCCTGGCGCGTCCCAGGGGTAAAGGCTGCGCCCACGTCCTCACCCGGTCCCTTCGCTGCGCTGCGGGCTGCGGCTTGCGGGCGTGCCCCTGTGCCCCGCCCTGCCGTCGCTCTTCATGCGTCAAGACGAAACCGAGGGCAGATTGCTTCAACCACCGAGCGAGGACACAGCCATGAACGCAGCGACGACCAACACCACCAACGCCTCCAACGAACCGCAGTTCCTCGGACCCCAAGACTCTCCAAGGGCAGGGGTGAAAAAGATGCGGATCTCCGATTTCCGTGATGCGGTTGATAGCTTGAACTGGAACAGACGCGACCTCGGCGGTGCCACGCGTCAAGAGTGGTTGCGAGAAGACGTTCGCACGCGACTGCAGCGACACATCGACGAGGTACAGCAGCTCATCCCCAATGTGCCGGCGCGCTTCGCCGAGGACTTGCGACACGCGCGCGAATCGATCGAATCCGCGAACGCGGCAATCACCCGGTGGCAAGACGCGCGCAGCGCAGCCGCCGCAGCCAAGGAAGCCTGAGCCATGAGCGAGCAATTCGGTTTCGACTTCAACGATTCAAGCGCGCCGGTCTACGCTGAACTTCCGGCCGGAGGGTGGCATGACCCCGAGTTCAGCACCGAGCAATATCACGCGCTGTTTGCGCGCGCCGCTGAGTGCGTCTCGTCGATCGCCGGCGTTGTCGGTTCAATGCTTCGCCTCGGCCTCGACGCAGCGATTGAAGAACATGCACGCATGCTCGAATGTTGCCCCGAGCGTGACGAGCCGTATAGCCTTTGGCGCACCAATTTCGCGCCCGCGAAACGGTCGACAGACGCTTTCCTGCGCTGGGTCGAGACCACGGACGGCGCGGCCAAGACGCCGGCCGGCCTCGAAACGAAGCTCCGACGCGACAAGGGTATGACCGTGGCGGCCGTCTTCGTCGAGCATGTTGGCTCGGTCGTTGTTCACGTCTGGCCAGACTGCGATGGAAAGCCGAATGTAGGCGTCGACTATCGACCGTGGCGTGACACTTTCTTTCTGGCCAGCTACCGCGACCAGATGCCTACGGTCTATGCACCCGAGCGGGTCTTCGCTAGCGCGTACTGCGCCGACAAGATCGCGTATTCAAACGACGGCGTTGCATCCGTTCCGACCTTCACCCTTCACGGTCGCGAGTACGTCAACGATGGCGGCATGAGCCACGGCAGCTATCGCGAGTGCCAAGGCTGGTCCTTCTGTGCGCTGGCGGACTGGAAAGGCCCGACCTACTCGTACCGGACTCAGGTGAAGGCATGGGACGACGGCCGCACCGAACGCGCCGATCGCCGTGGTCTCGTGGTGAGTGTCCGCGGCCAGCTCGCAGTGCTCGATGGCGCGATCCGCGTCTACGACGACAAGGCCGGAGGCTTCACCCCGCCCGTCCTCGAGGAGGAGACCGAGCAGCTGCTCGACGACCGCGAAGAAGAGTTCGTCGCCGACGAAGAAGTCAACGTTTGAAGGACACAGAAATGAAGCTCATGAAATCGGGGAGCCCGGTCGCCGTCGACCTCTTTGCAGGGGTGGGTGGCACGAGCGAAGGCGCGCGTCTGGCCGGCGTGCATGTCAAGTGGGCGGCGAACCACTGGCCGCTCGCTGTCCACTACCACCAAGTCAATCACCCTCACGTCGACCAGCATGCGTGCCAGGACGTGCATCAAGCAAATTGGAGCGCGGTTCCCGCACATGACATTCAACTTGCATCGCCGGCCTGCACGGGGCACAGCCCGGCGCGCGGCAAGGACTTGCCGCACCATGACACGATGCGCAGCACCGCATGGGCGGTCGTGAGCTGCGCCGAGTACCACCGAAGCGAGGTTGTCGTGGTTGAGAACGTGAAGGCATTCGCCTCGGCCTGGGCGCTCTACCCGGCATGGGAGGACGCGATGCGCCGCCTCGGATACTCCATCGCTCCGCACGTCGTCGACGCGGCCGATCATGGCGTGCCGCAACATCGGGAACGCCTCTTCTTGGTCTGCACGCGCTCGCGCACGCCGCTGCAGCTTCGCTTGCCGCGTCGCGAGCGCAAGCCAGTGGCCGACGTGATCCAGTGGGACGCCGGCAAGTGGAGCACGATCGACAAGCCCGGTCGCAGCTCGAACACGCTTAAGCGTGTCGCTGCCGGCCGCGCCGCGTTCGGTGACCGCCACGTCGCGCCGTTCTACGGTAGCGGCAGCGGGCTGACTGGACGAAGCATCGATCGGCCGATCGGCACCCTGACCACTCGCGATCGCTGGGCTGTGATCGACGGCAACCGCATGCGGATGCTCAACGTGGCCGAGGCGAAGGCTGTCATGGGTTTGCGCGACTCCTACGAGCTGCCGGCGAATCACAAGGCCGCGATGCACATGCTTGGCAACGGAGTTTGCCCGCCTGTCATCTGCGATCTGCTGAACGCACTGCAAGCTGCAGCATAGGCCGCACGCGTTCAGGTCATCGGCTCATCGCCGAGAGGCCGCCCAGCTCGGATGCCCGGAAGTGCAGATCGGTGGGCGGTTTCATGCGCTTTGACCACGGCGCCGCCGCACGGAGGCCGCGCGTCGCTTTGGAGACTTCGACCTGCCACGGGAGGGCGTGCGTGATGCGATTCAACTGCACCGCCTTCAAGGTTTCCGGGATGCTGGCGCCTGTCTCGTCGATGAATCCAATGTTGCTCACGACGCCCATCGGGTCCGAGAGGGCGAACACGCCGTCAAGCGTTTCGGTCCAGTCCCAGGCTACGCCTATCCGCAAGTCGGCTGCGCCCCAGATCGTGTGCCCCAGAAGTCGGCCGTATTCGTCGCAATCGCCTGACACAACCGTACCAAGATGCTGTAGATCGGTCGCAATTCTCGGTGCCAGTTCGCTGGGACGTTCGATAATTGGCCAGGATGAGATGACCCAAGGGTGAAGTTGCATACGTTGTCCATGTTGGTGGGTGCGCGAACAGTTTCACGCCAACGCAGCGTTCGACACAAGCTACCCGGTTAGGGAGTTGCCAAGGCCTACTCGTGAGACTACAAGATTATCTCGACATCAGCGATGCGCCGGACATACGAGCGTTGGAAACGCGACTCGTCAGGTTCGCCAACCAGCTCGACTTCGGGATCATCTCGGGCGCACTGGTCGTTGAGCATGCGGCCGGCCGCGTCAGTAGCTTCCACTTGGGCAACACGCCCGAGGCTTTCTCGTCGACGTTTGCAAGCACAAGCATTGGCAAGCGCGATCCGGTGATGCGTCGTTTGAAGCGACTCTCTGCACCGTTCGTCTACGACCAGTCCATGTACGTGAACGAGCAGGCGGCGGACCTGTGGGATGCTCAGGCGCCCTTCGGGTACAAGACCGGCATTGCGATGGCGTTGCACCTGCCGGGTGGCAAGCACTTCGTCATGGGCGTTGATCGCGACCAGCCGCTTCCCGCAGACGACATGATCGTCACGCGAATGATGGCCGACCTCCAACTGCTTGCCGTGCATGCTCAGGAGACCGCTGTCAGGTTACTCGCGCCGCAAGCGCTGGGCATGGAGCAACTGCCTCACCTGACAGAGCGCGAGATTGAAATCTTGAAGTGGACGGCCGAGGGTAAAAGCGGCTGGGCGGTAGGCCAAATACTGCACATCAGCGAGCACAACGTGAAGTACCACGTGAACAAAATTCTCGTGAAGCTCGCGGTGGGCTCCAAGCACCAGGCTGCAGCCAAAGCGAAGACGCTGGGACTGATCTAGCACAGGATTGCTGCTAAAAGCAAGTGCCAGCCCGGTTAGTTCGCGTTGATAAGTCGCGATGTTTCAATTCCTGAATCGAGCCCCTGCGGCTCTTTTTCACGGAGTTGCAAATGTCGTTCATCCTCGAACTTATCTTCGGCATCCCCAACGGCGGCTGGTAAGTAGGCTAAAGCCGATTACACACGCTGTCATCCCCCTAGGGGGCCAAGCCCGCACGTCGCTCTGAACGATCGACCGCGGGCGCGACCGTTGTGTGACGACTGAACGTGCCCCGTGCCCTGAAAGCAAAAGCTTGGGTCGCGGTCCACTAAGGGTTCCACGTCGACGCGTAGAGCTTGGGCAACAGTCCGGGGGACTGTTGGCTTTGCCGGTAGGAGCCGGCGCGGTAGCGCTGAATCCGCACAAGCGGATTCACTCCGTACCCCGGCAAACTCGTGGCGACGCGCTGCTGCGGTGGCCTGAATCCGGGCCGGGTCTAACAACCGGATGCCGAGCACGCTGGTCGGTTGCGCATCGCTTCTTCGAGAAGCCCCACATAGGCGTTCACGCAGGCTTGAGTGCTTGCGATTGCAACTCGGCCAGTCCTGCAGACCGAGATCATCAAATCCCGTTCGTGCCGGTGCGTAGCATAAAAGTCGGGTGTCCTCACAGTCGGCTTCAGATCACGGGGCTCTGCGGTGACTGGAGCTGCCGCGCCGATCGTGGCCGAAAGGGTGAGGATGGCTGTGCACAAGAGGGCTTTGTTCAACATGGGTAGGCTCCGTGGTTGCGTGTCAGGGGTGGGCAAAGGCGATGACGAGGCCTGCGGTGCAGGCTGCGGCAATGAGCGCTGTGATGCCGTGCTCGAAGAGTCGTGACCAGAGCGAACGCCGGAATTCCTTCGCTGCGCGCCCGAGTGCGATCCCGAGCTGGGCTGCCTTGTCGCTGGCTTCGGTCCGAAAGGCTGCGCTCGCGGCTGCGTGCATCGAGGTGCGAAGTTCCTCAAGCGTGTGGTCGGCGAGCTGCTTGCCTTGACGTTGCGTGAACTCGATCAAGTCAGCCTTGGCTGACTCCGTGTAGGCGGTGATCGCCATGCGGTAGCTGTCGCCGGCCTTGTCGAGCGCTGCCGCGGTGCCCTGCAGGCGCTTCTCTGAGCCGTCGACGATGGAAGAGATGGACTCGACGCGCGTGAGCAGGGAATCCAGATCGCCAAGGGCCTGAACGACCAGCGCTTCGCGCATCGAGCGAGCGTCCTTGTTCATCGCGCTACGCGGTGAGGGCTTGGAAGGCGCGGTCCAGGTTCTTGTTTGCCGTCAGCGCGAGCATTTTCAAACCGATCATGCGTATGCAGAACTGGCGCTCGGCCGGGTCGGTCTTCTGCTTGAGTTGTGCTCGGTAGTCGGTCGGATCATTGGCGATGTCGGCGATGGATTTGCCTACGTCTTTGATACCTTCGTAAACCTCGTTCGAGTGAATGACCGCCGAGGGATTCGCGATGAACGAGCTGTCGACGGCGGCCAGGCCGAAGATTGCTGCGAATTCGTCCTCGGGTGATTCATCAATATCAACCTTGTTGAAGACGACGCGGATTTTCGCGGGGGGAATACCGATGGTCGCGAGCGCTCGAATTGTATTGATCGTGTCGGCCTGTTGCTTTTTCTCTTTCACAACTGGGATGATGAACAGGTCGAATTCTTCGTGTGAGCCTTGATATTGCTGCATGAGCTTCAAGAAGTCTTCGACGTTTGAAGCGCCAATATCCACGATGGCCGAATCAAGTTCAAGAAGCTGGTCCCGAAGATCGCCGAATTTCTTTCCACGCATTTGCTCCACATCAACCCCATCTGCGGAAGCATCAGCGTTGATTGATTCGATGGAGAATATGGGTGCATCATCGAGGCGAGGTTTGAGAAGATGCGCGGCTACGGTGGTTTTTCCGACGTTGCCTGAGAAGTTTATGACTGCGACTTTCATTTCTTTGTTGCCTTTCGTTGTGCTTTTCCGGCTGCTGCGAGCGCGGACATATCAAGAGGGATTCTAAGAACGTGATCGATTGCGCGAGGGTCTGATGAATCGAATGGTTGTGGATTTGCGTCAGTGGTTTTAGGGATGGCGGTGGTTTGAACTGCAGGCTGGTTTGCTTTCAATGGCCTGTTTGGTGGATGAGCTGTCGAGCTTGTCGGTACTGATTGAGGTAGTCCCGGAGGGCTGGTATCTGCTGAGCTTTGTGCTGGCTTGGTCTTTTCCGTGTCTGACAGGTCGCTTGGTCTGACGGTTGATTTTCTGGCTCGGGCTAAATAAACCTTGAAAGTTTCAAAAGTCAACGAAAGGGAGCTGGTCCGGTTGAGTTCGTTTAGGACGGTTTGACGCGTGAGGCCAGATTGGAGGGCGGCTTCGATGTGAGGAAAGAGGTCGCGGAAGATGGCTGACTTTGGACGGTGCGAGCTGGCTTTGGAAAGCTGCTGCAGGCTGTCGATGAAGGGCTGATCGTCCATAGGTGGGAGGTGCGGCGGCCAAGGTCGAAATCACAGGCCTTCAGTGTGGATAGGTGATCGACGCCGGCCAATCTGGAAGGTTGACAGTTGCGCAGGCTGACGGTCCGTGGTAGCGCTGTTGCTCCCGTTGTGTTCCCTGTTGGCTCTCATGGTGGTCTCGGTTGCTCTCGGGTTGTACTCATACTGTTCTCGGTGAGTAGTCAGGTTGCGCTCGAAGTGATATCAGGTAGCTCTCAAATGCAAGTATCTGGTGGAGGATTGAGAGGGGGAAAAATAGTAGGGCAGGATAGGCGTTCGCGCCTTACCACGTCTTATACTTCGTATATTGACGCGGATTTTTCCCCCTCTCCCTCCAATGTCCTCCACCGATACCCCGAGCCGCCGCCGCAACCTGCCAGCTCGCCCGCTGCTGCAGGCGCCGGCCGACCCCGAGCTGTTCGCTGCCGCTCGGGCCGCCGCCAAGGCACGCGGCCTCGACCTGGCCAAGCTGGTACGCGAGGCTGTGCGGCGCTACCTGCAGCAGCCGAGCGACGGCGGGGCGCGTCCGACGCCCCTGCGTCGGGGCTCGCGCCTCGTAGAGCCCGATCCAGCGCGGTCCACCGACAAGCGCTTCAGCGTTCGCCTCCCGGAATACGTGGCCGATGCGGCGCGCGAGCGCGCGACCGCAGCCGGCATCAAGGCAGTCAGTCGGTGGATCACTGCTCTGACGCAATCTAATGTGTCCACGTCGCCGGTTCTGACTGAAACCGAGATAGCCGCGCTCTTGGAGAATGCGCGAGCCCTCAATGCAATCGGCCGAAATATCAACCAGATCGCACATTCGCTCAATGAAGCCAGAATGCAGACGGAGTTGGTAACTCGCGATCGTATTGCGATACTTTCGCCAACAGTGATATTGCAGCTTGAGCAATTTAAGGAGCAGATAACATCCACGCGCAACAATATAAGCGCGCTTATCCGCGCCAGTCGCAATGCATGGACGGCTGAATAATGGCGGCGATCGAGGCAGAGGGTGCATTGCAGGCGGCGACATCCGGGAGTGTTCGACGCAAATCAAATAATACTCGGAAACTGGTATCGAAGGCTAGTCGGGTTACTCGTTCGAGTCCCGAGGTAATGGTGAAAATCACCGGCTTCGGCAAGGGCGCTGCATATATCGCTGCGCACATGAAGTATATAAGTCGTGATGGCGAGGTCGAGCTAGAGAACGATCGCGGCGAAAGAATCGAAGGCCAGAAGGCCGTCGAAGAGTATTTCAAGGGCTGGCAGCAAGACCTTGGCGATGCAAAGCGTCACAAAGATCAGCGCGACACCATGAATATGATTCTGTCGATGCCACCAGGCACGCCGGATGAGTCGGTGCGGAGAGCGGCGCGCGATTTCGCGCGCGAGAAATTCGGCAAGAACCACGAGTACGTGTTCGCGTTCCACAATGACGCTGAGGGCGGCAATCCGCACGTCCACCTGACAGTGAAGATGCTCGGGTTCGACAACACCCGGCTGAACCCGCGCAAAGCCGATCTGCAGGAGTGGCGCGAGGGGTTCGCTCAAGCTATGCGCGATCAGGGTGAGGATGCCGAGGCGACCCCGCGCACCACGCGCGGCGTGATCCGCAAGCCTCAGCGCCAGGTCATCCACCACATCGAGCGTGGCGACAAGACGCACGCGCCGAGGACGCCGAAGGTGTACCGCTCGGCCGTCGACGAGGCAGCGGCTGAACTGACCGCTGCCGATCGCGGCGCCACCCTTCCCTTGTCGCCCGGCAACCGGGCTCGAGAAAAAGCGATGGCCGCTCACCAGGCCAGGCGCGAGGCATGGCTAGCTGCCGCAGCGGCACTCGACCATCCTAAGCCAATCATCTGGAACCACGAAAATGCAAAACCTGACTACGCCAACGCCGACAGCAAGCGGCAACGTGCCCTCCACAGCGCCGCCGCTGTATATCAGTCCCGTCCTGCAAGGTATGGAAGCCGGCTTGCGCCCGCAGCCCTCGCCAGCATGCGAAACATGCCCGGCCTCGCAGTGGTTCATGACACAGCACGAACTCAAGTGCTTCTGCACCCGAATGCACCTGATCGTGTGGGACACGTCGACGCCCCACCCCATCTTGGCGTGCGACGGCCGCGAGCTGGCGATCGCGGCGATTCTGGAGGCCGCGAACGCGGAGTAGGTGCCGAGGCCTCGGCCAACCCGGAAAAAGCGCTTGCAGCCCGTATCCGTGGCTTCGTCGAGGCCTTGCCGCCGGTCGACGTGGCCGCTACCCGTTTCGAGCAGATCAAGTCAGGCTTGCGCAAGCACCTCGCTGCCGGCGTCGACCAGGTGCGCGGCACCCCACTTCCGCAGCAGCCAGCTCGGCCGCACCCGCCGACACTGCCGGCGTCCGGGCGCGGTGCCGAGTCAGATCCTCGGAGTCCGGGAGCCAAGCCGGCCCAGCCGGACCTCGAACGATGACCGATCGCAAGTCATTGATCCAACTTGCAAGATCGAACGTCGATTGCCGCGGCAATGCCCTGGCTTTGCCTTTCGTCGTCTTCAATCAACAAAAGGCTGTTCGGCAAGCGAAGCGCGTCAGGCCGTAGGCGTCGGCCGGGGAGCGGTGGCCAACTCACGCACCCTGCGGGCCGTCCACAGGCTTGACCTGTGGGCGGGTGAGTTGTCCACGGCGGGCGCGACCTACGAGCAAAAAAAGACGCGGCCTTAGCCGCGTCAAGCCCGCCGCAAAGCGGGGGGAGGAACATCGCTGTTGTTCACCCTGCCGGTGCGTCCCTGGTGCCCGGCTCCACCAAGGCATCCGCGACTGCAAGGCCCGCTTCCCAGGCCTCAGTCGCGGTCAGGTAGCGAACGAAGCCCGTAGGCACGTCGTTGCGCGCAACCGCGCACTGCGACATCAGAGCGACCGAGCCACATTCGAGGTACGCCGCCTTGGCGAACACGACGAACTGCGCGCCCTTCGGCGTCAGCGTCGGCGCCTGGCTGGCGGTCATGCCGCCTGCCTCCCCTGCGTGCGCGGCAGATCGTCAACGCACAGCACGCCGCTTTCAAGCGCGCACTGCAGCAGCGACAGCAGGTAATCGCGGCAATACACCGTGTTGCCCGCCCAGCGGCTGGACTGCACCGCCATCGGCAAGGCCGGCGTCACCACGACCAGCTCGCCGTCGATCTTGTCGAGCGTGTACGCGTCGACGAGCGCCGCAATCGGCTCCAACGGCATCGGTCCCGAGTCATCGAAGTCGCTCACTTGAGGAACCCGGATGCGGCTCAAAGAGAAGTCAGCAGCGCGGCTCGCCTCATCCTTGGTGTTGTACGGTCTCGCGCTCACCCACATACGCGACCACGTTTTGCTTGAGCGGTCTTCGGCGAGCGTGGGCTGCGCAGACCAATGCCACTGCCCTCTTCCGGCCAGTTCGTGAGTGTTGATGATCCAGGACATTTAAGCGGCCTCCGGCGCTTCGTTGGGGGGCATCGGCGTGAACGCCGGGTCGTTTGCTGCGTCATCGTCTTCGTCGCGATCGACCGGCACAGTCTTCTCGAACTCGCTGTCACGCACTGCGTACAGCTCGCTCGCGGCCGGCGCTCGATGCCTCGCACCATAGGTCGGCCGCCAATTCATCGTCTCGCCGCTCCGCGCGAGTTCGGTGCGAACACCGTCCGAGGCGACCTGTCGCCTCATCTGCAGAAGCAACATGCCCAGGCCTGGCGAACGCTTCGTCACCGACAACAAGGCAAGTTGCTCGGAAGCCGTCTTCAATACGGCGGGAGGCACCGAGTCGAGGCCATCGCGCTTGCGCAGCGCGCGCTCGACGACCTGCAGGTGTCGAAGCGTTTGCAGCGTGGCCTCTTGATCGGCGAGCAGGCGCGAGAGATCGCGCACTGGCGTTGCCACCGCACGGACCTGCAGCCGCGTGTAGAGCACATCGAGCGCGCGCCCGTGCAAGGTTCGGAACGCGGTCGCCCAGCGCGTTACCAGCTCCATCGTTGATTCTTTGAATGCCTCTGAGCCCAACATGCCATCGCTCCTTAAGAATGCCGCGTCGCGATCCAAAGCAGCACCAAGTGCGCCGGATAGAACGCGTAGAAGAAATATCGAACTCGGGGGATGCGCACGTCGACGCGCGTCAACGCGGCCATCACGGGCAGGCTGGCCAGCGCCCAATGATTCGGATGAATGACCAGCACCGGAACCCCGTTGACGATGGCGTTCGACAGGCCATTGACAGCCGAAAGCGACGCGCACGCGATCAGAAGCGCGCCAGCGCGCCCCCACGACGGTTGCTTGCAGAACCACCAGGCCGCGACGCACAGTGCGACCGCTGGCCACCAGAACTCGACGAATGCGCCGCCGATCACGAACAGGGCCGCCGCGGCCAGCTTGCCGCGCTTCGCGCCGGCCTCCATGAGCCAGATGACTGCAGCGCTCAGGGCCAGCGTGAACATGATGTTCAGCGGCCACCATCCGACGAGCGAGACAAACACCGGCGTCGTTGCCACCCCGACGAAGCCGAGCCGCTTGAACGTGCGGCCGAAGGCCCCGTTCGCGAGTGCGCCAGGTCGTGCCAAGTTGTATGCGAGTACGAACACAAACAAGGGCATCGCCAGCCGCCCCAACTCGAATGCGGCCGGCAGCTTCCCAGCGAACAGAAACTTGTTCACATGGTCGGCGACCATCAAGAACAAGGCCAGCCACTTCGCCAGCTCGGTCGTGCCCTGCCCCAGCACCAGCGGTGCCGGCGCCTTGACCACTTCAGGTTCACGCATCGCGGACGACGCGCGCAAGGCAATCACTTTGCGATTCATAGCGGCAACAGCCCGAGCATCTTCAAGCCGACGAGCCCTGTGAAAGCGCCGAAGACCTTGCGGAGCGCCGGCACCGGCAACCAGTGCCCGGCGCGCACCCCTAGCGGCGCGAAGAGAAGCGCCGCTGCGGCCAGAACGCCGACGACGGGCATGCGTACATAGCCAACATCACCGAACGCGTTCAATCCGCCGCCACCGAGAAGGAAATACGCCGCGGTGCCGATGAGCGCCGCGGGAATTTGAAGCGCCGATGCAGTGCCTACAGCGGTCCGCAACTCAACATTGCGTTGCATCAAGTAGGGCACCACCAGATTGGTGCCGCCAACCCCGATGAGCCCGCAGATCGCGCCGAAGAAGGTTCCCGGCAACGCGGCGTTGCCGGTGGCCACCGCCCAGCCATCACGGCCAGGCGTCGGACGGAAGAAGAGGAACCCAGCAGCGGAGTACAGGCAGAACAAACCGAATGCCCATTTGACGGCCACCGTCGAAATGACCGTCGCGAGAATTGCGCCGATCGCCGCGCCGCCGCCCATCGAGAGGCCAAGCCGCTTGAACGCTTCCACGTTCACCGCGGCACGCGCCTGTTGCGCACGCGCGGACGCGGTTGCCGTGAAGATCATGCAACACGTCGTGGTCCCGAGCACCACCGGCATGACCTTGCCGGCGAGCTCGGGCTGCATGCTGAAGACCATCTGCAGACCCGGCACAAGAATGAAGCCGCCACCGATGCCGATCAACCCGGCGAAGAACCCCGCGGACGCGCCAAGACAAAGAAGGGCCACCAGGTGCGGCGGAAGCTGAAACAGGTGCTCCATCGAGCCGTCCTCAGAAGGTCGGTGCTGCGGGTTCGACAGGCTTGTTTTGCAAGGCCTTCTCCGCCTCTGCGAAGCCCTCGCCGAAATACTCGACTGGAGGGAATGCCGGCGACGAAGCTGCGGACGAAGCCGCGGCGGCGACCGGCCGGCCCTCGCCATCAGCGCGCGAGCAGCCAACGATGGACAAGCTCACCGCAACGATCGCGGCGGCCGAGAGAAGTGATGTTTTGATCGACGACATGATGATTTCCAGTGGTTAGCGAATGAACTTGCCGTCGCGTGACAGCATCGTGAGGTCGACGAACTTCGACCCGCTGTGATCGGTCGGCGTGAAATTCACGCCGAACCCGCCCACATCGATCTTTCCGGCCTCCAAGCCGTCGCGGAACGAATCGCGAGTCGGGTTGCGGCCTGCCCTGCGTAGGCCTTCGACGAACACCTTGGCGGCCATGTAGCCCTCAAGCGTGGTGAAGCTCACCTGCTTGTCGCCGATCGCGCGGCGGTGCTCGGTAGCCACCGGCACACGGTCGCCCCAGGGAAATGGAACGACTTGCGAAATCGCGACGCCGACGCCTTGCGGTCCCAGCTCGCCGGCCAGCGCATTGCTGCCGACGAACGAGACGTTCCAGAACTGCGCGGTGTTGCCCGCTTGCTTCATCGCTTTGATGAAGGCGGCGCACGACGTATAGGCGCTGATCATCACAACCACCTGCGGCTTAGCCGCATTGATCGTCGCCACTGCCTTCGCCACGTCGACGGAATTTCGTTCGACAGTCGCCGTCACGACAGGCGGCACGTTGAACGCCAGCAGCGCCTTTTGCACGCCAGCCAAGCCCGCCTGGCCGTATGCGTCGTTCTGATAGAAGACCGCGACCTTCTGCATACCGCCGCCAGCGAGAAAGTTGACGATCGAACGCGTCTCGTCCTCGTAGCTGGCACGCACGTTGAAGACGTACCGATTGACAGGCGCGCGAAGCGAGTTGGCGCCAGTCAGTGGACCTAGAAAGGGCACCTTGCGTTCTGTGACGATCGGAAGCGCTGCATTGCTCGTCGGCGTACCGACGTAGCCGAACAGCGCGAATACGCGTTCGTTGTCCAGCAGCGCCTTGGTATTGGCCGCCGCGCGCTCCGGCTCGTAGCCGTCATCGAGCGTGACCAGGCGAATCTTTCGACCGTTCACGCCGCCTTGATCGTTCACCAGCTTGAAGTAGGCCTCCGCCCCTTGCTTCATCTGCTGCCCGAGTTGCGCGGCGGGACCGCTGAGCGGGGCGGACTGGCCGATCACCACCTCGCGGTCCGACACCCCAATCTCGGCAGCGCCTGCCGGCATCGGCACTGTGCTCAGGAGGCTGCACAGCACCAACGCCATGCATGCAAAGGCGGCGCTCATGCGACCTCCCGGTCGGTGTGTCGGCCGGCGCCCGGAAACACATCTGGCAAGCTGCGTTGCAGCTCCAACATCGGCCATTCGGTCGTGAGCCAATGTTGAGTGTCGCCCGTGTGATCGGCGCCGGCATCGACGCGGCCTGACTGCATCAGCCCTTCGAGCATCGCGTCATGGTGGGTCGCGTGACCATCGAACACCACGACACGATCGTTCACCGGCAAGACCCGATCGTCGACGTGCAGCTTGACCGCGCGAGCGAGCGTGATTCGTTCCAGCTCGGCGCCCTTCTTCCGCAACGCCTGCGGATCGTCGCGGTGCGTCACCCGCAAGACTTCCTGCTCGATGATCGGGCCTGCATCCAGGTCGGCCGTCACGTAGTGAGCGGTCGCCCCAATGAATTTCACGCCGCGTGCGACCGCGCGTCGGTACGGATCGGCACCCTCGAACGCCGGCAGCAGCGCATGGTGGATGTTGATGATTCGTCCCGGGTAGTGGGCAACGAACGCGGGCGACAGAATCTGCATGTAGCGCGCCAGAACGATCAGGTGCACCCGCTCGCGTTCGAGCAGCGCAAGCTGCTCCGCCTCGATCAATTCGCGCGCCTTGCTGCGCATATCGAAGAAGTGAAACGGCACGCCGAACAGCTCGGCCAGGCCGCGGCAATCTTCGTGATTGCTGGCAACGAACGCGACCTCGCAAGGCAAGGTGCCAGACCAATTGCGCTGCAGCAAGTCGGCCAGGCAGTGATCGCTTCGCGACACGAAAATCCCGACACGGCGCACCGCCCCGAGGTTCGCTCGGATGCGGTCACCGCCACGCGGGTCAATGCGGCGCACGACCTGGTTCAGCCATGGTTCGTTCATCGCGGACGCGTCGGTGATAGGCCACGTCGCGCGGATGGCCTGCAAGCCATCGACCCATTCGGCCTCGATGGCAATGTTCTCGGCACCGTGCAGGCGCAGCGCGGCGCCTACCGACGTTGCGGCATCCGGGCGACCCCGGAACAACGCCAGCAGGCGCCCTTCGGCGCCGCCCAGCTCGTGTGCGCGACTCGCACCACCGTGTACTTCGTTCATGCCAGTGTTCCCCGCGTTGGTCTTCATTGCTTCAGCGCAAGATCGTTTTGTTCGAGCCAACGACCGTCATTTCCACGTAGGTGGAACCGTTGTGGCTGTCGCGCGTGAAGTTCACGCCGAAGCCACCTAAATCGAATTTCCCGAACGATTCGAGAGCCGCCACCAGGCGTTCGCGGTTTGGCGTCCCGCCGGCGCGGCGGAGGCCTTCAACGAGGACCTTGGCCCCGATGAATCCTTCAATCGAGCCGTAGCTGAATTGCGATGAGCCGGCGTCGACCATCGCCTTTTGGTACTCGCGCGTGATCGCGCTGACGCCGGCCAACGGGTACGGCATCACTTGCGCAATACCGATACCCTTCGCCGAGTCGCCGAACTTTTCGAGGAGGCCGCTCGTACCGATGAAACTCACGCTTGCGTACTGCATCAGCAGGCCGCGCGCGCGCAAAGCCTTGACCAGCTCGGCGCTTGGCGCGTACACGCTACCGAGAGCCACGCCGCCCGCGCCCGATCGCGCAAGCACATCCGTCGCCTGGCGAACGTCGAGCGAGTTGCGCTCAACCGTGGCAATCGCCACCGGCTCCAGCCCCTGCGCCTTCAAGGCACGCTCGATCGACTCGCGCACGGCGTTGCCGTAGGCGTCGTTCTGATGAAAGATCGCCACTTTCGTAGCGAAGGTCGTCAGCTGCTTGACGATCGGGGCGCCTTCGTCGAGGTAGCCCGCGCGAACGTTGAATATGTTGGGATTGAAAGGCGTTCGGAGGCTGCTGGCGCCCGTAAACGCACCGATGAACGGCACCTTCGATGCGGTGAAGACCGGCAAGGCCGCGTTGCACGTCGGCGTGCCGACATAGCCCAGCAGCGCAAACGCGCGCTCGCCGGTGATGAGCTTCGCCGTGTTGGCGGCGCAGCGTTCGGGCTCATAGCCGTCGTCGAGGGTAAGCAGACGGAGCATTCGGCCGCCGATGCCGCCGCGGTCGTTGACCGCTTTGAAGCAGGCTTCGACGCCCGCTTTCATTTCAAGTCCGAGATTCGCGGACGGACCGCTCAGCACCGCCGACTGCCCGATACGAATTTCGTTGTCCGTCACGCCCGGCGCGCCGGTTAGGACTGTCGCGGCGCGGGTGACACCCAATGCGCTCGCTCCGAAGGCTGCAGTTGCTTGCTGGATGAATTGACGACGTTTCACGGTTGACTCCCTTGACGCTTGGCCTTTGGAAGTCACGCGCACCGCGCGCGCGTCTTATGGAGGCCACAAGGGCAGTCTGTTCAACCGTGGCGCCCCGAACAATCTGCAAGCTTTACAGTTGCCGGCGAGCACTACTCGTGCTAAGCAATCGGGACGCGTACCGCCTAAGTCCGAGCTGCCTGCGCCTCCCGACGCAGTTCGATCTCGACACGACGATTCAACGCCTTGCCTTTCTCGGTTCCATTCGGTACCAAGAACTCGCCGGCCGCTGACGACATCACCGTGATTCGACTCGGGTCAACGCCGTGATCGACCAGGAAATCCCGCGCTGCCGCGGCACGAAATTCAGCGATGCGCGCGTCATCAGGGCCGGCCACAACCGAGTCCGTGCGTCCGCGAACGCTGATCTGCGAAGCCGATCGTGCCGCGGCAATGAGCATCCGCGAAGTCGCATCGGTCATTCGCAGCGTCGTGCTCATTCGATCGAAATTCACGATCAACGTAGCCTGTCGCGCCGTCGCGTCGAGCAATTCGCCTTCTAGCTGTTCGAGCCGAACACGCAGCATCCTGGCCTTCGCGTCCGCCTTTGGCGCCGCGTCGACTGCCCGGCGAACCTCAGCCAGCTTCGCCGCGCACGCGTTCAACATCGCGTAGGTTTCCGTGGCCGCCGACAATCGTCCGGGACCGCTATCCTGCGGTATGGTCATGCGCAGCGGCGTCAACCGCTCCGTAGCAAGTGCCTGGGTGCTCGCGACCGCCGCGGCGGGCTGCGCTGCCGGCGTCGCCGGCACAGCCTTGAAGGTCATCAGCTGCAAGTTCAGGCGCACCGTGAATGCATCGAGGCGAACGCCCGCGCGATAGTAGCGCCCGATCTTTTCGACCGGCACCATCCGCCCCTCCGCGTCGAAGACGCTGAGCCAAGCCACGCGGCCCCCAACGTCCAGCACGGTCTTCCCGCCATAGATGAAGGCGCGGAGATCTCCCGTTTCCCCGGTCGCAACATAGTCTGGGCTCACTCGTCGTCCGCTTGCATCGCTGGGAGGCTGCAGCAAGCTGCAACTCGTCGACGCAAGTGCGACGGCCAAGACCAATGCTGCGCGCTTCACCGCGACACCTCGCGCTCATCGTGCCGATCGCGGCTACGGCTGACTTCCATGCGATCGTTCAACTGTGCCTCCGGCACGTTGCCGCGCTCGATCGCGTTCACAACGTTCTGCCGAACACGTGACGCAACGACCGCCCGCTGTTCAGCGGTCAGACCATCCGCCTCGGCTTTGCGCTCGACCGCGGCCGTCGCGACATAGGCGCCGGCCAGCTCCGGGTGCGCCTTGACCGCTTCAGCCTGCTTGTCGGACGCGAACGCGCGAGCACGCGCCTGCGTCGCGGTCTCCTGCGCCTTCTCGCTGGCTGCTTCCGTTTCGCGGCCGCGAAACGGCTTGCCTTCGTTCTCAACGCGATTCGCCTCGGTCGGTGCTCGCTTGGCCAGCGCTTCCTTGTCCTGCTCGCTGGGCGTGTAGCCCTTCACGTGCATGCCATTGGCCGCGGCTTCGAGCCAGGCCTCCTTGCGGAAGGCCTCGGACCCCGACACCTTGATTTCATCCCACCCTCGCGCCTTTGCGATGCGCACCAGGTTCTCGGCCACCTGCTCACTGTTCGACCGCGTTTCGAGCTTGTTGCCCTTGTCCTCGAAGGCAACCACCTCGGGCTTCGCCAGCTCGTAATACTTCGAGCCGTCACGCCGGTACTGGCGCTCGACCTCGGGCGGTATGACCGCCTTCGTGTCGGGCTTCGACGCGGTGAAAACTTCGTCGGACTCCACCTTG
>JBDSMG010000066.1:0-4336 GCA_039915925.1 Sphingomicrobium sp.
CACCAGCGGGGCGACCGCGAGCACCTTCCTGTACGTCGACCTGGGCACGCCGCTCGTCGTGGCCGGCGGCGCTGTCATCTACATCGTCTGTGTCGAAACAGTCGGCGGGGACCAGTGGTTGAGCAACAACACAGCCGTGGTCACTACTGCCGTCGCCACCGACGACGCCGCCGTCTTCTCCGGCAACAACGCCGGCGGACCAGGGACCAGCTTCGTCCCGCCGAACTTCAAGTACACGCTGTGACCGGACGCCTCCGCATATTGCAGGCTCCGTGCAGAGATGCGGCGACCCTGTGGCTGGGACGTCCGAATCATTGGCGGCGCCGGCTTCTACCCTCCGCCCATGACCACCAAGGGCAGCGGGGCTCGACCGTAGATGGCCCGCCTGTCATCCGCCGCTCGGCGCAAGCACGAGGCGGACCTCGCCGCCGCCTTCGCCCAGGTGCTCGCCCGTGAAGCGGGCCGGGTGGCAGAGCGCCTGCGCCACCGGGCGCTCACGTCCAAGGCCCTCGCCGCCGACGCTTCGGCTGAGGACGACTGGTGGGACGAGGCTCGCGCCGCCGATGAGACCGACCATGTCCTGCGGCCGGCCATCTCCGCCGCAGCTGTCGCCTCGGCCGGTGCCGTCGCCGGCCACTACGGAGCGACCTACCACCCCGGCGCCGACTTCGACGCTTCGGTAACCGGCGCCGCCGACCTGGCCGCCAGCCGCACCACGACGACGACCCGCCAGGCCTTCGCCGATCTGATCGACGGGGCAGAGGACGACGAGGACGCCGCCGACGCCATCGACCGCTACGCCGGGTTGCCCGGGCGGGCCGACCTCGTGGGCATGATGGAGATCGGCGGGGCGCTGGCCCTCGGCGGGCTGGCCGCGCTCGACTGGCTGGCGTCACGCCCCGACGAGACCAGGGTGGCGGCCAAGACGTGGGTCCTGTCGGCCGATCACGAGGCGCCCGACGAGTGCGACGACAACGACGGCATGACGATCGCTCTGGACGACGACTTCCCGGGTGGCGAACCGGGCGAAATCCACATGTCGTGTTCGTGCGAATCAGACTTCACGCTGGAGACGTCCGAATCATTGAGCGCCTCGGCTTCTACCCTTCGCTCCATGGCAGACACGGCAACGCTCGACGCCCCGCCCGCTCCCGAGCCTGAGGCCGTGGCGTCGCCCGAGCGGGTCCGCATCCCCGGCGCCACGATGGCCCGAGCGGTCGCCCTGCTGGCGGCCAAGGGCATCACCGTCAACATGGGCGCCCTCACCGCGGCTGCCGATGGCTCCGTCGAAGTCGGCGGCGGTGGTGCCTGGCACGCCGTGCTCACCGTCGAGGGCATCCGCTCGAGCGACGGCCGGGAGTTCGCCCCCGGTGCGGTCAACACCCGTGCGCTGCCGCTGCCCCTGATGTGCCTGGACGAGACGTCGCACGGATCCGGCCAGCCCGCCGGCGCCTACCTGGCCGGCGCCATCCAGACGGCCGAGCGTGACGGGGCCCGCATCATGGGTACCGGCGTGTTCGACCAGTCCGACGACGGGGCCAAGGCGCAGGGCCTGGTCGACCGCCAGATGCTGCGCTTCGTGTCCGTCGACGCCGAGGTCCTGGCCTACGAACTGGTCATGGATGACGGGGGAGAGGCGGACATCATGGACATCATGTTCGGCGGCGGCAACGTCACCGAGCGATACACGGAGGCCAACCTCATGGGTGCCTGCTACTCCGCCGACACCGAAGTTCTGACCGACTCGGGGTGGAAGACGTTCGACAAGATCGAGCGTGGCGTCGACCGCATGGCCACGAGGAACCAGAAGACCGCAGCGTTCGAGTGGCAGGAGCCGGTCTACTACCACGAGGAGGACGTGGATGGGTCGTTGATCCACTTCACGAGCCGTGGTCTGGACCTCATGGTGACGGCCAACCACCGGATGCTCGTGCGCCGACGGGCAACTGGTGTCGAGTCGTTCGTTCCTGCGTCAGACCTGGCCGCATTCCGAGGGATCAACCACAGCATCCCGATGGTGTCGACGTGGCACGACGACGACCTAGAGACGTTCCGACTGGTGGACCACGGCAAGCGGCGGGGCAACTTCAAGGCGCTCGACATCGGCGGCGACGACTTCGCTTCGTTCATGGGTATGTGGCTCGCAGAGGGGTGCGTCAACACCAAGCGAGGGCAGGTGTACGTCTCCCAGATCGAGGGTGGACGTGGTTTCGAGATGTATCGCCCGGTCCTTGACCGCATCTCTGGGCGTCGGGTCAACCACACCAGCGGATCGTTCACGTTCCTGCACCGGGCGCTGGTCGACTACCTCGCCCCTCTGGGCCACGCCGCCGAGAAGTACATCCCCGACGAGGTCAAGGACCTGTCCCGGCGCCAGCTCCGCCTGTTCTGGGACGCCTACATGGCGGGCGACGGAGATGCCAACGGCCGCAAGGCCTACACGTCCAGCAAGCGGCTCGCCGGCGACCTTCAGGAGGTCGCTCAGAAGATCGGGCTGTGGGTGACCATCGGCACGAGGCGGGATCGCGGAGACATCACCATGGGAGACGGGCGGATCATCAAGGCAGAGAACCAGCAGCAGGGCTACGTCCTCGGCATCCACAATGCAGGCCCCAAGGGTGCCAAGGGTGTCTCGAACTGGCGTACCGAGAACGTCGACTACACGGGCAAGGTCTACTGCGTGTCCGTTCCCAACGAGTCGCTGTACGTCCGGCGCAACGGCAAGCCGGCGTGGTGCGGTAACACGATCTGCGCCTTCCCGGCGTTCCCCCAGGCGGTCATCACGATGGCCAACGTGCCCCTGCCGGAGACCTCCGCCGACACTGCCGGCCAGATGTCGCCCGATGGCCCGCTGGCCGTGGCCGCGGGCGCCGGATGGGCGACCAGCGCCGACGCCCCTCCCGCCGAGTGGTTCACGAACCCCGAGCTGGGCGGGCCGACACACCTCACCGTGACGGCCGAGGGCCGGGTGTTCGGCCACGTCGCCACCTGGGGCCAGGCCCACGTCGGCTACACCGGCAAGCAGGTATTCGCCCCCAAGTCGAAGGCGAGCTACGCCTACTACTGCACCGGCGTGACCACGACGGCCGCTCCGCCCGCAGAGTTCGACGGGGTGTCCACCGGCGTGCCCACCTCGCTCGACGTCCGCACCGGCCCGATCGTCCTCGGCACGTCCCACGCCGGCCCGCTGGCGTCGCACCCCGAGGCGATGGCCCACTACGACAACACCGGGCACGCTCTGGCCGACGTGGCCTGCGGTGAGGACGCCCACGGCATCTGGGTGGCGGGCGCCGTTCGGGCCACCGCCACCGACGATCAGATCAGGGTGCTGCGCGCCTCGGACGTGTCTGGCGACTGGCGGGCCATCGGCGGCAACCTCGAGATGGTGGGCGTGCTGACGGTCAACGCTCCCGGGTTTCCCATCCCTCGCTCGCTCGCCGCATCGGCCGCGGCCATGGTGCCTGACGACGGTCGCCTGCGGGTCGGCCTCGACCACGGCCAGCCGGTCAGTCTGGTGGCCGCCGGCATCCTGCGCTCGGGCCCGCTCGACACCGTGGCCAAGCTCGCCCGCAAGGTCGCCGAACTCGACGCCGTCGTCTCGGCGCTCAAGCCCCAAGCGCTGGCCGCCGCCGCTGCCCGCCTGTCGGCATGAAGTGGTGGCGCTGGGATCAGCACTCCGATCGGTGGCAGCCGAGCGAGCCTCCGTCGGGCAACATCAACCCGTCCTACTGGCGACTGGCCAAGGCCAAGCCCCGCCGGCCGGGCCCGACCCTGCGCATCCGTACCACCCTGCAGCCGACGAGCCTGCGGTGAACGAGCGGGGCCAGACGGACATCGTGGTCGTGATCCTCGTCGTTGTCGCTCTGCTCATCCTGCTGGGCTACGTGCGCTGAGTCTGCGCCGGGTCCACCTCGGACTCACCCTCGGCTGGCTGGTCCTGGCCGTCCCCGGCGTCCTGCTCTGGCGCGACTCCGTGCCGTTCCTTGTGGCCGTTTCGATTTATGCGAACGTCGTGGGTCACTGGTCGAGCTGGCAGGCGGCACGGGCTGAGGACGCCGTTTCCGCGCTGGACGGGTAGCCTCCGCCACCGTGCGGAGACTGGGGGCGGTGCTCGTGGTGGCGATGGTGGCCGGCGGCTGCAGCAGCGGGGGTGGCAAGGGGCCCGACACCCAGCGGGCGGCGCTCATGACGGCGGTGCGGGCCTACAGCGATGCCTACCTGGGCGACCAGCCGACGCAGGCGCACGGACTGCTCTCGTCCCGCTGCGCTGGGCGCATCCCCCTCGACCAGATGACTGCGCTCACGAAGGGGGCGAAGGCGCTGTACGGATTGGCCA
>JBDSMG010000018.1:0-69999 GCA_039915925.1 Sphingomicrobium sp.
GCCACCATCGTCGGATTGCTGCTGTTCGGTCTCTACTACTTCAATTGGCAGTACGGCTGGATCACCGTCGACGACCTCGATTTCTATAATTGAGTTCTGGTTCCTCCCTGTTCTCGCGGAGCGAGGATGGGGAGGGGGACCTCCGAGCGCAGCTCGATGGTGGAGGGGCCTTGGGAGACGCCGCGGGCCCCTCCGCCAGCGCTTCGCGCTGCCACCTCCCCACCGCTAGCGGCAGGGAGGAGCTAAATATTAGCGCTTGCGCTCGATCACCTGCGCAAGCGCGGCGTAGAGCTTGCCCATGTCAGAGGACATCAGGGTCACGGCCATGATCCCGCCGTCGCGTTCACCAAGCACTCGGCGGAGCATCGCTTCGAAATCGTGGACGTAGCGGTTGACCGACTGCTGGAACTCGCCGTCGCTTTCGTAATGGGCGCGGATCGCGCGCGTTTCGCCGCCGTTGAGCAGACGGACCGCCCGGCGCGTGAAGACTCCGCGATTGCCCTTGAGGTAGGAGTCCCAGGCTTTCTCGTCGACCTCGTCGGACAGGATCTTGCCGACGTCGATCGCGGCCGAGTTCATGCTGTCCATCAGCATGGCGACGCGGCGGGCGAAGCTCTCGCTGTCCTTTTCGCGCTGCTGCGACGCGGTCTCTTCCATATGCCGCTCGAGGGCAGTCGCGCTCTGGCCGAGGCTCAGCATCTGCGCAGTCAGGCGGTCGGATGCCGCACGGGCGGATTCGACCGCGGACGCCGCAATCGTCTCGACGCCGCGCAGGCGTTCCTCGATGCTCTCGCGGATCACGCGTTCGAGCGCCTCGCGGGTCGCCTCGGACAGCTTGCCGGCCGCTTCGGGGACGACGGCCGCGATCGCCTCGCGGGCGCGCTCAGCGGCGTGCGTAGCCGCCTCTCGCACCTGCATGAGCGCGGAAACGAGGGAAGGCCCGGTTTCGGCGGAAAGCTTGGTGGCCTCCTGTTGAGCTGAAGCGATCGACGCCCGCAGTTCGGCAAGCCTCGCCTCCGCTGTGCTTGTCCCGCTTTCGAAGCTCGCCAGAAGCGCTGCGAAACGCTCCTGCTGCTCCGAGATGCTGCCGGACGTGGCCGAAATGCGCTCACCGGCTTCGACCGCCGCGTCGCGGAGCCAGCCGATTTCCGGCCGTGCAGCCTGCGCGCTTTCCAGCAGGCGGTCGGCACCGCCCTGCGCCTGGCCGATATCCCGCTGGAGCGCTTCGAGGCCCTCGCGCAGTGCAGACGTCCGTTCGACGAGCGCGGCGAGCGCATCGTCCTGCGATCCGGACTGGCTCGACAAATTGTCCAATTCGCCCCGCGCGCGCGTCAGCGAGGCGAGGAAATGGTTGGCGCGCTCGTCGCCATTGGCGGCGAGTTCGGTGAAGCGCTGGTCGATCAGCGCGAGCCCGCGGTCGATCTCGGCGATCATCCGCTGCGAAACGCGTTCCTGCTCGGCAACGCGCGTCGACAGGCCGTCGAGCGAGGCGCTGGCGCCGGACACGCCCGCATTGAGCGCGTGTGCGGCATCGATGCCCGCGCGACCGAGGCCGCTGGCCGATTCTTCCACCAGAGCGACCACGGCGGCCGATTGCGCGTCCACGCCTTTTCGGATCTCGTCGAGTGTCTGGGCAGTACGGTCGAGCAGCGAGTCGAGCGCGGTCGAAAAGCTCGCTTCGGCTTCGCCCACGCGGGCCGCAGCAGCGGCGCCGGCGCTTTCGATCTGCGTCAGATGGGCAACCAGCCGCTGGGCGGCGGCGGCGACCACCTGATCGGCTTCCTGGGTCTGTTCGGATACGCGCGCGATCGCGGTTTGCAGCTCCGCCGAATGGTCGAGGCTCCCCGCCGAAATACCGCGGAACTCGGCCCCAAGTGCTTTCACCAGCGCTTCCGCCCGCGGAAGGTCGCCGAGCATCACGCCCATGTCGTTGCGGGCCGACTCGGCGGCCCGGTCGATCAGTTCGGAATTGCGCGCCAGCCGCTCCGAGCTCGAGTCGAACTCGCGCGTGACCGTGCCGAGCCGCCCGGTCGCTTCGTCGCCGAGAGTCATCAACTGCTGGGCCATCGAGCCGAGCGCCTGATGGCTTTCGGAAATGCGCTGGGAGAGAACGCCGAGCAGGCCTTCGAGCGAGCGCGCCTCGGACCGCATCTGGATCACGGAACGGGTGAACTTCTCCGCTTCCTTGCGGCGGGTGCGGCCGAACATGATCCACACCAGGCCGAGCAGCGCCAGCGGTCCGGCTGCCACCGCCACCCATTGCGCGATCTGGGGAGAGGAGAGGGGTTGCCCGCCCAGTGCTCGCCCCGCCGACCATGCCGTATATCCAAGCCAAAGCGCGGCCAGGACCGTAAGAGCGCTTCCCAGCACCGCGCGTCCGCCTGCACCCTGCTCGCCCGTCTCCGCCTGCGCCTCCGACCAGTGGACGGGGTTGAACTCCTGGTCGAGGAAGAGTTCGTCCCCGGCGGCACCTTGCGGCTCCACGGGTGCGGAATAGGGCTCGTGCGCGGGCGCGCGGTGCGGGCTGGGGTTCATGACATCGCAGTTTACCATCTTTGTGCCGGCAAGGAAGCGATTAGAAGGGACGCGGCAGTTGCGCACCGCTAAACGGCCGCGAACGGGATTAGGGGAGACAGGCGGCATGGCGCACGGCGCCCTGATCGCGGCCTATCAGGAGGACGATGAAGGCGGGCTTCGCGCCCTGCTTCCGCTCGCTGGCCAGACGCTGATCGAATATCAGGCGCGCTGCCTTGCGGCGGCGGGAGTGGCTCCCATCGTTGCATTGGTCGAGCGGATCCCGCCTGCGCTCAACGAAGCATTTGAGCGGCTTCGCGGCGACGGAATCAGCATCGTGCCGGTCACCGACGGCAACGAAGCGGCCACCCGGTTCGAAGCCGGCGCACTGATCCTTCTCCTTGGCGACGGGATCGTGCCGCCACCGGATCTTGTCGCCGAAGTCGTGAGCGACGCGGACACGCTGGTCGTCACTGTGGCTGACGATGAAGAACATGCTCGCTTCGAACGCATCGACGGTGAATCGCGCTGGGCCGGTGTGGCGGTGATTGGTTCGAATCTGCTTGCGTCGACTGCCGCGATGCTCGGCGACTGGGACCTCCAGTCGACGCTGCTCAGGAGAGCGATCCAGGAAGGGGCGCTGCGGCTTCCGGCGGTCGTCGAGGGGGGCGAGCCGCTGCTGGTGGACCGTTCCGACCAGCTCGCCGGCTTCGAGCGGGCCATGATCCTTGCCTCGCGCGGAAGCCGGCGCGACCTCGCGAGCCGATACCTGCTGCCGGTGATCGAGGATTTTGCGACCGAGCGCTTGCTCGAAGCGCCAGTGCGCCCCTCCTGGCTGATCTGGGGGGCGCTTGCACTGAAGCTTGCCGCGGCGGCGACCTTTCTCAAGGGCTGGCCGATCGTCGCCGTCGTTTGCCTTCTTCTGTCCACTCCGCTCGACCTCATCGCCGCGCGCATCGCGACTTTGCGCCTGCGCCCGCTCGCCACCGCCATGATCAGCCGGCGATTGCTTTGGCCGGCGGCCGGGCTCGCGCTGCTCGCCCTTGGTGTCTGGCAAAGCCGGAACGGCGGGGGCTGGGGGTCAGTCGTTTCGGCTATTGCCGCGATCGCCTTTGCGGAGGCGGCGAGGACCGAAACGCCGCCCGGGCCGCTAGCCGGCGAAATTTGGCTATTCTCGCGCAGAAATGCCATTGCCGCCGTTCTGCCGTTCGCCTTGTTCGGGGCGTGGAATGCGTTTCTCGCGGTGACAGCACTTTACGCCGCGATGAGCTTTTTCCTGCTACAGCACGTTAATCATCGGCTACCGGCCGAATTGACGAGAGATTAACCCAAATCGGATTAACTTAGTCGCATGTTGCCAGAAGAATGGCCGATCCGCCCTCCCGCCGAGCGTGGGAGCTTTGCACCTGCGACGAGCGCGGGCAGCGATCGGCTGTCCACCGCGCGGCGCGACTTCTTCCTGCCTCCAGCTCAGCGGCTGACGGAGCAGGAGCGCGCGCTGATGACCGCGATGCTCCACCGACTGGTCGAGGACGTGTCCGTCGAGATTCAGTCCCGGCTCCCGCGCGAATGGCTCCCGGCGAATGAGGATCATGCCGGTCTTATCGATCGCCTGTCCGGCTCGGGGCTGCTCGATACCGACAGCTTGATGGCGCTCCTGCTCAGGCGCGCCGACGAGGAACGCATCGCCACGGCGTTCAACGCCCGGCCAGGAAGCCGCGCCGTATCGATCATCCAGCCGCTCGTCAGCGGAGAGGATTCACAAGTCGCGGCGGCTGCGATGTCCGTGCTCATCGCGCGCGGCCGCCGGCGTGATCGCTACGGGCAGCCGCTGGTCGAGCTCGACGACCTTTCGCCCGAAGCTGCGGCTCTTCTCGTCCATGCGGTCGCGGCCGCCTTGTGCGAACGCAAGCCGCTGCATGTGTCGAACAGCGATGAGGAGGAGGCCGTATGCAACGCGGCCAATGCGTTGCTCGAGCGGCATGATCCGGCGAAATCGCTCGACCGCCTTACCGCTGAGCTGGTGCGCCTGCTCGACGAGGGAGGACTTCTCGACGACGGTCTGGCGCGGCTTGTGATCGATAATGCGGACATGGGCGTTTTGCGCCATTTGCTCGCCCGCCGCGCCGCCATCGATCCTGCGAACGCCGCGGCCGAGCTATTCTCCGGCGAGTCGCGCCGGATCATGCTTTTGCTTCGTCTTGCGAGGGTCTCGCGTGAAGTCGCGGGCCACCTTTTCGCACTGCTCGGCGACTTGCTCGGACTGGGGGCCGATCTCCACGCTTTGGCGATCTTCGATAGCTTTACGGAGGAGCGGCTCGCCATCGCGCGCAGCTGGCTCGGCCTCGATCTCAACTTCAAACATGCGCTGAAGGCGCTCGGTCATGGCCACGGCACCCTCTGACCGCATCCCCGTAACCGGCCGGGTCGATGCCGCCGGACGCCTGGTGACGGCGGATCCGCGCCTCGAGGCCCTGCAGATCGCCGCGGGTGGAGCGCTCGGGCGGCCGCTTGCACTTCCCCAGATTGCCGCGATTGCCCGGCTCGCGGCGGATCTCAATACCCCGGTTTCGCGCCCCGCGGTTGCCGCGGCGGCCGACTACGATCTCGACTTGTGGGTCCGAGCAGCGCCGGACGGCACCGGAGTCACGCTTGTGATCGACGGCTGGATCGAACAGCCGGCGGCCGGCCCCAAGCTCGGCTCGCTGCTCGGCAATGGCGCCGGCGACCCGATCGAGCGGACGGCGACCAGCTGGACGGTCGATGAGGAGCTCCGTCTCGTCAGTGTCGCCCCAGAGCTCGCCGCCCAGGTCGAAATCTCGCCCGAGGAGGCTATCGGGCAACCGCTCACGCGCTTCCTAAAGCTTGAAGAGGACGAGGGCGGCGAAATGCCGATGCTGGCGGCATTGGCCGCGCGCCGGTCGTTCACCGGACAGCGCGCCCGCCCGCGTTCCGGCGGCGGTCCGCTGCTGGTGCTTACCGGTGAAGTCCTGCTTGGCCCGAGCGGAGCCTTCGCCGGCTTCCAGGGATCGGTGGAAGGCGCAGGCTCGGCCGCGAGAAGCCCCCGCGTAAGCTTCGACGAAATTCTCGATGAGGCGCTGCGTTCGCCGCTTGACCTCATTATCGAGCAAGCCGAGCGCATCGTTGCGCAATCCGAAGGGCCGCTCCAGGCCGACTATGCCGCTTACGGCAACGATATCGCGGCTGCAGCGCGGCATCTGCTGTCGGTCATTCAGTCGATGAATGCCGGTTCGGGCGAGGTGGTCGCCGCAATCGATCTCGCGCACCTTGCCGAGGAAGCCGCCGTGATGCTGGAATCCGCGGCCGAGGAGCGCAAGATTTCGATTCAGCTGGAGGCCAGCCGCCGGCTGCCCGCGCATGGTGACGAACGGGCGGTCATTCAGATCCTCGTTAACCTGATCGGCAATGCGATCCGCCATTCGCCGCTCGGCGGAACGGTGGGCCTGCGCTTCCTGCGCACGCCGGACATGGCAGTTGTGGTTGTTGAAGATCAGGGACCGGGAATCGCTCCCGAAGACGAGGAGCGGATCTTCGAACCGTTCGAACGAGCGAGCGACGACGATGCCGGCACCGGCCTCGGCCTTGCCATCTCACGCCGGCTAGCGCGCTCCATGGGGGGCGACGTTTGCCTCGATTCGACGGCTCGTCCCGGCGCCCGCTTCAGGCTCGAACTGCCGACCGGCTGATCAGCGCCGCTCGACGGGAACGTAATCCCGCTGCGGAGCGCCGACGTAGAGCTGGCGCGGACGGCCGATCTTCTGCTCGGGATCGGAAATCATCTCGTTCCAGTGCGCGACCCAGCCAACGGTGCGAGCCAAGGCGAACAGCGCCGTAAACATTTCGGTCGGGAAACCGATCGCGTTGAGGATCACGCCGGAATAGAAATCGACGTTCGGATAGAGCTTCTTCTCGATGAAATAATCGTCGCTGAGCGCGATGCGCTCCAGTTCCTTGGCCACGTCGAGCACCGGGTCGGAGATGTTCAGTTCCTTGAGCACGGCGTCGGCGGTCGCCTTCATCACCTTCGCGCGCGGATCGAAATTCTTGTAGACCCGGTGGCCGAAGCCCATCAGCCGGAACGGGTCGTTCTTGTCCTTGGCGCGGGCGATATATTCGGGGATCCGTTCGGGCCGCGCGATCTCGCGAAGCATGTTCAGCGCCGCCTCGTTGGCGCCTCCGTGCGCCGGCCCCCACAGGCAAGCAATCCCCGCGGCGATGCAGGCGAACGGGTTCGCACCCGACGATCCGGCCAGGCGGACGGTCGAGGTCGAGGCATTCTGCTCATGATCGGCGTGGAGGATGAAGATTCGGTCCAGCGCCCGCTCGACAATCGGGTTGATCCGGTACGGCTCGGCGGGAACGCCGAACGTCATGCGCAGGAAATTGCCGGTGTAGCTGAGGTCGTTCTGCGGATAGACGAACGGCTGCCCGACCGCATATTTGTACGCCATCGCGGCGATCGTCGGCATCTTGGCAATCAGCCGGTGGGAGGCGATCATCCGCTGCAGCGGATCGGTGATGTCGGTGCTGTCGTGATAGAAGGCCGACAGCGCCCCAACGACGCCGCACATCACAGCCATTGGGTGAGCATCGCGCCGGAAGCCGCGGTAGAAGGTCGACAATTGTTCGTGCAGCATCGTGTGCCGCATGATCGTTGTCGAAAAACGCTCGAGCGCGTTCTGGTTCGGAAGATCGCCGTTCAGAAGCAGGTAGGACACTTCCATGAAGCTCGACTGCTCGGCCAGCTGGTCGATCGGATAGCCGCGGTGGAGGAGCACACCTTCCTCACCGTCGATATAAGTAATCGCGCTCTGGCAGGCCGCCGTCGAAGTGAACCCCGGGTCGTAGGTGAACATGCCCGTTTCAGGGTAGAGCTTGCGGATGTCGACAACCGCCGGCCCGACGGTTCCGGGCAGGACCGGGTAAGTCCGCTCCAGGCTGTCGGTCTTAATGGTCATCTTCTGGTCGGTCATTCTTCAGTTTCCACCAATTGGTCGGCGATTCGAGCGAGGCTTTCGCCCTGCCCGAGCAGAGCGAGAACGTCAAAAATGCCGGGCGAGGTCGTTCGGCCGGTGAGTGCGGCACGCAGTGGCTGGGCAAGCTTGCCGAGCTTGATTCCGGCGTCATCCGCGGTCTGTCGCACCGCCGCGTCGAGACTGTCGTGAGTCCATTCGGTAAGCGCCGAAAGCCGCGCGTGGGCCGAGCGGAGCAGCGCGCGGCTTTCCGGAGTGAGAAGCGCTGCCGCAGGACCGTCGATCTGCAGCGGCCTCGTCGCGAACAGGAACTGCGCGCCGTCGGCCAGCTGGTTGATATCGTGAGCGCGCGCCTTGAGCTCGGGCATCGCCCGCAGCAGTAGGTCGCGGTCCGCACCGGGCAGCTTGGGCAGGACCAGGTCGGTGAGCCGCGCATCCTCGGCCTCGCGGATATAGTGGCCGTTGAGATGTTCGAGCTTCTTGAGGTCGAACCGCGACGGCGACTTGCCGACATGATCGACGTCGAACCACTCGATGGCTTGCTCGCGGCTGATGATTTCCTCGTCGCCATGCCCCCAGCCGAGCCGAAGGAGGTAATTGAACAGAGCCTCCGGAAGCACACCGAGTTCGTCGCGGTAATTGTCGACGCCCAGCGCTCCGTGCCGCTTCGACAGCTTCGCCCCGTCCGCTCCGTGGATCAGCGGTACGTGGGCATATTTCGGCTCGGGCCAGCCCATCGCGTGGATGATCGCGATCTGGCGGAAGGCATTGTTGAGATGATCGTCGCCGCGGATGACATGGGTGATGCCCATGTCATGGTCGTCCACGACGACAGCGAGCATGTAGGTCGGGGTTCCGTCCGAGCGGAGCAGCACGAAGTCGTCGAGTTCGCTGTTCGACACAGTGACCCGGCCCTGGACCAGGTCGTCGATGACGGTTTCGCCCTCGCGCGGAGCCTTGAGCCGCACGACAAACGGCGCATCAGGCGCCGGCGGGTCCGTGCAGTCGCGCCACTCGCTGTCGATTCGGAACGGGCGGCGTTCCGCTTGCGCTTTCTCCCGCCGTTCCTTCAGTTGCTCCGCAGTGAGAAAGCAGCGATAGGCGGCACCGCGCTCGATCAGCTGATGCGCCACTTCGGCATGGCGTTGTTCGAACTGCGACTGGAAATAAGGCGGCTCGTCGCCCTCGATTCCAAGCCATTGCAAGCCATCGAGAATCGCGTCGATCGCAGGCTGCGTCGAACGTGCCTTGTCCGTATCCTCGATGCGCAGCAGATATTTGCCGCCGTGGTGGCGGGCGAACAGCCAGTTGAACAAGGCCGTGCGCGCGCCCCCGATATGCAGATAGCCGGTGGGCGAGGGCGCGAAGCGCGTGACGACGGGTGATTGATTGCCGCTTGCGCTCAAGCGCGCTTTCCTTTGTCTTGTGTGCCGATGGAGCTGGAGGGCGCCCCTAACATAGCGATTGGCCGGCTGCCACTGGCTCCGGCGTTCCTGCTGCGTGAGAGAATCGCGGCCGGCCGCGAACGGCTGGAACGCTGGCTGGAGAAGGAGCGGGGACAGCTTCCGCCCTGGGTGGTCGTCGGGTTCGGCGGCGGGGTGGCGGGGTGGTTCGCGCTCGACGGCCGGCAGCAATGGATCGCGCTCATTTGCATTGCGGCCGGGCTCGCGTTTCTCGGCTTCGCGGCCCGCGGCGGGCGAGCCGAACGGGCAATCGGATGGTTTGCCCTCGCTTGCGCGCTCGGTTGCGCGCTCGTGTGGGCGCGCTCTATACAGGTGGCCGCGCCCCGACTCGATCGGCCGGTCGTGGCGACCTTCGCGGCCCGCGTCGAGCAGGTCGAGCAACTGGTCGCTCGCGAGCAGACCCGCCTGACGCTTGCTCCGTCAGACAGCGCCCTGCCGCCGCGCGTGCGGGTGAGCATCGATCAGGACAAGGCGCCTGCCGGGCTCGCCCGCGGCAGCGAGGTGCGCGTCCGCGCCCGGCTTGCGCCGCCGCCGCCGATGGCGCTGCCCGGCGGCTATGATTTCTCGCGCGATGCCTGGTTCCGTGGAATCGGCGCCGTCGGCAAGGCGCTTGGACCCGTCGAGGTAACGCGCGCCGTTCAGCCAAGCGGCCTCGATGGAATCCGGGTGCGGCTGGGGGCGCACATTCGTGACCGGATCGCGGGCTCGGCCGGGGGGATCGCCACCGCGCTCGTCACGGGCGATCAGAATGCGGTCGGAGAGGAAGATGCGGACGCGATGCGGCGCAGTGGCCTCACCCATTTGCTGTCGGTCAGCGGCCTGCACATCGCAGCCGTGGTCGGAGCGACGCTGTTGCTCACTCTAAGGCTGCTCGCACTCAGCGAGCGGCTGGCGCTGCGGTTCAACCTGATGCTCGTCGCCGCTGGGGCCGGCGCGCTTGCCGGCATTGGCTATACTTTGCTCACCGGAGCTCAGGTTCCTACCGTCCGAAGCTGCGTCGCCGCTGTGCTGGTGCTTGCAGGCATGGCGATGGGTCGGGATGCCATCAGCATAAGATTGCTTGCGGTCGGCGCACTGCTCGTCCTGCTGTTCAAGCCCGAAGCGCTTGCCGGGGCCAGCTTCCAGCTCAGCTTCGCGGCGGTGACCGCAATCATCGCGCTGCATTCGAGCGCTTGGGCGCGGCGCCATTTCCAGCAGCGGGAGGAGGGACTGCTCGCAAAGCTTCTGCGCAGCCTTGTCGCGCTGGTCGCGACCGGGCTTGCGGTGGAAGTCGCGCTGATCCCTTTCGCTTTGTTCCATTTTCATCGTGCCGGCCTCTACGGCGTCGGCGCGAACATTATCGCGATCCCGCTCACCACCTTCGTCATCATGCCACTTGAGGCTGCGGCGCTGTTGCTCGACACGGTCGGCCTGGGAGCGCCGTTTTGGACGCTGACCGGCTGGGCTCTGCAACTCCTGCTCGGGATCGCCCACGCCGTGGCCAGCAGCAGTGGCGCCGTCGCAACGCTCGCATCGCTGCCCGCCTGGGCCTTCGCGATGATGGTGATCGGCGGCTTGTGGCTGTGCCTGTGGACGACCCGGCCGCGGCTGCTGGGGCTGGTTCCGATAGCGATCGGTGCGGCCGGATCCTGGTTCAGCGCTGCTCCCGACCTGCTGGTCACCGGCGACGGCCGCCACGTCGCGGTCGTGCGCGACGGCCGCCCCTATGTGCTGCGCGACCGCACCGGCGACTATGTGCGTGACGTCATGGCGGAATCGGCCGGCTTTGACGGCGATCCGCTCGACCTTGCCGGACAGGCGTTCAGCGATTGCACGAAGGATTCCTGCGTTGCCCTAATCCCGGCCGGCGAGGCGAGTTGGCGTCTGCTCGCGACCCGATCCGCCACTCGGATCGACTGGCAGCGGATCACCTCCGCCTGTGCCGAGGCCGACATCGTCGTATCGGAGCGCTGGCTTCCCAAAGCCTGCACGCCGCGCTGGCTGAAGCTCGACCGCAAGGCGCTCGAGCAGACGGGCGGTCTGGCAATCTTTCTGAGCGACAATGCGCGTGTCGACACGGTGGCTGCGCACGTCGGTCAGCACCCGTGGGCGCAGTGACGCTGACGGTGATTTCAGCTATGTCCCGCTCACGATAAAATGGGAGAGGATCATGCCGCAATTCGTCATCGAACGAGATATGCCGAACGTCGGATCTCTAGGCGCCGCCGAGCTTCAGGGCGCCTCGCAGAAGAGCTGCTCAGTGCTTCGTGATCTCGGGCCCGAAATCCAGTGGGTCCACAGCTATGTGACCGATGACAAGATTTACTGCATCTACCGCGCGCCGAGCGAGGATTTGATCCGCCAACACGCCGAAACCGCCGGCTTCCCGGCCAACAAGATCAGCCAGGTCCGCAACGTCATCGACCCGACCACCGCGGAGTAGCTGGCGCTTCGGCGCGCTGCCGGAGCCTGATCAGGCACTAGGACATCGATCGATCGTTACGCTCGCGACCTTCCTTCCGTCCGGGTTCGAGTAATCGAACCCAAAACGCGCGCCATGTTCGATCAGGGCCCGCTTCGCGCCAGCGCACAGGTCATCCGAAAGTGCAGAGGCGAGGTTAGACTTCAGATTGATCGATTCCTCGGCGTTGAATGCACGCGTGAGTCCGTATTCGGTGCGAAGCTCACTGCCGTTCAACCGCGCGCCGTCCAGTCTCGTGATGTCATCAATCATCGTTCCTCGACTCGCATTTATCTCGGCTTCCATGCGCGACAACAGTTTGTGAAGATGCCCGAGCTGAACCTGAGGTGGGCGAACGGCCATCTCGTCGAAGCTCAACACGTCGGCTTCGACCATTTCGACATGGGTCGGATACCACATGTCGTTTGGCGGCGTGGAAAGCGCCTTCTCCAGAAATGAAGGCTCGATCCCCGCCGCGATATAGTCGCGCCGATTGTCTGCGATGATGTCCAGCCGTTCGCGATCGTTGAGGCCCGGAAAGTCCGGTTGGTGAAATCCGATCTGCGCGAAGCCGTCGGCGCTGCGCTCCTTGCCGGCCATCAAAATAAGCGTGCAGGCGGATTCGCATCGTTCTTCGACCCGCGTATTGAGGTGCCGTGACCGGATCACGTCCGCGATCCTCAGCGCCTCGAAAATCCTGCCGCCTCCGGAGTCAAGTTGAAGCAGGCCGACATTCGGATTCGATCGGAGTATGTGCTCGAGTCTGTCGGCAACGCCGGCGGTCAGCATGCCTTTCATCTCAAGGGTCTTACCGCCGGCGTTGACCCTGAGCGTTGCCCCGCCACCCAAGGGGTCGCGTCCAATCGCAATCTGCCCATATTCTTTCGCTTTTACGGCCAGCGCCGGCATTTGAATCGCCGTCGCAAGTACACCCAGCACGACGAGGCCGCGGGCCACTACACCCCATCTTGGCGCACCGCCGCGAGCGGCATGCCGTCCTGCCGAGCGCCAGACGCCGATCAGCGTCCATGTGCGAGCGACCAGGAAGGCCACGACGTAGAAGAGAAAGCAGGCGGAGATAACCCGTAGTGAGCGACCCGTGTGCGAAAGCGTGACAAAGGCAAGTCCGAGCCCGCCGATGGTGAGGTTGGTCAGGAATCCGTTCACCCAGTAGCTTCGCGGCAACGAAAGGTTTCCGCGCCAGTGCCGGGCGAAATAGTTCCCCTGATCCTGTTCGTCGTCTTCAGTTACTCCGCCGAATGGCTCATAACTGTCCTCGCGATAGCTCATTCACGCGGCCCCCTGCTGCGGAAGCTTGCATGATCCCGGACGTCACGCAATCGCCGGATGATCGGCCGCCGATATCGATCCTAGTGGTCGGAAACCTCTTGCCACACTGCAAGCTCGTTTCCGGACGGATCGATGAAGTGGAAGCGCTGGCCGCCGGGGAAGGCGAAGATCGGGCGCGCGATGATGCCGCCGGCCGCCGTGACGGCGTCGAACGCCGCCTCGAGGTCATCGACCCTGACGACCGGCAATGGCGCGGACAAGGCCTCCTCGACACTGCCGTTCAGCCCGACATCGACAATGCCATTCGTGGTTGCCGAATAGTCCGGTCCGTAATCGGCAAACTTCCAGCCGAACGCCTTCGAATAAAAGGCGCGCGTCAGTTCGTGCGCGGTCAGGCTCGGAAGCTCGACATAGTCGATCCCGGGAGGCGAGTTCATAGGCTGGTCCGTTCGTCCTGAGCGCAAGCCGAATCACCGATCGGCTGTAGTCGAAGGGCGTCTATCGCACGCCCGCAAAATTCGTTTGAACTGCATGAGCCTCACCGCAAGCCCTTCGACTGCGGGCTTCGCCCTCCGCTCAGGACGAACGAGCCTGGTCGATCAATACCGTCGGATCAGCCCCGCGAGGCGACCCTGAATCCGCACCTGGTCCGGGCGGTAGCGCTGCGGCTCATAGTGCCGGTTGGCGGGGTCGAGCCGGATCATCTGGCCTTCGCGGCGGAAGGTCTTGAGCGTCGCTTCCGCTTCGTCGATCAGAGCGACCACAATCTCGCCGTCGCGCGCCGTATCGACGCGGCGGATCAGCGCGAAGTCGCCGTCAAGAATGCCTTCCTCGACCATCGAATCGCCCGACACCTCCAGCGCATAATGTTCGCCCGGCCCGAGCAGCGCCGCGGGAACCGCGAACCCTTCCGTGCCCTGCAGCGCCTCGATCGGCGTTCCCGCCGCGATCCGGCCATGCAGCGGGATCTCGATCGTGTCGTTGGCGGCCGCGGGGATCACCGGCTTGCCCGCCGCCGGAGCAGGGGAGGCCGTGCGCACCTCAGGAAGCTTCAGTACCTCCAGCGCCCGCGCCCGATTTGGCAGCCTGCGGATAAAACTGCGTTCCTCCAACGCCGAGATCAGCCGGTGCACGCCCGACTTCGACTTCAGGTCGAGCGCCTCGCGCATCTCGTCGAAGCTCGGGCTGACTCCCGTCCGTCCAAGCCGGTCGTGGATGAACATCAGCAGTTCATGCTGCTTGGCGGTGAGCATGGCCGTGCACTCCCTTGGTTCCAAGAAGGAACGAACGGGGAACGTCTATGAAACAAACAAGCTCCGGTCAAGAGCGTCGCGGATTTATCCGCCGATGATCCGTTTCCGGATGGCGGCAATGGCTTTCTCGTTCCGCTTCACACCCAGCTTTGCGCGCGCGGCCGCCAGGAACTGCGACGCATATTCCTGCGCGAGCGGCTGACCGAAATCGCGCTGCACCTGCGCGACGAGCGAAGGCTGCAATATTGCATTCCCCGGCACGATCTTCGTCAGTTTCACGATCGCCAGCGCATTGTTCTGGTTGTCGGCGACCATGCGGCTCTTGCCCTCGCCGAGGTTGAACAGCATCCGAACCGCTTCGGGCACCGGCTGCTGGCTCATCGTGACCTCGATCCTGCGGGCCGACACCGGTCTTGGCGCGGGCAGCGGAGCGCCGGCCTGCGCAACCGCCTGCGCCAGCGGAATTCCGCGCGCTGCCTTGCCCAGGATCGCCGCGGCAACGGCGCGCGCACGCGCCGAAGCCTGTTGCTGGATCCAGTCGCTGGCCACACGATCCTTGACCTGCGCAAGCGGCGCCGGAGCCGCGGGCACGATCTGCGTCGGCGCGACCACGACATAGCCCGCGTCACCGGGCAGAGTTTCGATCACTGGCTCCTCATTCGCCTCCAGCTCGAACCCGCTCTTGAGAATGGGCGCGACCTCCGGCGCCAGCTTGAAGTTCGGGTCCTGCCGCGAACTGCCGTTTGCGAGGATCAATGGCGTTTGGGCGACGGGCAGCTTGGCGGCTGCCGCCGCTTCCTGGAAGTTGGCGCCGTCGTCCAGCGACTCCTGCACCTTCTCGATCAGAGTCTCGATCGCTTCCTTGCGCTTGTCCTCGCTCAGCTTGGCGACGATTTCGGGACGCACCGCGGCGAGCGGCTTGCCCGCACCGGCCTGGACCGATTCCACTTTCACCACGTGCCAACCGAGGTCCGACTGGATCGGGCCGACGATTTCGCCCGCCTTGGCTGCAAAGGCAGCGGCGGCGACCTTCGGTCCGGCGAGGCTGGTGAATTCCTGTCGCTTCTGCGGCCCGACCGAAACGTCGGCCGCACTCAGCCCCGCTGGAGCGGCGGCCGCCGCAAGGGTTCCGCCAGCGCGTGCTTTCGCCGCAATCGCCTGCGCGGTCTTCTGATCGGGAACGATCGCCTGGCTGATGACGCGGACATCGGTGCTTCCGTAAACGTCCTGGTGGGCATTGTAGTAAGCGGCGATTTCCTGTTCGCTCGGCGCGGCACCGGCGACCTGCTCGGCACCGATGCGGGCGTAGCGGATCGCCCGCTGCTCCGGCACCATGTAACGGGCGCGGTTCTGGTTGTAGAAGTTCTGCAGATCGGCAGCCGTCGGGGTCAGGCCCGACCGGAAGGCAGCGATCGGAATCAGCGCCACTTCACCCTGACGCGCTTCGAGCAGCATCGACGCATAAGGCGTCGCCATTCCGACAGGCATGCGTGCCGCGGCCGCAATCGGCTCCAGAAGCATTTGCTGCAGCAGCCCCGTGCGGATGATCCGCCGCACCTGCTGATCGGTCATTCGCTGCTGCTGCAGCCAGGCCGCATAGGCCGCATCGCTGAACTGCCCGTTCAGCCCCTTCGCGCCGGGGATCGAGGCGATCTGCGCATCGATCAGCTTCTTCGAAACATTGAAGCCGTATTTGTCGGCGAAAGCGGACAGAGACGCCTGTTCGATCAGCCCCGTCAGCAAGGGATCGAAGTCGGCTGACAGCGATGCATAGTCGGCGTTCGGGTTCTGCTGGCGCACCTGGGCGAGGCGGCGTTCGAGTTCGTCGCTCATCTGCTTGTCGGTGACCGCCTCGTCGCCGACCTTGGCCAGTGTCGAACTGTTCGATCCGAATTTGCCGCCGCTGACATTGGCGATGTCGCCCAACGCGAACCCGGCGAGGATCAGCAATAGGAAGGCGACCATGATGATCGTGCCGACGGTCGATTTGGACAGGCGGCGAAAGGATGACAGCATGTGCGGAATGGCTCTTGTCGGAAGGGGTGCGAGAGCGCCGCTTTAGAGCGCGGACTAAAGCGCAGCAAGGCAGCCGTCTTTGCCGAGCGCCATTGTCCCGCTAGAGGGCGGTCATGACGCTTAGAAAATATCTCGTCGGCAACTGGAAGATGCACGGACTTTCGACCGATATTGCCGAAATTCGTGCCATTGCTGAAGGCGCCGCAGCCTTCCCGCAGGTCGATGTCGCCCTGTGCCTTCCCGCCACCCTCATCCACCGTGCCACCGAGGCTGTGCCGGGATTTCCGATCGGAGCCCAGGATATTCACTTCCTCCCGCGCGGAGCCCAGACCGGCTGCGTGGGCGCCGAAATGCTTGCCGACGCCGGAGCTCGTCTGACCATCGTCGGCCATTCCGAGCGCCGTGATCGCGAGCGCAGCGCGGAGGTCCGCGCAAAGGCCGAGACTGCCCAGGCACATGGGCTCGATGTGATCGTCTGCGTCGGAGAAAGCCAGGCCGCGCATGACGCCGGCGAAACGCTCGAGACCGTCTGCCGCCTTTCAAACAAGAGCTTGCCGGAACAGATCGGCAAGAGCGAACTCACGCTTGCGTATGAACCGGTGTGGGCGATCGGCACCGGCCTCATCCCGACAGTGGGAGAAATCCGCGAAGTCACTGGCGCGCTTCGTGAACTGCTTATCGGCCGTTTCGGCGAGAGCGGCCGTTCGGTGCGAATCCTTTACGGAGGCTCCGTGAATGCAGGCAATGCTTCGTCCATCTTCTCGATCGAGGACGTGGATGGCGCCCTGGTCGGTGGGGCGAGCTTGAAATCCGCGGACTTCCTTCCAATCATCGAGGCCGCAGCCGCTGCTGGTTGAAGGCCGGCCCTTCATCGCCTAGATGCCGCCAACATTCTCTTTGAAAGCCCGCAATGTTCACCTTCCTGCTTATCGTCCAGACGCTCATCGCCGCGTCGCTCGTGGGTGTGATCCTGATGCAGCGCTCGGAAGGCGGCGGGCTTGGCGTTGGCGGAAGCTCGTCGGGTTTCATGACGGCGCGCGGTGCCGCCGACCTGCTGACCCGCGCAACGGCGGTTCTCGGAGCCTTGTTCATCATTCTGTCGATCGTGCTTGCGGCCATCGCCGGAGTGTCGCGCGAGCCCGCCAAGGTCGATACTTCGCTCGCCAACACTGTGGCCCCGGTCACTCCGACGCAGAACGCGCCAGCAACGATTCCAGCGCCCGCGGTTCCGACCGGTAACGACTCCGCTCCCGCGAGCGGCAACCAGTCGTCGCCCGCGGTGCCGCTCGCTCAATAATCGACGCGTTTTTCGAACTTTTTTGATTCGGGCGCTTGCCGAAGCGGGCAGGCACCCCCTAAGCCTTTCCTCCCATGGCGCGGTTCATTTTCGTCACCGGCGGCGTGGTCTCATCGCTCGGTAAAGGTCTTCTCTCGGCATCGCTCGGCGCGCTCCTGCAGGCGCGCGGGTACAAGGTGCGAATCCGCAAGTTCGACCCCTATTTGAACGTCGATCCCGGCACGATGTCGCCGTATCAACACGGCGAAGTCTATGTGACCGACGACGGCGCGGAGAGCGACCTCGACCTCGGCCACTACGAGCGCTTCACCGGCGTCTCGGCGAAGCAGTCGGACAATGTCACCACCGGCCGGATTTACAGCGACATCATCATGCGCGAACGGCGCGGGGATTATCTCGGCGCGACGGTTCAGGTGATTCCCCACGTCACCAATGCAATCAAGGAATTTGCGCTCAACGATATCGAGGGCGTCGACTTCGTGATCTGCGAGATCGGCGGCACCGTCGGCGACATCGAAAGCCTGCCGTTCGTCGAGGCGATTCGCCAGCTTCGAAACGATCTCGGGCGCGACCAGACGGTCAGTGTCCACACCACGCTGGTCCCGTGGATTGCCGCCGCGGGTGAGCTCAAGACCAAGCCGACCCAGCACAGCGTTCGTGAACTTTCGAGCCTTGGCGTTCAGCCGGAAGTGCTTCTGTGCCGCTCCGATCGCGAGCTTCCCGACAGCGACCGCGCCAAGATTGCCCTGTTCTGCAACGTGCCGAAGTCCGCCGTCATTCCGGCGCTAGACGCGCGCTCGATCTACGACGTGCCGCTGCAATATCATGCGGAGGGGCTCGACGACGAGGTCCTCAAGGCATTCCGGATCAATGACGCGCCGCAGCCGGACCTCGCCCGCTGGCGCGACATCATGGACCGGATCGACCATTACGAAAGCGAAGTGACGATCGGCGTGGTCGGCAAATATGTCGGTCTGCCGGACGCCTATAAGAGCCTCCGCGAAGCCCTGGTCCACGGCGGCATTGCCAACCGCGCGAAAGTCCACATCCGCTGGCTCGATGCCGAGCTGTTTGAGGGTGCGCAGGAGAATCTCGCGGCCGAACTCGAGCCGCTGCACGGGATCCTCGTTCCGGGCGGCTTCGGCGAGCGCGGCAGTGAGGGCAAGATTGCCAGCGTCCAGTTTGCCCGCGAGCGCAGGGTGCCTTTCTTTGGCATCTGCCTCGGAATGCAGATGGCGTGCATCGAAGGCGCGCGAAATCTGGCCGGGATCAAACAGGCGTCATCGACGGAGTTCGGCGAAACCTCCGAGCCGGTCGTCGGCCTGATCACCGAATGGATGAGCAAGGAAGGCCTTCAGAAGCGCGCCAACAACGGCGATCTTGGCGGCACCATGCGTCTGGGTGCCTATGAAGCCAGGCTGTCCGGCAACAGCCATGCCGCCGCCGCTTACGGCACGACCGAAATCAGCGAGCGGCATCGCCACCGTTATGAGGTGAACGTCAATTATCGCGATGCGCTGGAGAAGGGCGGGCTGGTGTTCTCCGGAATGTCCCCCGACGGCCAACTTCCGGAGATCGTCGAGCGCCCCGACCACCCCTGGTTCGTCGGCGTGCAGTTCCACCCGGAGCTCAAAAGCCGGCCCTTCGAGCCGCATCCCCTGTTCGCCGGTTTCATCGAGGCAGCGCTAAACCAGTCGCGCCTCGTGTAGAAATCACCCATTACCGTTCGTCCTGAGTAGGCACTGCGTAAGCGAAGCGCATCGAAGTGCCGTATCGAAGGACGCCCTTCGATACGCTGCTGCGCAGCTACTCAGGACGAGCGGGATAGGATTGCGCTTGAACTGGTCCCCAATTCATCTCGGAACCGGCCCGTTCGTTGCCGGTTCACTCCTTTCGAACAAGGAGGAACGCGCCATGCTGATGACCGTCGCAATCATTTTGCTGATCCTGTGGGCACTTGGCTTTTTCATCGGCGGTATAGGAAACATCATCCACATCCTGCTCGTGATCGGCGTGATCGTCCTGATCTGGAACTTCGTCGCCGGACGCCGGGTAGTCTAACTTAGCAGTCTAGACGTCAGTTTTGGCCGTTGCGGGCGGGGAGCGTCGCCCCTAAATCGAGGCGATGACCAACATCGTTTCGACCCGCATGGCCGTGCTCGGCTCGGGCCCGGCGGGCCTGACTGCCGCCATCTACGCCGCCCGCGCGGGCCTCAGCCCCGTAGTCATCCAGGGCATTCAGCCCGGCGGGCAGTTGACGACGACCACCGACGTCGAAAATTATCCGGGCTTCCGCGACGTCATCCAGGGGCCATGGCTGGTCGAGGAGATGCAGGCCCAGGCCGAGCATGTCGGAACCAAGATGGTCTGGGACCATATCAGCGAGGTCGATCTATCCCGCCGCCCGTTCCGGCTGATCGGCGACAGCGGCACGGTCTACAGCGCGGACACATTGGTGATCGCCACAGGGGCCCAGGCCAAGTGGCTCGGACTTCCGTCGGAAGAAGCGATGAAAGGGAAGGGCGCGTCCGCCTGTGCGACCTGCGACGGCTTCTTCTATCGCGGCAAGAAGGTCGCCGTGATCGGCGGCGGCAATACGGCGGTAGAGGAAGCGCTTTACCTCACCAACCACAGTCATGACGTCACGTTGATCCACCGCCGCGATTCGCTGCGTGCCGAGAAGATTCTGCAGGACCGGCTGTTCGCCCACCCCGGCATCCGCATCATCTGGAACCACGAGGTGGCCGAATTCGTCGGCGGCGGCGAGCATAATGCGCTCGTTGGCCTCGACCTGAAGGACCGTCGCACCGGCGCGATGACCCGAATCGACGTCGATGGCGCATTTGTCGCGATCGGCCACAAGCCCGCGACCGAACTGTTTCATGGCCAGCTCACGCTCGACGAGGACGGCTATATCGAGGTCGAAACCGGCACTACCAAGACCAACATTCCGGGCGTGTTCGCCTGCGGTGACGTCATGGACAAGATCTACCGCCAGGCGGTCACTGCCGCAGGCACAGGCTGCATGGCGGCACTCGACGCCGAGAAATTCCTCGCAGCCCAGGAATATGAGGCGATCGCCGCCGAATAGTCAGGCGGCTTTGGGAACCGGCCGCTTCTGGTCCTTGGCACCGGGTACCGGCTCCGCCGGGTCGTTGCCGAGCGCGACGACGCGGTTCTGCTCGTCGACATGGACGACGCGCGGCTTCAGCGCTTTGGCCTCGGCGTCTTCGTAGAAAGCGTAGTTCATGATGATGATGAGGTCGCCCGGCGAGACCAGGTGGGCGGCGGCTCCGTTGATGCTGATCATCCCGCTGCCGCGCGGCGCGGTGATCACATAGGTTTCGAGGCGCGCACCGTTGGCAATGTCGGCAATCGCAACCTTCTCGCCCTCGATGAGGTCGGCCGCTTCCATCAGCGCCGCGTCGATCGCGACCGACCCGACATAATCGAGATCGGCCTGAGTCACCGTCGCTCGGTGGATCTTCGACTTCAGCATCAACCGCAACAAGGCGACGTCACTCCTAAGCGCTTCAGGCGGGCGCCATTACCAGATTTGCATGCCTAAGCCACTAATCAAGTGTTGCGCCGCAACATCACGGGTAAATTGCCTCCACAAAGTAGAGGCCTTCGGGCGGCGCATTGAAGCCGAGCGCCGCCCGATCCCGCGCTTCGAGCGCCTCACGGATCTGCTCCGACCGCCACTGTCCCCGACCAACCAGCGCCAGGCAGCCCACCATCGACCGCACCTGATGATGAAGGAAACTGCGCGCCGCGGCGTGGATGTGGATCTCGTCGCCCACCCGCACCACCTCCAGCCGGTCGAGTGTCTTGAGCGGGCTGTCCGACTGGCACTGAACCGAGCGAAACGTGGTGAAGTCATGACGTCCGACCAGCATCGCCGCGCCTTCCGCCATCGCTTCGACGTTCAGATCGACGCCCACGTGCCATATCTTGCCACGCTCCAGGGCCGCCGGTGCGCGCCGGTTGAGGATTCGGTACAAGTAGCGCCGCCCGACGCAGGAAAAGCGCGCATGCCACTCGTCCGCCACCGGCTCGGCTTCGAGCACGGAAATGGGCGAGGGCCGCACGAGCGCGTTCAGCCCCTCGCGCAACCTATGCGGCGTCACATCGCGCCCGATATCCACATGCGCGCTCATCGCCAGCGCATGAACGCCCGCATCCGTCCGCCCCGCCGCATGCACCGCCGCTTCGGCGCCCGTCATGCGTGCGAGCGCTTCCTCGAGCGCCTGCTGCACCGACGGGCCATGGTCCTGCCGCTGCCAGCCCATGAACGGGCCGCCGTCATATTCGATCGTCAACCGCCAGCGGGTCACGTCAGGATCGTGCCTTCAGGGATGGGGAAGCCGCGCAGCAGCTCGGCCCGTGCCATCGCACCCCGCCCGGCGCGTTGAACCGTCAGCGGGCGGATCGAACCCTTACCGCAGGCGATGGTCAGCCGATCGTCCAACAGGTGACCGGGCTGCCCCTGTTCCGAAGCCGCAGCGGCCTCCAGCAGTCTGATGCGCTCGCCCTTGGCCTCGAACCACGCGCCTGGGGCAGGGGCGAAGGCCCGCACCTGCCGCTCGATCTCCGCTGCCGAGCGCGACCAGTCGATCCGCGACTCGGCCTTGTCGATCTTGGCTGCATAGGTGACGCCTTCTTCCGGCTGCGGCTGGGCCGAAGTCGGGTTCTCAAGCCAGTCAATCAAAGCGGAAGCGCCAAGTTCGGCAACTTCATCCGTAGCTTGCCCGGCATTCTTCCCGGCGAGACTGAGATCGCGTTTCAGCAGCATCGGCCCGGTATCCAGACCTTCGTCCATCTGCATGATGGTCACGCCGCCGGCCTCGTCGCCGGCCAGGATCGCGCGCTGGATCGGCGCCGCCCCGCGCCATCTCGGCAGTAGCGAAGCGTGCACGTTCACGCAGCCCCGCCTTGGAGCCTCAAGGATCGGCCTGGGCAGGATCAGCCCATAAGCCGCAACCACCGCAAGATCGGCGTCGAGCTCCCGGAACCGCGCCTGCTCCTCCTCGTTGCGCAGGCTCTTCGGATGGCGAACCTCGATCCCGAGCTGCTCGGCCCGCTCGTGCACCGCCGTCTTGCGATCCGCCTTTCCGCGCCCGGCAGGTCGCGGCGGCTGGCAATAGACGACCGGCACCTCATGCCCGGCGTCCATCAGCGCATTGAGCGACGGCACCGCAAAGTCCGGCGATCCCATAAAAATGATCCGCATCGCACAGCCCTATGGCCGCACTTGCCCGCACGGCCAAGCGGCCTATGGATTGCGCGCATGGCCAGTCAGGAGATCGAAGCCCTAGCCAACGCCCTCGCGCGGCTGCCCGGCCTGGGCCCGCGCTCGGGCCGTCGCGCAGTGCTGCACCTGATGAAGAAGCGCGAGAATGCGCTCCAGCCTTTGCTCAACGCGCTCCAGAACGTCGCCGACAAGCTTTCGACCTGCTCGACCTGCGGCAATGTCGACACCGCCGACCCCTGCAGCATCTGCAGCGACCCGCGCCGCGACGACAGCATGCTGTGCGTGGTCGAGGAAGTGTCCGACCTGTGGGCGCTCGACCGCTCGCGCCTTTTCCCCGGACGCTATCACGTCCTCGGCGGTCGCCTCTCCGCGCTGGAAGGCGTCCGTCCCGAAGACCTCAGCATCGACAAGCTCGTCGGCCGCGTGTCGCAGGGCGGCATCGACGAGGTCGTTCTCGCCATGAACGCAACGCTCGAAGGCCAGACCACCGCCCATTATGTGGCGGAGCGTCTGGAAAAACTCCCCATACGTCTCAGCCAGTTGGCGCATGGACTTCCGGTCGGAGGTGAACTCGACTATCTCGATGAGGGCACGCTTGCGCAGGCGCTGCGGGCCAGGCGGCCGATCGCATGAAAGGGAAACCAACTTCGTTCGTCCTGAGCGAAGTCGAAGGGCGTTGCTGAGGCGTGCGGAGTGCGCCCTTCGACTGCGCTCCTCCGGAGCTCCGCTCAGGACGAACGAGTTCGGCGCTTCGCTTGAACCCACTGCCCTGAAAGACTAAATTACCCCCATGGCCATTCTCTCCATCGTTGAAGTCCCGGACCCGCGCCTGCGGCAGATCTCCAAACCCGTGGAGACGGTCGACGATGATCTGCGCGCGCTCGTCGCCGACATGTTTGAGACGATGTATGCCGCGCCGGGCATTGGCCTCGCCGCGATCCAGGTGGGCGTTCCCAAGCGCGTACTGGTGATCGATCTTCAGGAGCCGGAGGAAGAGGATGGCGAGCCGGTCAGGGATCCGCGCGTGTTCATCAATCCGGAGATCGTGACGGCGTCTGAGCAGGAAATTCCCTATACCGAGGGCTGCCTGTCGATCCCGGACCAATATGCCGACGTCGACCGCCCCGACCGCATCAAGGCGCGCTGGCTCGATGAAAAGGGCATCGCCCATGAGGAAGATATCGACGGCCTGCTCGCCGTGTGTCTGCAGCACGAGATGGACCATCTCGACGGCGTGCTGTTCATCGACCACTTGTCCCGCCTGAAGCGCGAAATGGTCTTAAAGAAGCTCGCCAAGCTACGGAAAGAAAAGCAGGCGGCCTAATCCGCTCCTGCCTATCGCGCAGCGATGGGGAGGGGGACCGTTCGGGGTAGTCGAAGGGTGGGAGGGGTCACCCACGCGCTGAATACCCCCCACCAGCTTCGCTGGTCCCCCTCCCCACGAGCTGCGCTCGCAGGGAGGAACTAGGAATCAAACCGGCTCCATCACCGCCAGCGCCGCATGCCGGCAATCGGCCGCACACTCCCGGCACATCTGCGCGCACAGCTTGCAATGCTCATGATCGTGCCGCTCGCACTCGACTGCGCAGGCATCGCAGGTGCGGGCGCAGAATTCGAGCATTTCGCGCAGGATCTGGTCGTTCGATCCGGTCCGCCGCACGCCCAGCCGAGCGGCCGCCTCGCACACGTCGGCGGCATCCTGGCAAACGCGGATGCACTGGCGCATGTCCATCGCTTCGGCCGCGCAGGCGTCGGCGCAGCTCAGCGCCATCTTCGCGCAATACATGGCGTGATGGACGGCATCGCCGAGCGGCTGGTTGACGTGCCCGTCCACATTCGGGTGCAGCGCGATCATCTTGCGAATTGACATGCATTTCTCCTTTGGGGCGAACCTAGCATCGAACCGGCGCTTTGCACCAATGTTCCGCTTGAGAGCAGGACCGCGCGAGCCTAGAGTTCACACAATGTTCCGCAGCGGAGTCGGACGATGAGCGTCGGATTTGTTGTTCTTGTTGCGCTTCTCGCGCTCGGCGCCGGGGCCCTCGTCGGCTGGCTGATCGGAAGCCGGTCCGCGGCTGCGGCGAAACAGGTCACGGAAAGCCTGCGCCTTCAGCTCGATGGTGTGGCTCGTGAGCGCGACTCCGGGGTGCAGGAGCTGGCGACCCTGAGGGTGGCTCATGGTGAGGCCCAAGCCAGCCTCGCCGCCATCCGGGCCACTCATGAGGAACGCGAGCGCGGCTTCGAGGCGCAGATCGCCTCGCTCGAAAAGGCCAAGGAGACATTGGTCGTCCAGTTCCAGGAGATTGGCGACAAATTGCTTCAGAAGGCGCAGTCCGACTTCCTCGCCAAGGCCCACGATCGGCTGGCCAAGGCGGACAAGGAACAGGCCGCCAAGCTTCAACAGCTACTGCAGCCCGTGGAAACAACCCTCAAGCGCTATGAAGAGGGCCTCCAGCGCGTCGAGAAGGAGCGTGTGGACAGTTACGCCGGTCTGCGAGAGCAGGTCGAACTGGTCCGCGCCGGGCAGGGACAAGTGCGGGACGAGGCCCGGCGCCTCGTCACCGCTTTGACCTCATCGCCTAAGCAGCGCGGCCGCTGGGGCGAGCGAAGCCTCGAGAACGTCCTCATCCAGGCCGGGCTGGTCAAAGGCGTCGATTTCAACATGGAAGTTTCGACCGAAGGCGAGGAGGGTCGGCTGCGTCCGGACGCGGTGGTCAATCTGCCGCAAGGCCGAAAGCTTATTATCGATGCCAAATGTTCGCTCAACGCCTATCTCGACGCCTGCGACGAGGTCGACGACGAAAAGAAGGCGGCCTGCTTCAAGGCCCATCTGGCCTCGATCCTCCGCCACTCCCAGCAGCTCGGAAGCAAGAATTACTGGGCGCAGTTCGGCGATTCGGCCGAGTTCGTCGTGATGTACATCCCGGGCGAGCATTTCCTGTCGGCCGCGCTCGAGCAGGACGACGAGTTGTGGGAGAAGGCGTTCAAGAACAAGGTGCTGCTCGCGACTCCGACCAATCTGGTGGCGATCGCCCGGACCGTGGCGAGCGTCTGGCGGCAGGAGCGGCTGGCCGAAGCTGCCGAGGAAATCGCAAGCCTCGGCAAGGAGTTGCACGCGCGAATTGCGACAATGGCTGAGCATATGGCGAGGATGGGCAAGAACCTTTCGACCGCCAACACCGCCTACAATCAGATGGTCGGAAGCTTCGAAAGCCAGGTGCTCACGCAGGCGCGGCGTTTCGAAGGACTCGGCGCCGGAGGGTCGAAGCCGATGGACACGCCGCCGATGGTCGAAGCCAGCCCGCGTCCGCTCACCAAACTCGCGCCGCCGACGGACGACGAGCAGGCGCGGATAGCGGCGGAGTAGAGCTGGCTTGCACGATAGGAATGCGCCTGCTCAATCACCCTTCGATCTTTGACAATCTCATCTGGCGAAAGTCACAACTTTTCAGCGCTTTTCCCGCCTCCTCAGAGAGGAAGTGGAATGCGCGCAGCCCTTGCCGACGTGAACTTTGTGACTTTTAAAGCCCGCCGCAGCCGTTGAACTGCCGCCCGTCCACCGTGACCTGGACCTTGTCGGGATAGACCCGGTCGCTCATCCCGTCGCTGCAGCGCGCGTGGACGATGTTCAGGTTGATGCGCGGCGTTTGGTAGATTTCGCCGGCGATGCCGATGATGGCGCTCGGCGTGCGTTCGGTCACGACCGCATTGGTGTTGGGATCGGTAAACACCATGCGCTGGTCGTCGACCGTCAGACTCCAGAACGGCTCGGTGCCGACCGCGCGATAGGTGCCGCCCGGTGGATTGGGCGTGATCGGCGGCGGCGGGGGCGCCGGCAGACAGGCGGGGAGGCCGAGCACGAGCAGGATCGGAAGCAGCTTCTTCATGGGACTAGAATGTTCGTAGCTTCGGCACGGTTCCGCTCAGCGCCAGCTGGCCCGAACCTGGAACGCCATCACGGCGGCGGCGATGGCTGCATTGAGGCTGTCGGCGCGGCCCGCCATCGGGATTTTGACCAGCAGGTCGCACTCGACTTCATAGTCCGCGGGCAGCCCCTGCTGCTCGTTGCCGATCAGAAGGAAGCAGGGGTGGCGATATTCGGCCTCAAGATAGTCGTGGGTCGCCTTCAGGCTCGTCCCAACCAGCTGGCCTTCACCGGACCGCAGCCAGCCCAGGAACCCGGGCCAGCGGGCGCTCGCGACCTGTTGAGTGAAGATCGCCCCCATCGAGGCTCGCACCGCCTCGACCGAGAAAGCGTCCGCGCTGTCGTCGATCAGGATCAGCCCGCCCGCGCCGACCGCGTCTCCGGTGCGCAAGATGGTTCCGATGTTGCCCGGATCGCGCAGCGACTGCGCGACGAGCCACAAGTCCGACGCACCGCGGTCGAGGTCGGCCAGAGCCGTCGCGGGCTGCCGATAGGCCCCGAGCAGCATCTGCGGATTGTCCTTGCCGCTCATCTTGGTGAGGATGTCGGGCGTGGTCTCGATCACTTCGCCGCCCGCCGCTTCCGTGGCCGCGATAATCTCCAGCGCGAGCGGATGATCCGCTCCGCTGGCGAAGGCCAGGATTTCGGGCAGCCGCCCGCTGTCGCGCGCCTCGGCGATGATCCTGAGCCCTTCGGCCAGGAACAGCCCTTCCTCCCGCCGCGCCTTTTTGTCGCGAAGCGAGCGCAGGCGTTTGACGGTCGTATTGGAAAATGCGGTGACCTGCCTCGGCATCAATCTTCGCCGAAGCGGTCCTCGACCAGCGTCACCAGCTGTTGCAGCGCACCGTCGGCATCTTCGCCCTCGGCGTGGATCATGATCGTGTCGCCCATCGCTGCGCCAAGCATCATCAGGCCCATAATCGAGGTGCCGCAGACCGTGTTGCCGTCTTTCTCGACATCGACCTTGGCCGGAAGCGCGCTCGCCATCCCAACGAACTTGGCGCTCGCCCGCGCGTGCAGGCCGCGCTGGTTGCAGATGCGAACCTCGCGGCTGACAGCGGTCAAGCCGCGGCTTCCCCAAGGATTTCGGAAGCGACGGAAATATATTTGCGGCCGGCCTCGCGGGCTGCCGTCACGGCGGCATGAACGCCCATCACCTTGCGGGCGCCTTCGAGGCGGATCAGCATCGGCAGGTTGATGCCGGCGATCACCTCGATATTCTCGCTCTTCATCAGGCTGATGGCGAGGTTGGACGGGGTTCCGCCGAACAGGTCGGTGAGGATGATCACGCCCTGGCCCTGGTCGACTCGGCCGATGGCGTCGGAAATATCCTGACGTCGTGCCTCCATATCGTCGTCCGGGCCGATGCAGATGCCTTCGATCGCTTCCTGCGGCCCGACGACATGTTCCATGGCAGTGATGAACTCGGCCGCGAGACGGCCGTGGGTCACCAGCACTAGTCCAATCATTGACTCAACTCGCTTTCGCTTGCCGGCTCCGCGGTCCCCTGCGGATCCCCCTCGATCGTGTCGCTTGGCGGTGAGGTCAGGTCGCGGTGGCGGACATTCGGAAGAAAGCCCGCTGCACGCAACCGTTCCGCCATCTCCACGGCGGCTGCAACCGAGCGGTGTCGTCCGCCTGTGCAGCCGAATGCCACGGTGACGTAATTCTTTCCCGCGGCCCAGTAGCGGGGAATCCAGTCCGTGAGAAGCGATTCGATCCGTGCCATGGCGTCACTCCAGCCTGGGTCCTGGCCGACATAATCGCGGACGGCCTGATCCTGCCCCGTCAGTGGCCGAAGATCGTCGATCCAGTGTGGATTGGCGATGAACCGAAGGTCGAACACGAGGTCGGCGGTGCGCGCGATGCCGCGGGCGAACCCGAAGCTGGTCAGGGTCAGCACCGGCTGGTCATTGCTTCCCCCGAAGCGGCGAAGGAGCTCGTCGCGAAGGTCGGCGGGCTTGATGTCGGTGGTATCGATCAGGCTGTCTGCAGCACTCCGGAGTGGCGCGGTCAGCGCGCGCTCGCGGGCGATTCCGTCCTCCGCCGGCCGATCCGGCGCGAGCGGGTGCAGGCGGCGGGTCTCGGCGTAACGGCGGATCAGTTCATGTCCGGTGCAATCGAGGTAGAGAATCTCCGGTTGCACGCCCTCGATCGCCCGCAAGGTTTCCGGGAGGCTCTCGGCGTTGAAGCCGCGGCTGCGTACGTCCATGCCGATCGCGACCGGATTGTGCCGCTCCTTCGAGCTTCCGGAGTGGACGAAGGCCTCAATCAGATCGACCGGCAGATTATCGACGCAATCCCAGCCGAGGTCTTCGAGCGCGTCCAGAACGGTAGACTTGCCCGCGCCCGACATGCCGGTGACGAGCACCAGACGTGGGCGCCCGCGCACCGGCATCAGAAGCTGAGGCCCAGCCGGTCGAGCGCAAGCGCGACCTTCGACGCGGCGGAGGCCGTCATGGCGTCAATGCTGACCAGCGGCACGGGCACTCCGAGGATCAGACGTTCGCGGCTGTCGTCGGGCAGCCGTTGAATGTCGCTGGTGAGTTCAACGATCAGCGCAACCGGCACGTCCGACTCATATTCCATGTCGACAATGCCGATCCCGCGGATCTCGAGCTTTCCGGCCAGTTGGGGAGGAGCGCTTGCGATCAGCCGCTCGTCTTGGCGCTTCACGATCGTCTGATCGTCGCTGACCAGCGCGAAGCCGCGATGAAGCAAGCGCAAGGTCAGGTCCGACTTGCCGGCCCCAGACGGCCCCATGATCAGGACTGCGCGCCCTTCGATAGCCACGGTGCTGGCATGGACATTTTCCGCGGAAAGGCGAGCGGTCATCTCCGTTCCGCCGCCGGCAGGCAGATGGTGAAGCGGGCGCCGGTCGGCGCGTCGTCGCGGTCCTGCACGTTGATCTCTCCGTCATGGCCTTCGACGATTGCCCGCGCGATGGCCAGGCCGAGCCCCGAATGCCGTCCGAAACTTTCGGTCTCCGGCCGTATTGAATGAAAGCGGTTAAAGATGGCTTCACGGGCATCCTTGGGAACGCCCGGTCCTTCATCGTCGATGCGGATCCGGACCTGGTCGCCGACCCGCACGGCGACGATTTCGATCAGTCCGTCAGGTGGCGAGAAGCTGGCGGCATTGTCGATCAGATTGTCGAAGGCTCGAGCGAGGCCCTCCGGGCGGCCCATGACAACCGCGCTGTCCTTGCGCGGCCGGGCGAACGCGATCCTGGCATTGCCGAGTTCGCGCCGGTTTTCCCAGCTCGATACGAGTTGCTCGAGCATCGGGCCGAGATCGACGCGCTCGAAGGTTGCCCGGGCAAGTTCGGCGTCGGTCCTCGCAGCCTCGCTAATGTCGCCGATCAGGCGGTCGAGGCGGATGACATCGTCGCGCGCCACATCGAGCAATTGCTTCCGAAGTTCCGGCTGCTCGACGCGGTCGATGCCGTCGAGCGCGGACCGCAGGGAGGCAAGCGGGTTCTTGAGCTCGTGAGTGACGTCGGCGGCGAATGCTTCGATATTGTCGATCCGCTGCCTGAGCGACTGGCTCATGTCCGAAATCGCGCGGGCGAGCAGCCCGATCTCGTCGCTCCGCGACGGCAGGCGCGGCACCTTCACTTCGCGCGCACGGCCCAGGCGCACCCGGTGCGCGGCGATTGCCAGCCGTCGGAGCGGACGGACGATCGTTCGGGCGAGAAATAGCGAAAGCAGGACGGACAAGACGGTCGCAAGCGCCATCACCAGCAGCAAGGTCCGGCGCTGGTCCCGGACCGTTCGGGTGAAATTGCGATCGTTGACGGTCGACAGCAGCACCTGATCGCCAAGCGGAGCGGCAGCCGAAAGAACCGGGGTGAGGTCGGGCGCGTTGCGCACCTTCGCGACGACCACTCCGTCGGCTTTGGCCTCGACGGCTTCCGGCCAGGCGTCGGCGCGATCGACGGGCGGCTCGACGAAGTCCTCGAGCGCCATTGCGCCGACGAGGGCATTGAACCCACGGTCGAGGGTCCGCGCGATGCCCTTGGTCCAGCGCTGGGTCGCGGGGTCGCGGAGCGTGTAGGTCGGACCGGTGCTCCGCCAGCTGTCGCCCAACAACCGGCCGTCTGCATCGTAAAGGCGCATTCGCACCTTGCCGGTCCGGGCGATCGATCGCAGAGCGCCGGGCCTTTGCTCCGGCGGAAGCAGGCTGAGCGCCAGTGCTCCCATTGCAACTTCTGTCTGCGCCTGCTTGATTCGCTCGCTGCTCAGCTGATTGCGGAACGCGTCGAGGTAGAGGATGCTTGCGGCGAACAGCGCGACGGTGAGGATGTTCACCGCAAGGATGCGGTGGGCCAGCGACCAGCGCCCCGACCATTGCAGGGCGAGATCGCCGTCCTCATTCGTCTTCGAAGCGGTATCCGACGCCATAAAGGGTCTCGATAGCATCGAATTGCGGGTCGACGGCACGGAACTTGCGGCGGATGCGCTTGATGTGGCTGTCGATGGTGCGGTCGTCGACATAGACGTCGTCATGATAGGCGATGTCGAGCAGCTGGTTGCGGCTCTTCACTACGCCGGGGCGCTGCGCAAGTGCTTCCAGGATCATGAATTCCGTGACGGTCAGGACCACATCGCGGCCTCCCCAAACCACCTTGTGCCGGGCCGGGTCCATCGTCAGCCGGCCGCGCTCGATCACGGGCTGATCGGGCTCGGCCGGGCCCGCCGAAACGTCGCCCTTGGCGAAGTCCTGGCGGCGAAGAATGGCGCGAATGCGGGCGATCAGCAGCCGCTGGGAGAAGGGCTTGGCGATATAATCGTCCGCGCCCATCGCAAGGCCAAGCGCCTCGTCCAGCTCGTCGTCCCTGGAGGTCAGGAAGATCACCGGCATCGAACTGGTCTCGCGAAGCCGGCGAAGCAGCTCCATTCCGTCCATCCGCGGCATCTTGATGTCGAACACGCCGAGATCCGGTGCATTGTCGGCAAAGGCTTTCAGCGCGGTCGCCCCGTCGGTGTAGACGCGGGTTACAAACCCTTCGGCCTGAAGCGCGATCGACACGGAGGTCAGGATATTCCGGTCATCATCGACCAGCGCGATCACGTGGCTCATTCGGTCGGTGCTCGCGCCTCCGTGCGGAAGCGAGCGGATTAGCCAGCCGTACCCGCGGTGACAAGCGGAGCTTGTGTCGTTCGTTGCTCCGACCAGGTTTCGCGGAATGTTTCCAGCGCCAGATAATCGGTCGGGGCTAGTCCGCACGTCGGCGTCGCGTAGACGGTTATTCCGCTGGCGATCGCCGCGAGCAAAAGGCGCGGCTGATGCGTAATCGTAGCCGGGTGAAGGAGTGCGCCGACGTCTTGGAGCGAGCGCGGGCCGTACGCGCGGCGTTCAATCGCAACCGCATCCCAATGCTGTTCCAGCATCGGCCCGAACACGATCAATGGCTGGTTGAGAGACGAGGCGATCGCGCGGACCAGATCAGGCCTTTGCCGCGCGATCGTCGGACCGAGGAAGGCCACTCGGTTTCCGCGCGCCTGAATCGCCGCTCTCGGGCGATGCCAGGCGAGAAGCTGCGCGCGATCCCCGAACAAGGCGGCAATCCCATGATGCGGGGTGATGATCCGCCGTGCCCGTGCGAGCAGCCGCAACTCGCGTTCGACCAGTTCAGGCTCGGCCCGGAAATCGCCAATCGTGGCGGAAGACTTGAAAGCCTCGGCAGCTTCATCGAGCGAACAGTGTATCTCGGCCAAGGGATAGCGGCTCATTACGACGTCGAAGCTGCGGCCCCCCAGCGCGCCGGCTTCGTCGAGCCATGGAAGCCAGCTTTGAGCAACGACCAGATGCCGGGCTCGAAAGTCGATGAACTTTCCCAGCCTGAGTGCGATCGAACGGTCCTGCCTGAGGTATGATTCTTGCCGCCTGGCCCCGGAAGCGTTCCTGCTGCGCCGCATTGCCCAGTGCCGAAGCAAGGTCGCGCGCCGGGCTGGATGTTGCGGCCGAGCGACCGGCCAATCGTAGCGCGCCGGAAAGCCGCGGAAGATGCCCGGCGTGAGCAGCTGGTCTCCGGGGTTGAAGAGTGTCTGCACCATGCTTGCAGTTTCGGGCCACACGTCGTCGAGGATCCACGCGACGCGCTCGCCAGCCCGCCCGGTCCGATCAGCCGAGCGGTGCATCGCACAGCCGCTTTCGTCACAACTAGCGCAGCTTCGGGCCGTGCGCGTCAATCCAGCGCGTCCAGCTGCACGATCAGGCTGGTTTCGGTCAGGGTGGAGCCGATGCGAACCGGCACGGCGGAACGGAACCTGAAATCGATATAGTTCCAGAAGACGGTGGCGTCGGTGCTGTCGTCGATGAAGCAACCCGGCGGATGGACGGTATGGCTGTGGCGTTCGACAATATCCATCCCCGCCTTGTGGGCCACTCGCGAAAGGGCATTGGTCAGCTGGCAAATGCCTCCCCCAACGGCGGGAACCATGCACCCCTGACGAAGCTCGCGGCCAACTGCATATCCCCTGCTTGCACCGGGGCGCCCGACGGCCGCCCAGAAGCTGAAGATGTCGCCTGCCCGCAAGGTGATGCCGTCGACTGCCGCGGCGGCAATTCTCAGGTTCTGGATCTTCCCGAGCTCCAGTTCCTGCTCTCGCGGGTCGGTCGCGGTATAGATCGGGTGCTCGTCGCATGCCAGGAGCCGTGCTTCCGCGGGGATGGACGAGACCTTGCGATAGCGATGGACGACCTGGCCGGTGACCAGGTTCCTGAGCAATCGTCGCGCGACCAGTGCGCGCGTCTTCAGCCAGAACAGGCTGCTTTTTCGCACGCCATGACTCGCGATCAGCTCTAGCCTGTTGAGTTTGAGCTCTGGCCCAATTGAAGTCAGCACCGTCATTTCACAGCGATTAGGAAGAATTTCTTTCAGAACGTCAAACGCGCTCGCGGTGGCGGCGACCGCGCCTTCGACCGGGCCGGCTGCGACCACAAAGTGCAGCTCGCTTTTGCTTTGAAACGATCCCGCATCTATACGCCTGCAGATAGATGCGGCCCGGTGCAAGCCATTGGTCTGATTAATAAAGCTTTGGAGAAATTAATTGTCGCAAACCGTCCCGGATCATGGGATTGATGCCTTGGGCGTCCCTATAAATGCGGAAATTTGCTGGAACCTGGCGACTGCTCCGCTGGTCGAACATGCCGTTCGCCGCGGGGAGGGGGTGCTTGCGAAAGACGGGCCGCTGGTCGTCGCGACCGGAAAGCACACCGGGCGCAGCGCCCGTGATCGTTTCGTTGTTCGCAACTCGGTGAGCGAGAGCACGGTGTGGTGGGGCAGCACCAACCGGCCGATGGATCCGGAGGCGTTCGATCGCTTGCACGCCGACTTCATCGCGGCGCTTGGCACTAAGGATCAGCTGTTCGTCGCCGACCTCTATGGCGGGTCGCAGCCGGAGCACCGGGTCAAGGTGCGGGTGATCAACGAGTTCGCCTGGCACAACCTGTTCATTCGCACGCTTCTGGTCCGCCCGAACGCCGCCGAGCTTCCCGGCTTCGTGCCCGAATATACGATCATCGACTTGCCGAGCTTCCGCGCTGATCCATTGCGTCACGGCTGCCGGAGCGAGACGGTCATCGCGGTCAATCTCGAGAAGAAGATCATCCTCGTCGGCGGCACCGCTTATGCCGGTGAGATGAAGAAGGGCGTGTTCGGCCTGCTCAACTTCATCCTTCCCGAGCAGGGGATCATGCCGATGCACTGTTCCGCCAATATCGGGCCGAACGGCGACACCGCGATCTTTTTCGGCCTGTCGGGCACCGGCAAGACGACCTTGTCCGCGGATCCCAACCGAACGCTGATCGGCGACGACGAGCATGGCTGGTCCGACACCAACGTCTTCAACTTCGAAGGCGGCTGCTATGCCAAGATGATCCGGCTGAGCGCGGAAGCGGAGCCGGAGATCTATGCGACGACCAAGCGGTTCGGGACTGTGCTCGAGAATGTCGTGATCGATCCCCACACGCGCGAGCTCGACTTCGACGATGCAAGCCTCGCCGAGAACAGCCGGGGCGCGTACCCGATCGATTTCATTCCGAACTCGTCGGTCGACAATATGGGGCCGTTGCCGAAGAATATCGTGATGCTGACGGCGGACGCGTTCGGTGTGCTGCCTCCGATCTCGCGGCTGACCCCCGACCAGGCGATGTACCACTTCCTGTCGGGCTATACCGCCAAGGTGGCCGGGACCGAGATCGGCGTGACCGAGCCAGAAGCGACCTTCTCGACCTGTTTCGGAGCGCCGTTCATGCCGCGCCACCCGAGCGTCTACGGCAATTTGCTCAAGAAGCGGATCGCCGAAACGGGTGTCGACTGCTGGCTCGTCAACACCGGCTGGACCGGCGGCAAATACGGCACCGGCGAGCGCATGCCGATCAAGGCCACGCGGGCACTGCTCAACGCGGCGCTGGACGGCAGTCTGAAGAACGCCGAGTTCCGCAAGGATCCGAACTTCGGCTTCGATGTGCCGGTCGAGGTGGATGGCTGGACCCATCTCCTCGATCCTCGCGAAACCTGGCCGGACAAGGACGAATATGACCGTACCGCGGCGAAGCTGGTCGATCTCTTCGTTCAGAATTTCGCGATCTTCGCCGAACATGTCGATGAAGGGGTGCGGCAAGCGGCGCCGCGCGTTAGGCAGGACGCTCTCGCATAGGAGAGCATCGTGCTGGAAGGCATAGAGACCGGCTACGAAGAACGGCTTGATTTTCCGCGCCGGGAGGGCCTGCCGGAGCGCCTGTACGTGTTCGCCTCCGTTCCGCGCACCGGAAGCACGTTCCTCAGTCACTTGCTGTGGGAGTCCGGCTGCCTGGGAGCGCCGCTGGAATATCTGAACTTCTTGCCCACCGGTCATTATGCGTTCGCCAGCGGGGCGCCGGAGAAGCAGACCGCGCTCTGGCGCTCGCTTCTTCACCGCCGCACTTCGCCCAACGGTGTGTTCGGCATCAAATGCTTCCCGACTCAGATGCGCGAGCTGCATGACGGCAATCCGCGCCTGTTCGTGGAGGTGATGTCGACCCTGTTGCCGCGGGACGGCACGGCCCGGCTGGTGCAGCTCAAGCGCCGCGACCGCGATGCCCACGCCATATCCTACGCGCGAGCGGCTCTGTCAGGCGTCTGGCGCAAGGAACAGGAGCGGGAGAGGGACCCGCGTGTGGAATTCTCGCGCCAGGCGGTCGACCGCGCTCGCGAGTTGCTGGATGCCGAGGAGACCATGTGGAACCGGCTGTTCGCCGACATCCGCGTCGAACCTCTGCTCCTCTGGTACGAGGACGTGGTTGCCACGCCCGACGCGACAGTTCGCAGCGTCGCCGACTTTCTCGGCGTCACCCTCGACCCAGCGGCGGCGATTGCGGTCCCCAAGGTAGAGAAGCAGTCGGAGGCGGACCCGAAGCTTTGGGCCGACCGGTACGGCGCAACCGCTTGAGTGAATGGTCTCCACGGCTGTTCGCGAGCGATGCCGAGATCGAGCGGATCGGCGAGGGGCTGCTTGCCCGCACGCTGCCGCGGGAGGACTGGACTCACGAGGCGCATCTTGCCGCGACCACCTATCTGCTTACCCGCCGCCCTGACATCGATCTCGACACACAGCTGCCCGACATCATCCGCCGCTACAATGAGAGCGTCGGAGGGGTGAACGACGATACGCAGGGCTATCACGAAACGATCACGCGGGTGTTCCTGCGCGGCGTTCGGCTGTTCCTTGCCGAGGCCGACCGCAAGGAGCCATTGCACGAACTCGTCAACGAGCTTCTGCTGACGCCGATGGGGCGGCGCGACTGGCCGTTCCGCTTCTATTCGCCGGAGCGGCTGTTCGCCGTCGAAGCCCGGCGTGACTTCATTGCGCCGGATCTTCGGACGATTCCTTAGCGGCTGAGCTCGTCAGCAGCGATTCCGCCTGCACCTGCAGGCAATTGCCGTCGACGCCGGTGATACGCAGGCGTTGCCCGGGCTCGGCCGGACCGCCGCGAGCGCTCCATTCGCCATCGCCGACACGCACCCGGCCGCCATGCTCGTCGACAGCGGTGACGGCGACGACCACCTTGCCGATCATTCGGCCCGACCGGTTGTTGATCAGCGGATCGGCGCTTGCGCCGTCCTGGTTGGCATAGACTTTGCGCCCGACGAGGACCGCTAGGATCGTATAGGCGACGAACAAGGCGAGCTGCGCTTCGACTCCGAAGCCGAACAGCAAAGTGAATGCGCCGGTCGCGATCGCGGCGGCGCCAACGAAGACCAGGAAGAAGCCCGGCGCGATGATCTCGGCGACCAGCAGCAGGACGCCGCCGATCATCCACAGCCAGCCGGGTTCGAGGCTTTCGATCATCAGCTTTCGACCCTCGGCACGCCCGGCATCGCAGGCGGAGCGCCGCGTCCGGCCGTGATCTCACGTTTCGGCTTTGCTGGAGGCGATGATCTGGCGCTGTCACCAAAGACCTCTCTGGCAAGCTCGCCGATGCCGCCAAGCGTTCCCATCAGCTGGGTGGCCTCCACCGGGAACAGGATGGTCTTCGCATTGGGCGAGGTTGCAAACTTGCCCAGCGCCTCGACATATTTCTGGGCGACGAAATAGTTGATCGCCTGACCGCTTCCGCTCTCGATGGCGTCGCTGACTGCTCGGGTGGCATTGGCTTCGGCTTCGGCAGCGCGTTCGCGGGCCTCGGCTTCGCGAAAGGCCGCTTCCTTGAGACCTTCGGCCTGCAGGATCTTGGCCTGCTTTTCGCCCTCGGCACGCAGGATCTCGGATTGCCGCATGCCCTCGGACTCCAGGATCGCCGCGCGCTTTTCGCGTTCGGCCTTCATCTGGCGCGTCATTGCGTTGACGATATCGGCCGGCGGCCGGATATCCTTGAGCTCGACGCGGGTGATCTTGACGCCCCAGGCCTCCGTCGCCTGATCGACGACGACCAGCAGGCGCGCGTTGATCTCGTCGCGCTTGGACAGGGTCTCGTCGAGGTCCATCGACCCCATCACCGTTCGCAGGTTGGTGGTCGAGAGCGCCATGATCGCGGTGTAGAGGTCGCTGACCTCGTACGCGGCCTTGGCGGCGTCCAGCACCTGGAAGAAGACCACGCCGTCGACCGCGACCATCGCATTGTCCTTGGTGATGATTTCCTGTCCCGGAATGTCGAGCACCTGCTCCATCATGTTGATCCGGCGGCCGACGCGGTAAAAGAAGGGCATGAGGAAGTTGAAACCGGGTCCCGCGACGCGAGTGAACCGGCCGAAATGTTCGATCGTGTACTGATAGCCCTGGTGGACGATCGTCACGCCCTTCAGGATGAACATCAGCGCAAGCAGCGCGAGCGCGAACATGAAATAGAGCAGCATGGTCTTCCCCCGATGGTCCGGCGTCGGGCATGATGCGACGAGTGAAGCCGGAGCGGAAGGAAAATCGGACATGAGCGCGGACTTGTTCGGGATTCGTTCCTTGCTGTTCCTGCCGGCGTCTCGGGCGGGAGCGGTCGCCAAGGCGCGCGAGGCCGGTGCGGACCTCGTGATTCTCGACCTCGAAGATGCCGTGAAGCCGGACGACAAGGCCGCGGCACGTGAGGCTGCGGTTGCGGCTTGCGCCGCTCCTTGGCCGGTGCCGGTGGCGATCCGCGTGAACGGAGTCGGCACGCGGTGGCACGAGGAGGATGTGGCTGCGGTGGCGAGATCAGCTGCGGATGTTGTCGTGCTTCCGAACGTGAGTCGGGCGCAAGGCGCTCGGGCAGTGGCGGACGCGGCCGGAAAGCCGCTGATCGCGATGATCGAAAGCGCGGCAGGGGTGCTCGCGGCTGGCGAGATTGCCGTGCAGGCATCAGCCCTGATGCTCGGCACCAACGACCTTTCGAACGATCTCCGCCTGCCGCGATCGGGGGACCGCAACGCCTTGCAGACGGCACTTCAGCTAGTGGTGTTGGCGGCCCGTTCGGTTGGCATCCCGGTGTTTGACGGAGTATTCAATGCGTTGGAGGATGAAGACGGGCTCTTCGAGGAATGCCGTGGATGCCGCGCGCTCGGCTTCGACGGCAAGAGCCTGATCCACCCAAAGCAGATCGCCGCCTGCCACCGCGCTTTCGCTCCAACGACCGAAGAAATTTCTCGCGCGGAGCGCCTGGTCGCGGCGGCAACGGGTGGAGCCGAACGCTTCGAAGGCGAGATGATCGAGCGCATGCATGTCGAGGCCGCGCGCCGATTACTGCAGCGGTCGGGGGCCTAGCCCACTTGGCGAATCGCTCTTCGCCTGTCATGGGCCGATATGGCTCAACCGATCGACACTTCCGCTCCCTGGCCCGACATTCCGCTGGGCCTCACGTTCGACGACGTCCTGCTTCAGCCGCTCGAATCCTCGGTTCTGCCAAGTCAGGCCGAAACGCGGACTTTCCTGACGCGCGAGATTTCGCTCAACATCCCGATCCTGTCGTCGGCGATGGATACGGTGACCGAGGCCGACATGGCGATCGCGCTTGCCCAGCTCGGCGGTATCGGCGTGCTTCACCGTAACCTAAGCGTCGAGGAGCAGGCCGCGGCAGTTCGGGCGGTCAAGCGCTTCGAAAGCGGAATGGTGGTCAATCCGATCACGGTTTCGCCCGATCAGACACTCGCCGAAGCGCTCGAGCTGATGAAGGTCAACCGGATCAGCGGTATCCCTGTCGTTCAGAAAAACGGCGAGTTGTGCGGCATCATCACCAACCGCGACGTTCGATTTGCCGAGAACCCGCGCCAGAAGGTGTCGGAGCTCATGACTCATGACAATCTCGCCAAGGTTCCGATCGGGACAAGCCAGGAGGAGGCGCGGCGCATCCTGCACCAGCGCCGGATCGAGAAGTTGCTGGTGGTCGACGAGGCGAACCGCTGCGTCGGGCTGATCACCGTGAAGGATATCGAGAAATCGGTCGCCGCCCCTAACGCTACCAAGGACGGCGAGGGACGGCTTAGGGTGGCAGCTGCGACAACGGTCGGCGACAAGGGCTTCGAGCGCTCCGAAGCACTGATCGACGCCGGCTGCGACTGCATCGTGATCGATACCGCGCATGGCCACAACACCGACGTGGCGAAGGCGGTCGCGCGGGTGAAAGCCGTCTCGAACAGCGTCCAGGTCATCGCGGGAAACGTCGCGACAGTTGAGGCAACGCGAGCGCTGATTGATGCTGGGGCGGACGCGATCAAGGTCGGCATCGGCCCGGGATCGATCTGCACGACCCGAATCGTGGCAGGCGTCGGGGTTCCACAACTAACGGCGGTCATGGCAGCGGCGCGAGCCGCCCAACCCGCGGGCGTTCCGATCATTGCCGATGGGGGCATTCGCACCAGCGGCGACATCGCCAAGGCGCTCGCCGCCGGCGCGTCGACCGTGATGGTCGGCTCGCTGCTTGCCGGCACCGAAGAAGCGCCCGGCGAAACCTTCCTGTACCAGGGCCGCCGCTACAAGAGCTACCGCGGCATGGGTTCCGTCGGGGCGATGGCGCGCGGCTCGGCCGATCGTTATTTCCAGCAGGACATCAAGGATCATCTGAAGCTGGTGCCGGAAGGCATCGAGGGGCAGGTGCCGTACAAGGGCGCCGTTCGCGAGATCATTCACCAGCTGGTCGGCGGCGTGAAAGCGGCGATGGGCTACACCGGCTCGACCTCGATCGCCGAGCTGCAGCGGCGGGCAAAATTCGTTCGGATCACCAATGCCGGACTGTCCGAAAGCCACGTGCACGACGTGTCGATCACGCGCGAGGCGCCCAATTATCCGACGCGTTAGCCTCGCTCCCCTCCCGCTTGCGGGAGGGGCTGGGGGTGGGCCTATCCCGCCTCCTACGCCCCATCACATGCCCACCCCTCAATCCCCTCCCGCAAGCGGGAGGGGAGGAAGATGACCCCCGCAGCCCGCCTCCAGGCAGCAAGCGAAATCCTCGACCAGGTGATCGGATCGGTCCGCGAGGACGGCCCACCGGCCGACTCAATCGTGAGCGGCTATTTCAAGACGCGCCGCTACGCCGGATCGAAGGACCGCAAAGCGGTCCGCGAGTTCGTCTATCGCGCGATCCGCCGACATGCCGAGCAGCCGCAAAGCGGTCGCGCCGCCATCCTCGGCCTTGCTGAGGACGATCCGGAGCTGAAGGCCTGTTTCGGTGAGCCGCGCGGGCCGGAACCGCTGACCGAAGGCGAGCGGGCGGCGGCCGCCGCCATGGTACCGGAATGGTTGATCTCCGAGCTGTCGCCCTTGCTCGATGCGTCGGAATGGCCCGCGCTGCTTGAGCGGGCGCCGGTCGATCTTCGAGTGAACATTGCTCGAACATCGCGAGAGGAAATTCTCGCGGAGCTTGGCGAAGGCGAGCCGACGCGTCTGAGCCCGTGGGGAATCAGGCTTCCGCCCGACAGCCGCGTGGACGACCGTCCCTGCTTCAGCCGGGGCCTCGTTGAAGTGCAGGACGAAGGCAGCCAGCTGATCGCGCTTGCGTGTCTGCCCGCCCGGGACCGCGTGCTCGATCTGTGCGCGGGCGCCGGCGGCAAAGCCCTCGCGCTCGCCGCCGCAGCGCCGTCCGCCTCCATCCTCGCGACCGACAGCAACCGGCTCCGGCTCTCCCGCCTTACACCGCGGGCTCAGCGGGTGGTCGCCTCGATCGAGACTCGCCTGCTGAACCCGCCGAACGAAGTGCAGGAACTGGCCGACTGGCGGGCGGGTGCGGAAGTGGTGCTGGTCGACGCGCCCTGTTCGGGCAGCGGGACGTGGCGGCGCAATCCGGAAGGGCGCTGGCGGCTGACGTCCGAACGGCTCGATCGGCTGGTCGAGGTGCAGAAGCGATTGCTCGACATCGGCGCCGACATGATTCGACCGGGTGGGCGGCTTGTTTATGCCGTCTGCTCGCTGCTCGGTCGCGAAGGCGCCGGGCAGGCCGAGGCTTTCCTCAGCCGCCATTCAGCATGGAAAGCGCAGGATCCGTTGGAACATGGCGGGCGTTCGGATGGGGCCGGCCGGCTGCTGACGCCGGCGCATGACGGCACCGATGGGTTTTTCATCGCGCGCTTCGTGCGTCCGTGTTAAGGCCGACGGCCTTTTGGAGTTTGAGATGCGGTCGAAACTTACAATTCTCCTGATCGGACTTGCCGCTGTCGCGCTTGCCGCGCCGGTCGCCGGTCAGAAAAGCGACGACCAGATCGCGCCCAAATCGGTCGCGCTGCAGAAGCAGGGCGAGAGCCTCTACAGTGCCGGAAAATTCGGTGAAGCGACCGATGCGCTCGAGACTGCGCTGGCCGTGGATCCGCGCAATCGGCGCGCTTTCGTCTCGCTGGCACGCGTTGCGGAGAAGCAGAAGCTGTACGGCAAGGCGATCCGGCTAACCAGCAAGGCGCTGCTCCTCGATCCGAACGATTCCAATGCGCTGTCGGTTCAGGGTGAAGCGATGGTTGAACTCGGCGCCACCGCCCGCGCGCAGGCCAATCTGCAGAAGCTCAAGGCCTTGTGCCCGAGCGGCTGCCCCGCGCTTGCCGAGCTTTCGGCGGCCGTCACTCGTGGTCCGACCGTCGCTGCCGCAACGAAACCGAAAACGGCGACCAAAGCCGACTAGGAGAGAGCCCGGGCGAGGGCGACGAACTCCTCGACGCTGACCGTTTCGGCGCGCCGCTCCGAATCGATCCCGACTACTGAAAGCGCGTCGAGCGCGCCCGGCATCGCCTTCAGCGTCGACCGCAACATCTTGCGCCGCTGCCCGAACGCGGTCTCGGTGAGTTTTGCCAGCACCTTCGGATTGACCCCTTCGGGCTGCGCGATCGGACGGATGTGGACGACCGCGGAAGTCACCTTTGGCGGCGGCACGAATGCGGAGCGGTTGACCGCCATCGCCAGCTTCGACTCGCAGCGCCACTGTGACGCAACCGACAGCCGGCCGTAGGCGTCGCTCCCGCTCGGCGCGACGATCCTTTCCGCGACCTCCTTTTGAAACATCAGGGTGAGCGAGTCCCACCACGGAAGCCACTCGGCTTCGAGCCAGCGGAGGAGCAGCGCCGTGCCGACATTGTACGGCAGGTTGGCGACAACATGCACTCCGCGCCCAAGCATTGCTTCCTCGTCGATCTTGAGCGCGTCGCCCTCGATCAGCCGAAGCGTCGGGAATTGCTCCTGAAGCTCCGCCAGCGCCGGCAGGCAGCGGCGGTCGCGTTCGACCGCAGTCACCTTGGCTCCGGTGTCGAGGAGGGCGCGGGTAAGCCCACCTGGACCAGGGCCGACTTCGTAAACTGTTGCGCCTTTCAGGTCCCCAGGAATGGCAGCGATGCGCGCGAGCAGTTGGCGGTCGAGGATGAAATTTTGCCCAAGTGCCTTGCTCGCCTGCAGTCCGTGGCGCGCAATGACGTCGCGCAGTGGCTCCGGCGGGCTGCTCACGCCGTCGCCAAGCGGTGCGCTGCGCATTGCGACGCCATCCGGATCGCGGCAGCCATCGCCCGCGGATCAGCCCTGTCCTGACCGGCAATGTCGAAGGCGGTGCCGTGATCGGGCGAGGCGCGCACGATCGGGAGGCCGAGGGTCAGATTGACGCCTTCGTCGAAATGGAGTGCCTTGAGCGGAACCAGCGCCTGATCATGGTACATGCACAAGGCCGCGTCGTAGCGGGCGCGGGCGGACTCGTGGAACATCGAATCGGCGGGATGCGGCCCGGTCACCTGCCAGCCTTCATTGCAGAGCGCCGCGACCGCCGGAGCGATGACGTCGATCTCTTCGCGCCCGAGCGCTCCGCCTTCTCCGGCGTGCGGATTGAAGCCGGCGACGGCAAGCCGCGGTCGCTCGATCCCGAAATTGCGCTGAAGGCCGCGCAGCGTCGTCCGCGCTCGCGACTCGATCAAGGTCGTCGAAAGCCTGCCGCTGACCTCCGCGAGTGGCATGTGCGTCGTAACCGGCACCGTGCGCAGCGTCGGCCCGGCAAGCATCATTGCGACGTTCGACTGGGCAATTCCGCAGCGCTCGGCAACGAACTCCGTCTGGCCTGGATGTGCGAAGCCGATGCCGTAGAGTTGTTCCTTCGAGACCGGACCGGTGATCACCGCCGAAGCGGAGCCCGAGCGCGTGAGCCCGACTGCCAGTTCCAGCGCGTCCAAAGAGCAATGCGCACCGGCGGTGGTCGGGTGGGCCGGAATGATCTGGCTCTCGGCCGATGCGAGCTGGATCAGCGGAAGCCCGAAATCGAACGCAGCGTCGGAGTCGGCAGGATCCTCAATGATCTCGACCGGGCCGTCCCAGACTGCGGCAATCGCGCGGACGTCGCCGATTGCCACGAATGGCGCCAGCCCGAAGCGATGCCGGTGATCCCAGCATTTGGCGATGACCTCGGGTCCAATGCCTGCCGGGTCGCCGAGCGAAACGGCGATTGGCGTGGAGGAGCGCGTCATCGCGCGGCCGGCCCTAGCGGAATTCGATCACCGCATCGCGACGCAGATCGCGCAGGTAGCGGCGTGCCCGGAGGTTCATGCGTTCCTCCTTTTTCTGGGCCCAGATCTCGTCGAAGGTCGGTTCGTTCGCCGTCGGCACATCGCGGCCGCAGATGACGAAGATGCGCACGCCCTCCTCGAGCGATCCGAACGGCTGGGTCGCCTGGCCGACCTGCATCGGCATCATCATGTTCTGGAGAACGCCGGGAAGGTCGCGCAGTCGGATGTCGTCGCGCTGCACGAGGTCGCCCTTGAACTGGGCGGCGATCCGGTCCGCTCCGCCGCAGCCTCCGGCGTTCCGTGCGGCCTCGGCGAAGCGTGCAACCGTGGCTTCGGCCTGCGGGCGAGGCGTGCCTTTCGGAATCGCGATCGATACCTGCTTTAGGCTGAGCACGGCATCGCGCGGATCGGCAGTCCCGATCTTGCGTGTGTCCTGCACCGCGAGGATGGAGACGCCGCCGGCAACCGGGATGGGTGCGCTGATCTGTCCGGGGCCTAGCTGACGAACATTGGTAGCAAGCGGCTCGGGCAGCTGTTCCGCGCGCACCCAGCCAAGGTCGCCGCCGACAGGGGCGGTCGATGCTTCGGAATATTGCCGGGCATAAGCCGCAAACGAAGCCCCGTTGCGAATCTGTTCAAGAATCTTGTTCGCGTTGGCCAAGGTCTCCGCCTGGTTCGCGGCCGTGGCAGCGAGGAATATCTCGCTGACGTGATATTCTTCCTGACCCTTGGCAGCGGTCAATCGGGCGAGCACCGCCTTGACCTCGTCGTCGCCGACGCTGACATCATCCTCGATCTTCGCGCGCTGCAAACGCTGCCAGGCGATTTCACCCTCGATCTGGCGGCGCATCGAGCGGATCGAGGAGCCATTGCGCTCGAGCAATGCCGCGAGCTGATCCGGATTTTGCTTGAGGTTGGCGGCGACGCGCTGAAGCGCATTGTCGATGTCCGACTTCTTGATCGTGATTTCTTCGGTCTTCGCAGCCTGGATCTGCAGGGTTTCGTCGATCAAGTTGCGGAGCACTTGCTCGCGCACGCGCTGCAGTTCGTCGGCGGGGATCTTTTCGTTGTTCGACATCACGAGCAGGGCGAGGCGCTGGTCGACGTCGGTCTGCGTGATCACGTCGCCGTTGACGATCGCCGTCGCTTTGACGACCGACGGCATCGCGCTTCCGAACACCTGGACATTTTCGGGCAGCCGCAAGCCGCTCGCCGTGTTTGGCGTAGGCCCGCCGGCGGTCTGCTGCGCTCCGGCCGAAGCCGCGATTGCGAGCGCCAGCGCGGCGGTCACGCCGAAAGGACCGGCCGACATCTTGAACGAACCTGCTGCCACTTAGATGATTCCCTTGCTATTTCAGCCGATTATAGGATTTCTATTATTCCGGCCCGCTGAACGCAGGCTTAGCGGCCAATCCGCCTAACGCCCCAACCCCTTCAGCCCGAAGCTGAGCGAGAAAGTACTTCCCTTGCGGAAAGTCCCGATGCGCTCATAGTCGCGCCTCCACGATACGCCAAGCTGAAGGCACTCGTCCTCATAGAGGATGCCGATGCGGTTCCGCACCGGCTCAAAGCCGTCGGCCAGCGATAGCGGATCTTCCTTCGCATCGGTAAGGTCAACCACCGTGGCGCCGAAGATCGACCAGTAGCGGGCGAACTTCACCCGGCCCGCAATCCGGAGTTCTTCCTTGTCACGCAGATCCTCGACGGCTTCGTCGATGTTCCGGTTGAGCTTCAGGTAGCCGATCTGGGCATAGGTCTGCGTGGTGCCGACGGTCAGGTCGATCTCGTTCCGGCGGATCGCGAAATTATCCTTGTCGATCCGGAAGCGGTGGGTCAGGTCGATAAAGCGGCCATAGCGCACGCGGGTGCGGCCGACGATGTCGGACCATCGGTCGGTGAGCCCCGTGCCTTCCGGAAAGATCGTCGGGGCGCGAGCGATCCGATAGCTTTGCCCGATGGTGCTTGTGATCGAGAGATTGGGCCGTTCGAGTGCATAATCGAAGCCATAGGTGACCCGCGAACTGTCTTCCCAGCGGTCGTAGCCCGGAAAGCGGTTCAGCGCGAAGAGATTGCTGTCCTCAAGGTCGACCGAACGTGCGTCCTCGTTGGGAATGTCCATGTTCGGTGTCGGCGGGGTCAGAACCACCTGAACGCGCGGGGTCAGCCGCTGAACTCCGCCGAAGGCTGCGCCAATCAGCGGCCAGCGCATGTCGGCCGCCAAGGCGCCGATCGCTCGTGCATGCCAGCCGTCGGTCCCGCGGTAGAGGGGCACGTCTGTGCTGCCGGCCCCGCTGGTGTGATAGACGTCGCCGCGAGCGAAAGCAGTGAAGGTCAATTCCTGACCGAAGCGGGTCAGGCGGCGCAGGTCCCAACGCGCGCTCGCAAAGGCGCGCTGCGTGTCCTGGCCCTCGAGACGCAGGATTGACAGGCTGTTCGCCTGAAGCTCGATCTTGCCGTCGCTGATCGGGTCGTCGATGCGAAAACGCGCGTCGATCGCGGGCAAGGCGATTGGAATGCGTTTTTGGACGTCATCGACCCGCAGACCCTGGAAGGCCCAGGCCGCAATGCTGACGTAGGAATCATGATCAATCCGCTCGGCATTGACGAAGCTGCGCAGCCGGTCGTCGCGAGTGATGTCGTACCGGCGGGTGATGGTTTTGTCGGTCGCGGCCCGGAATGCTCCGGTGATGCTCCAGACGGGATCGAGCTGCGCCTTGCCGTTGCCTTCGAAATAGCCGCGGAAGCCGCGCCCGTCATATTTTTCGCTTTTGAGGTCCGCACTCTCGATATGCCCATAGGTGGCAAAGCCGCCCACCTGAAAGGCGCCAATGCTGTTCAGCTGGCGATATTTCAGCTCAAGGGCAGGGAGCACGCCGGTGTAGACGTGCGGAGTGACGGTGAGGTCGCGGTTGGGAGCGATTCGCCAGTAATATGGCACGGCGACTTCCACGCCCTTGCGGCTTGAGACGCTGAAATCGGGCACCATGAATCCCGAGGCACCTTCATCGCGACCGGTATTGACGGCGAATATCGGGAGCAACGGAAGTGAGATCCCGAACAACTGGAGCCGGCCACCGCGAAAGCGCACTTCGCCGGTCTGGCTGTTGCGGGTGACCTGCGCGGCGGTGATCGACCAGCTTGGGCGCTTGGGGCAGCCGCTCGGCGTGGTGACCGGGCATGCAGTGTAGATCGCATTCTGCAGAGTTACGACGTCGCCGTTGCGCTGGCCCTGCGCCGCCGCGATCCGGCCGCCCGATTCAAGCACGACGAGAAGGTTGGAGACGGTGCCGTCGCGCAGGCTGTCGGTCAGATCGACGCTGTCGCCGACCAGCTTGTCGCCCTGCGGATCAACGATGACGACATTGCCGAGCGCCCGGACCTGCCCGGTTTTGCGGTTCCAGACGACGCGGTCCGCGGCGACATAATTGCCTTCGCGAGCGAGGCGGACGGCCCCGGATGCGGACAGTGTTTCCGCATCATTATCATATTCGACCTGCTCGGCGCTGAATTGAACGGTTTCCTGGACCTGGGCCGCGGGCGCGGGGGGCTGGCCGATCTGAGTTTGCGCCGCCACCGGGGAAGCGATCCCGATCGGCAGCGCTGTCCACCAGACCCACTTCTTACGCAACCTTGCCGTCCCGCCGCCATTTATGCCTTAGTCGAGCGCGCCTATCGCACCTCGCACGGCGCACGACAATCCGGCTGCGTGACGCTTTGCGCCCGCGCCCGCCATGTTTAATAGGCCCAGCAACGAGGCCCGCGTTCAAGGAATCTCTCGCATGCAAATCAGCTTCTCCGCGACCCGCCCGGGTGGTGAATATGCCCTTATCCTTCCGGTCGGAGGCAAGGACCAGGCGTCGCTCACCAGCCTTGGCGACGAAGCGGTGCGCGTCCGCTCGGCGCTTGCCCGGCAGCGGTTCGAGGGGGAAGCCGGCGGAGCTACGGACTTGTTCATCGACGAGGGCGGAAGCGTCCGCCGTTTGCTCGTCGTTGGCACCGGAGCCGGCACGAGCCCCGCCGACGCCGCGGAAAAGCTTGGAGGGACGGTTGCGGCGCGCTTGCTGACATCCGGTGAAACGCATGCCGTTATCGACCTCACCGGCCGCAAATTCGATGCGGATGCAGGGGCTCGCATCGCGCTTGCGGCTGTCCTGCGCTCGTGGCGCTACGATCAATATCGCACCACGCTCAAGGACAAGCAGAAACCGAGCCTGACCGCGATCACGATCGTCGGTGCGGACGAGGGCGCCCAGCAGCGCTTCTCCGAGCGGTGGCGCCCGGTCATCGAAGGCGTCAAGCTGACCCGCGAGCTGGTCACCGAGCCGGCCAACATCATTTATCCTGAGACTTTCGTCGAACGCTGCCGCCATCTCGAGAAACTCGGGATCGCCATCGACGTGCTCGACGGCGCCGCCATGCGCGAGCTTGGCATGGGCGCGTTGATGGGGGTCGCGCAGGGGTCTGTCCGCGATGCCCGGCTGCTCGTGATGCGCTGGAACGGCGGAAGCGAGGGCGCTCCGCCAGTCGCATTTGTCGGCAAGGGAGTGACGTTCGATACCGGCGGTATTTCCATCAAGCCTGCCCAGGGCATGGAAATGATGAAGTGGGACATGGGCGGCGCCGGCGCGGTCGTGGGCGCGATGAAGGCGCTCGCGCTCCGCAAGGCGAAGGCGAACGTCGTCGGCATCTGCGGCCTGGTCGAGAACATGCCGTCGGGCAATGCCCAGCGGCCGGGCGACGTGGTGACCACGATGTCGGGCCAGACGGTCGAGGTGATCAACACCGACGCGGAGGGCCGGCTCGTGCTCGCGGACGCGATCACTTACGCCCAGCGCACGTATAAGCCGACGACGATCATCGACCTTGCAACCCTGACCGGGGCGATCCTCGTTGCGCTCGGGCATGAATTTGGCGGCTTATTCACGCCCGACGACGGGCTCGCCAACGACCTTCTCGAGATCGGGAACGCGATCGGTGAGAAGCTGTGGCGGCAGCCGCTGCACGAAAGCTTCGACCGGCTGATCGATTCGCCGATCGCGGACATGAAGAACATCGGCCCGCGCGAGGGCGGCTCGATCACCGCGGCGCAATTCATCAAGCGGTTCGTCGACGACGGCGTCCGCTGGGCGCATCTCGACATTGCCGGAATGGCCTGGTCGGACAAGCCGAGCGACACCTATGACAAGGGCGCCACGGGCTTCGGCGTCCGGTTGCTTGACCGCTACGTCGCCGACAAGCTGGAAGGCTGAGGCAGGGGTGCAGGTCGATTTCTACCAGCTCGGCGACATGCCGCTCGAGCAGGTCATCGCCTCGATCTCGGAAAAGCTGCTCTCGCAGGACGCGCGCCTCGTGATCGTTGCGGAGGACGAGCATCTGCTCGCCCGGCTCAACCGGATGCTGTGGGACCAAGGCCCGACGAGCTTCCTGCCGCATGCCCTCGCCGGTCATGCCGACGATGCGCGCCAGCCGATCCTGCTCGCCGCCAGCCCGGACGCACCGAACCAGGCGCGCAACATATTGATCGCCGACGGGCAGTGGCGGGAGGCGGCGCTCACTTACGACCGCGCATTCCACCTGTTCGACGAGAATAATGTCGAGGACGCACGGCTCGCTTGGAAATTGCTGGCCGGCCGGGAAGGGGTGGAGCGGCGTTACTGGAAACGCGAGGGAGGCCGCTGGACTCAGGCCGCCTGACACTTGCCCTTGCCGGCCTCGCCCGCTAGGCGCACCGCCACTTCCTTTCACTCGATTTGCAGGAGCCCGCTCGGCCATGACGACCGAACGCACCTTTTCGATCATCAAGCCCGATGCCACCCGCCGCAACCTGACCGGCGCGATCACCAAGATGCTGGAGGACGCCGGCCTCCGCGTCGTCGCATCGAAGCGCATCCACATGACCCGCGATCAGGCCGAGGGCTTCTACGGCGTCCACCGCGAGCGGCCCTTCTTCAACGATTTGTGCACCTTCATGACTTCCGGCCCGGTCGTGGTGCAGGTCCTGGAAGGCGAGAATGCCGTCCTCAAGAACCGCGAAGTGATGGGCGCCACCAACCCCGCGAACGCGGACGAAGGCACGATCCGCAAAGTTCATGCCGAATCGATCGAGGCCAATTCAGTCCACGGCTCCGACAGCGCCGAGAATGCGGCGATCGAGATCGACTTCTTCTTCAAGCCGGACGAGATCGTAGGCTAGGCCATCCGGACGGTCCCTCGCGAGGGACTGTCCCTTCGGCTTTCCCTGCCACCGCCCAAGAACAGGCGGATCGCTGTTCGAACCCGGGACGGCGCGAAGCGTTACCGGCTCAGCCCGGCTAGTCGCACCGAACGGCCGCCGAAAAGGCCGCCTCCTTCGACGCGGTAATGGAGGACATAGTCTCCCTGGCTCGTCCGGTCCTTGCCCATCTCCACATACTTGACGGTAGCGCCCACTTTGACGGCGTGATCACCCTTTTCGAGGTCTTTGCCCGCCAGCTTCGCTTCGACGGTTCCGGCGATGAGCCTGCCTTCGCTGCCTAGCTCCACCGGATATTTGTGCGGGAAGAACAGATTTAGAGATTCGAGCGCGTGGCTGGATTCGACCGGACTGATAACCAACTCGCGCCCGTTGTCCTGCACCTTGCCTCGCAGGGCCAAAGGAATCGGCTGATGCTGTTCCACGACGCGCGTCGGACGGTCGGCATTGCTGCTTGTCCAGGCGATCCACACACCCAACGCGGAGACGACCAGCGCCGCCAGACCAATGATTTCGCCCAGGCCGATCCAGCGGCGGCGGGTCTGTTCGTCACTCATCGCCAAGCACATCCAACAGGCGTCTCGGTGCGCACGACCGCCAGCTGCGCACCAGCCAGTCGTTCACATCGTCCCAATCCACGTCCCGGCGGTTGAGCTTGATTCCGAGCCAACCGTTCGCGCCATAATATTTCGGCCAGTAATAGATGTCGGGCTGGGCTTCGATCAGGCCGTTCATCTCGTCGCTGCCGCTCGCCTTGACGAGCAGGCCGACAGCGTCTTCGCCATGATGGTGGTCGGCGATGATCGCGAACAATTTGCCGCTTTTCTCGCCACCCACCTTCCATCCCGGTGAGCCATGCGACGTGCCGCGACCGACCTCCGGCAATTGGCTCGCGAGCGCGTCCACCTGCTGCCCGATCCACGTCGCATCGAACGGGCGGGAAACATAAGCCGCCAATGTCCGCGAATAGAGCTGGTGCTCGGCGATCAGCACCCGTACGGCGAGCGTCTCTTTCGTGTCTCCCGGCAGGACGGCGACCTCGGTCTGGGACAGAACCGGCCCGTCATCGACCTTCGCGGTGACGATGTGGACCGAGCAGCCGGCGAGCTTGTCGCCATTCTCGATCGCCTGCCGATGGGTATCGAGCCCCTTGTACTTCGGCAGCAGCGAGGGGTGGATGTTGAGGATCCGCTCGTTCCAACGCTCGATGAACTTGGGCGGGACGATGCGCATGAACCCCGCAAGCGCGACGTAATCGGCTCCGGCTTCGCGAATCGTTGCGTCGAGCTGTTCGAAGAAAGCCGTTTTGCCGAGTTCATTTGAGGAGAGCGGCGCAACGGGCACGCCTTCCGCCTCTGCCAGCGCCAAACCGGCTGCATCGGGCTTGTCGCCGGTCACGAGCACGACCTCGAACGGGCAGTCGACGGCCTTTGCCGCATAAAGCAAAGCGGCCATGTTGGAGCCGCGCCCGGAGATCAGGACTGCGACACGCGCCCTAACCATGGACGTGCGTCGCGCTCCACGCGTCCGCCGAGTCCCAGCTGCCGGCCGGTCCGCGCACCGTGCAGCCGCGATCGCCCGCTTCGACGCTGCCGATGCGGTGGACAGTCTCGCCGGCCGCACGCAACTTGCTCGCAATTGCCTCGGCGTCGTCGGCCGGGACGATTACCGCCATGCCGATTCCGCAATTGAAGGTGCGCGCCATTTCCTCGGCAGCGACACGGCCGCCGTCCTGCAGCCGCGCGAAGATTGCGGGCAATTGCCACTGCCCGGCGTCGACGAAAGCGTGGCAGGTTTCCGGCAGAACGCGCGGGATATTCTCGAGAAGTCCGCCGCCGGTAATATGCGCCAATCCATGGATACGGCCGGCCTGAACCAGTGGGAGTAGCGAGCGAACATAGATTCGCGTCGGCGCCAGCAATTGCTCGCCAAGGGCGTCGCCGATTTTCCAGCCACGCTCGGCGATAATCCGTCGCACGAGCGAAAAGCCGTTGCTGTGCACGCCCGAGCTCGCGAGGCCCAGGATCACGTCGCCGGCCGCGACCTTGTCGCCGGTCAGCACCTTCGCACGATCGACCGCGCCGACGCAGAAGCCGGCCAAGTCGTAGTCCCCCTCCGAATACATGCCGGGCATCTCGGCCGTCTCGCCGCCGATCAGGGCACAGCCGGCCTGCCGGCAACCCTCGGCAATGGACGCGACCACCGCAGCGGCAACCCCATTGTCCAGTTTTCCGGTCGCGTAATAGTCGAGGAAGAACAAGGGCTCGGCGCCCTGGACGATCAAATCGTTGGCGCACATCGCGACCAGATCGATGCCGACTCCGTCGTGCTTGCCGAGTTCGATTGCCAACTTGAGCTTGGTGCCGACCCCGTCGTTTGCGGCGACCAGCAACGGATCGTCATAGCCTGCCGCCTTGAGGTCGAAGAAGCCGCCGAACCCGCCAAGCTCCGCATTCGCACCGGGCCGGGCAGTCGAGCGGGCGAGGGGGCCGATCGCCTTCACAAGGGCGTTGCCGGCGGCGATCGACACGCCGGCATCGGCGTAAGTGAGTGGCTTTTCGCTCATTAGCGGCCGCACTAGAGACAAGCCGCTTGGATTTCCACGCCGTTGTCGCCAAAAGCCGCAGCAATGCTTCGCCGTCGCTCCGCCTCCCTATTGCTGGTTCTGCTCGCCGTCCTCGGGATTTCCGCGGCCGTTTATGCGCAGCTGGAGACCGCGGACCGCGGAATCCTGCCGATCGACAGCTCTGGAACCTTGGAGATCACCGGCATTCATGTCGATGTCGGTGGGCCGGACGCGCAATCGGCGCGCTTCGCCGGCTGGCGCATCGCCCAGCGGCAGGGCTTCCGCGCGCTTTGGGCGAAAATGCACCATCTGCCGATCAACCAGGCGCCGACCCTGTCGGATTCGGTTCTCGACACCCTTGTCAGCTCGATCATCGTCGAACGCGAGCAGATCGGGCCGAACCGCTACATCGCCGATCTCGGAATCCTGTTCGATCGCTCGCGGGCGGGACAGTTGCTTGGCGTTGCCGGCCAGACTCAGCGCTCGCAGCCGATGCTCCTCATTCCGGTCACAGTGACCGGAGGCACCGCGACCAGTGTCGAGTTGAAGAATGCATGGCAGCGCGCCTGGGCCCAGTTCCGCACGTCGCAAAGTCCGATCGATTATGTGCGCGTCAGCGGCCTCGGCGTGGACCCGATCCTGATCAATGCGGCCCAGACCGAGCGGCCTGGTCGCGGCTGGTGGCGCAACATCGTCGACCTGTACGGCGCCGCCGACATTCTAGTCGCGGAAGTTAGCGTCCAGCGCGCATTCCCGGGCGGACCGGCCCGCGCCCGTTTCATCGCCCGGCACGGCCCCGACAATGAGATTATCGGCGGTTTCACCCTGACCGCGGCCAACAGCGAGGGCATTCCGGCGATGATGAACCAGGGCGTTCAGCGGATGGACGAGATATTCCAGACCGCGCTCGCCGCCGGACAGCTGCAGCGCGATCCGACGCTCGATATCCCCGAGCCGCCGCCGTTGCCGGAGGATCTCACGCCCGAAGCTCCGAAGCAGGACCAATCCGCGGCCGGCAAGCCCTGGACCTATCAGGTGCAGATCGTGTCGCCCGACCCGCAGACTTACAATTTCGCGGTCGCGCACATCCGCACGCTTGCAAACGTCGATGGTGCGCAGGTGATGGCGGTGAATATCGGCGGCATCAGTTATGTGCATGTCAGCTATCGCGGAAATCTCTCCGCGCTCGCCGCCGGCCTCGCCGCTCGCGGCTGGACCGTCCAGAATCTGGGTACGGTGATCCGTATCAGCGGCAATGCCGGTCCACCGCCGAAGCCACCGGCGCCCGCCGCGGCTCCGGCCCAGCCGACTCCAGTAACGCCGGCTCCGGCCGCGCCTTCACCGGCGCCTGGTCAACCTGCCGCGGGTACGCCGCGGTGATCCAGCGCCAGGACCAGATCGCGCTTCCGCTCGACTGGCCGCAAAGCGACGGCGACGCCCGCTTCATCCATTCGGATGCCAATGCGGATGCCTTTGAGCATTTCCGGACGTGGAGCCTGTGGCCGGTGAAGGCCACGATCCTGACCGGTCCGCGCCGTTCAGGGCGCACCTTGCTCGGCCGCAGCTTCGTCGAGCGCGTCGGCGGCCGCCTGTTCGACAATGCCGAGCAGCGCGACGAGGACGAGCTGTTCCACGCCTGGAATCAAGCGCAGGACAGCGGTCGGCCATTGGTCATGATTGCGGACCTCGTGCCGCCGGAATGGGATGTGCGATTGCCCGACCTCAGGACGCGGCTGGCCGTCACTCCGGTCGCCCGAATTCAACTACCGGATGACCGTCTGGTCTCGGCGCTGATCCAATTGCTGTTTGCAGACCGCGGATTGCATATCCCGGCCGACGCTTTGCGCTTCATGTCCGAACGGCTTCACCGCGACTATTGGACGGCTGAACGTGCTGTCGAAGTGGTCGACCGATTCGCGATCGAGGAGCGGGCGCGCTTGACCCTCCCGACCATCCGGCGGGCGCTGATCGAAGCGAACATGATCGGCGGCGGTGCCTAGGCGTCGCTCGGCGCGTCTTCCTTCACCAGCCGGCTCATCTTCAGTTTGCCGTTCTCGATGGCAAAGCCGAGCCGGCCTTCCACGAGGTCGAGCGCATCGCGCCCGAACTCCTCGAATCGCCAGCCGTTGAGGATATTCAGGTCCTTCCGCACACCGGCGGCGAGCGCTTCAAGGTCGTCCGCGCGCGCAATGAGCTTGGCGGCGACGCCCGATTCCTTCGACCGGATCTTGAGCAGCAGCTTGAGCAGATCACTGACCAGCGCCCCGTCCTTCGTCAATCCCGGGCGGCGCGGTTCGCGGTCGGGAAGCTCGTCCGGGCCGAGCGGCTTGGCATTTTCCAGCGCCGTAATTAGCCGCGCGCCGATGTCATTGTTCCGCCAACCGGAGGAGAGCCCGCGGATGCGGCCGAGATCCTCTTGGCTCTTGGGCGGATGAAGGACGAGTTCTCCCAGCGTGTCGTCCTTGACGATTCGACCCCGCGGCAAGTTCTTCGATCGTGCTTCCGTCTCGCGCCATGCGGCGAGGGCCTTCAAGCGGCCCAATACTGCCGGGTTGCGGCTCGGCAGCTTCAGGCGCTTCCAGGCATCGCCGGGCTCGAAGGCAAAGCTCGACGGATCGGCAAGCCGCTCCATTTCTTCGTCCAGCCAGCCGCCGCGGCCATTGCGGCGCAGCTTCTCGACCATCCGCGGGAAGACCGTGGCGAGATGGGTGACGTCCGCAATCGCATAATCGATCTGGCGCTTGTCGAGCGGACGCCGGCTCCAGTCGGTAAAGCGCGCGCCCTTGTCGAGCGCGTGGCCCAACAGCGATTCGATCAGGTTCGAGTATCCGATCTGCTCACCGTGGCCGAGCGCCATCGCGGCGATCTGCGTGTCGAACAAAGGGTAGGGGACCTTGCCGGTGAGATTGTGGACGATCTCGAGATCCTGCCCGCCGGCATGGAAGACCTTCAACACTTCCTGATTCTCGACCATCAGGTCGAGCAGGGGCTTGAGGTCGAGTTCCCCCAGCGGGTCGATCGCGGCGGCTTCCTCGGCGCTCGCGACCTGAATCAGGCACAGTTCCGGCCAATAGGTGTTCTCGCGCATGAACTCGGTGTCCACGGCGATGAAGGGATGCTTCGAAAGCCGTTCGACCAGCGCGTTGAGATCGTCGGACGTGGTGATGAGAGGATGAATATGCATGAGTCCGCCGCGCAATAGCCTCCCGCCCGCGGGTTGACAAAGGCCCGAGTGAAGGGCGAAGCGCGGCGCTCATTTCCGCACACTTCAACCAAGACGGCTTAGAACCATCATGCACGCCTATCGCACGCACACTTGCGCTCAGCTTCGCGCTTCGGACGTTGGATCGAACGTCCGCATTTCGGGCTGGGTCCACCGCAAGCGCGACTTCGGCGGCGTGCTGTTCGTCGATCTTCGCGATCACTACGGGATTACGCAGATCGTCGCCGACGCAGACTCCCCTGCGCTTCCCGTCCTCGATCGGCTGCGCCTTGAGAGCGTCGTGACCATCGAAGGCGAGGTCAAGGTTCGCAGCCAGGAGACGATCAACCCGAAACTGAAGACCGGCGAGATCGAGGTCTTCGCGCGGGCCGTCACGGTCCAGTCGGAAGCTGCCGAACTGCCGATGCCGGTTGCCGGCGAGCAGGAATATCCCGAGGATATCCGCCTCAAATACCGCTATCTCGATCTCCGCCGCGACCGGCTGCACGCCAACATGATGCTCCGCTCGGCCGTGATCGCGTCGATCCGCCGCCGGATGATCGATCAGGGCTTCACGGAGTTCCAGACTCCGATCCTCACCGCTTCGTCGCCCGAGGGCGCGCGCGATTATCTGGTCCCAAGCCGCGTTCACCCCGGCAAGTTCTACGCGCTCCCCCAGGCCCCGCAGATGTTCAAGCAGCTGCTGATGGTTGCCGGATTTGATCGATATTTCCAAATTGCGCCCTGCTTCCGCGACGAAGATGCCCGCGCCGACCGCAGCCCCGGCGAATTCTACCAGCTTGATTTCGAGATGAGCTTCGTCACCCAGGACGACGTGTTCAATGCGATCGAGCCCGTCCTCTCCGGCGTGTTCCAGGAGTTCGCCAACGGCCGCTACGTGACCCCGGCGGGCGAGTTCGTCCGCATCCCATATCGCGACGCGATGCTGAAATATGGGTCGGACAAGCCCGACCTGCGCAATCCCGTCCTGATTACCGACGTGTCCGAGCATTTCAAAGGTTCGGGCTTCAGCCGCTTCGCGTCGATGGTCGAAGCCGGCGACGTCGTGCGCGCGATCCCCGCCCCGAACACGCACGAGAAATCGCGCAAATTCTTCGACGAAATGAACAGTTGGGCGCAGTCGGAAGGCTTCCCCGGCCTCGGCTATGCGACGCAGAAGGACGGCGTCTTCGGCGGGCCGATCGCGAACAACCATGGCCAGGACGGCATGAAAGCCATCGCCGATGCGCTCGGCCTCGGCCCGAACGACGGCATTTTCTTCGCCGCCGGCAAGGAAGCGCAGGCGGCGCGGTTGGCCGGCCTGGCCCGAACCCGCGTCGGCGAGCAGCTCGAGCTGATCGACCAGGGCCGCTTCGAATTCTGCTGGATCGTCGATTTCCCGATGTTCGAATATGACGAGGAAGCCAAGAAGGTCGACTTCTCGCACAACCCCTTCTCAATGCCGCAGGGCGAGCTGGAAGCGCTCGAGACCAGGGACCCGCTCGACATCCTCGCCTGGCAATATGATATCGTCTGCAACGGCGTGGAGCTCAGCTCCGGAGCAATCCGCAACCACCGCCCGGACATCATGTACAAGGCGTTCGAGATCGCCGGCTACAGCCGTGAGGAAGTCGACACCAACTTCCCCGGAATGATCGGCGCGTTCAAATATGGTGCTCCGCCCCACGGCGGTTCGGCGCCGGGCATTGACCGCATCGTCATGCTGATCGCCGGCGAGCCGAACATCCGCGAAGTCGTCCTCTTCCCGATGAACCAGAAGGCCGAGGATCTGCTGATGAACGCCCCCGCCCCGGTCACGCAGAAGCAGCTTCGCGAACTGTCGATCCGCGTGGTTGCGGATAGCTGATCGCTACGATCTCGTAGCTCTTCTCGCCTGAGGGCAGCCGAACGACACGCTCGTCGCCGACCTTCGCACCAAGCAGCGCCCGCGAAATCGGAGCGCTCCAGCCGATCCGCCCCGCCGTCGCGTCCGCTTCGTCATTACCGACGATGGTCACGGTGCGGCGGTTGTCCCCCTCATCGGCAAGCTCGACCGTCGCCCCGAACCGCACCTGCTCACGGCTCGGCTGGTCGGCAGGATCGACCACCTTCGCGTCCTTCATCACTTTAGCGAGATAGCCGAGCCGCCGGTCGATCTCCCGCAGGCGCTTACGGCCGTAGATATAGTCCCCGTTTTCCGACCGGTCGCCGTTCCCGGCAGCCCAGGAGATCACCTCGACCAGCTTCGGCCGTTCGTCTCCGAACAGCTGGTCATATTCGGCACGGATTCTGGCGAAGCCCTCGGGCGTGATGAACCGCGGCTCGGGACCGCTCATCAACCGGGCCGGTTCTTGCCCAGATAGCGCGAGACGTGCATTGCCGATCGGTTCGCGGGCGCCGGGTCGATGCTGTCGTAGACCACGCTGTTCTCGATCACCCGCTGGACATAGCCCTTGGTCTCGGTGAACGGAATGGCCTCGATCCACTTCAGCACGTCGGTGCCATTGCGCGGATCGCCATAGGTGCGAACCCATTTGCCGACATTGCCGATGCCGGCATTATAGCTGGCAACGGCAAGCGGAACGCTTCCATCCCAATAATTCAGCAACCAGCGGAAATAGGCCGAGCCGATCTGCATGTTGTAGGCCGGGTCACTGACCAGCCGGGAGCTGTCGAACGGCAAGCCCATCTTGCCGGCCTGTTCCCTGGCGGTGGGGACCATCAGCTGCATCATTCCGCGCGCTCCGGCGTTACTAAGGGCCGCCTGGTCGAATGAACTTTCTTGGCGCGTCACACCATGGCTTAGCGACCATAGGTTGCCGAAATTGCCCGGAACGTGCGGGAAGGCGGCCTCAACGTAGAATGACGAGCCGTTGATCCGCGCGGTCCGCGCGACCCAGACCGCGAGGTTCGGACGTCCCGTTTGCTGCGCCAGTTCGACCGCTAGGGTTCGGTCGGCGTCGTTCTTCAGCGATTCGCCAAGTGCGCGGTTGAACAGCTCGCGTTCGGCGAAGCTGCCGTACGTCAGCATCGAGCGGGTCGCCTGGACCAGGCGGCGGTTCATGAACTCGGCGCGCTGTGCGCCGCTGACCGCAAAGCTGGGCGCAGGTCCAGGGCGAGGAATAGGCTGTCCAAGCCGCTCCAGCGCCAATTGTCCGTAAAACAGCTCTGGATAGGCCGAAGCCCGCTGGAAATAAGTTGCAGCGACCGTGGGGCGCCCTGCGGCCAAGGCCGCGCGTCCGGCCCAGTAAAGACCCTTCGACTGGACCTGAAGCGAACGGCCTCCGCGCGAATAGCGGTCGAAAAGCACGATCGCCTCGGCCGGCCTTGAAATGCGGTCGAGCGCCATCGTTCCCGCAAGCCAGGTCAGGCTCGTATAATCGTCGCGAATCCCCAGCGGCTTCAGGCCGATGTCGACGCCCGCCGGAAACGCGTCGTCCACCTGCCGCGCGATGTTGAAGGCGTTGACATACTGCCGGTTCGAAGCGGCACCCTGCGCCACCGCGAGCAGCATCTCGTAAAAGCGCTCCGGATCTTCAGGGCGGTAGGTGAAATTGTGTGGTCGCGCCGCGAGTTCCCGTGCCAACTGCTCGTTCCCGCCATCGCGCAGGTAACGAAGACGGTCCATCAGCAGGCCGGCATCGGCCACGGTGTTCGCTGTAACCGCCTGGAAGCGAGTTTCCGCGTCGGGCCAGCGAAGCTGCATCGCAATCCGAGCGGTGAAATTCGCCCTGCGAGGCCCGCTCGTCAATGGCAGGAAGCGCTGCGCCTCCGTCGGTTTCTTCGCGAACAGCAGGGCATCGGCACGCCGGTCATGTTCCGTCCAGGACAGGCCCCCACCCAATCGGGTATAGAGTTGCTGTTCCTCATCGGCACCGAGATCGCCCGAAGCCCAAGCTTCCCGGGCATTGTTCAATGCCTCGGCCGAACGGCCCGATGCAGCGAGCGACAGCGCGAGCTGCGCGAAGCCGTTGCCGGTAGTCGGCGGTTTGTTTTGGAAAAAGGCGATCACCGTCGCGGGGGTCTCGCCCAGGCGCATCGCCTTTTCGGCGTTCAGGCGCATGGTCGCTTCCGCGGGCCAGCCAGGATTGCCGATCAGGAAGCGCGCGTAATCGGTGAAGCTGTATCCGCTGCTCTGCCGCAACCTCCGCCAGTCACTAAGGGCGTTGTTGATTTCGGCCGGCGATGCCGCCGGCGCATAGCCGTACGCGTAAGGCGCAGGGCTGACCTGCGCGGATGCCGAGGATGCCGCGGGAAGCAGAAGCGGCAAGAGTAGAGCCAATCGCCTCATGCTGGACATCATGTAACTTCGGTCCTTATCAGGCGGTGAACGGGACGGCCCCGGTCCCTCAACAAACTCCTCTAAGAAGGCATAGGTTCATGTTTTTCGGGTCAATTCCCGCACTGATCACCCCCTTTTCGGATGGTCGTGTCGACGAAGCCACATTCCGTGATTTCGTCGAATGGCAGATTGTGGAAGGCAGCGATGCATTGGTCCCCTGCGGAACAACGGGGGAGTCCGCGACCCTGGACTTCGAAGAGCATCATCGCGTCATTGCCATTTGCGTTGACCAGGCGAAGGGCCGGGTGCCGGTTATCGCAGGCGTCGGGTCGAACAATACTCAAGTTGCGATCGCCAACATGGCGGAGGCCAGGAAGAATGGCGCGGACGCCGCTCTGGTCGTGCTTCCTTATTACAACCGGCCGAGCCAGACCGGCCTGATCGAGCATTTCAAGGCGCTTGCCAGTGCGGTCGAGATGCCAATCATCGTCTACAACGTACCAGGCCGGACGGTGACCAACATCACCGTCGAGACTCTTGGCGAAGTTTCGAAGTTTCCCAACATCGTCGGGATCAAGGATGCGACCGGCGACCTTGGGAGGGTCTCCGCGCAGCGGGCAGCCTGCGGAGACGATTTCTGCCAGCTGTCAGGCAATGACGAGACCGCGCTTGCGTTCAACGCCATGGGCGGCGTTGGCTGCATTTCGGTGAGTGCCAACGTCGCGCCTCGCCTGTGCGCCGACTTTCAGCGCGCAACGCGAGAAGGCCGGTGGGATGAAGCACTGAGGCTTCAGGACAAGCTGTATCCCTTGCACATCGCGCTCTTCACGGACGCCTCCCCCGGGCCCGTCAAATATGCGCTGAGCCGGGTTCGCGCGGGGTTCAATCCGGAGCTTCGGCTGCCGATGGTCGGTTCTTCCGAGGCGAGCCGCAAGGCGGTCGATGAAGCGCTGGCGCACGCCGGCCTCGCCTAGGCCGTGTCCAAGCCGCTTCCATCGCCCTTCGACAAGGCCAAGGTCGTTGCCGAGAACCGCCGCGCGCGCTTCGACTATTTTGTCGAGGAGCGGATGGAGGCGGGCATCGCGCTCACCGGCACCGAAGTGAAGTCGCTTCGCTTCGGCGAAGGTTCGATCGCCGAAAGCTATGCCGCGGTGGAAGGGGAAGAAGTCTGGCTGATCAACAGCCACATTCCCGAATATAGCCACGGCAACCGGCTCAATCATGCCCCGCGGCGCCCCCGGAAACTGTTGCTCAAGGGCCGCGAAATCGCCAAGCTGCACGGCGCGGTCACTCGCCAGGGCCTGACTCTCGTACCATTGTCGATATATTTCAACGGCAAGGGCAGGGCGAAGGTCGAGCTTGCGATCGCCCGAGGCAAGAAGATGCACGACAAGCGCGACACGGAAAAGGAACGCGACTGGAAGCGGGAGCAGCAGCGCCTGCTTCGCCGCCATGTTTAGCGCGGGCCTCACCGCTTTCGTTCGCCGGCACGTGCCGACCCGCGACTCGGTTCACTCCAACCGGCTCCTGCGTCCGTTCGCGCATCGCCTGACCGATCCCGCGCTTTGGAGGTTACACCGGCGTTCGGTCCCACGGGCAGTGGCGCTCGGTCTCGGCATCGGCGTGATCATACCGTTCATGCACATGATCGTCGCGGCGCTGCTTGCGATTCCGCTGCGCGCGAATGTCGCTGTCGCCGCGGGTTTCACACTGTTCGTGAACCCGCTCACGATTCCGCCGCTCTATTATGCTGCCTATCGCACCGGACAGTGGGAGCTTGGCCGCAACGACTTCGCGTTCAAGCCGCCCAATGTTCATGTTTCGGGTGAGGCCGCGCAGTTCATGCAGTGGCTTCACGATGCCTCTGGGCCATGGGCGCTTGGAATCCTGACGATCGCACTTGCGGCATCGCTGATCGGCTACGCCGTCAGCGCGCTTCTTTGGCGTGGGCTGCTCGCCGCGCGCTGGGGCCGCCGCCGGCAGCGCTCGGTCGTGGATTGAGGACTGCGAGCGGCAATGCTCCTGGAAAAACTTCCGCAGCTTGAATCTTCCCCGCGCGACCGGGCGGCCCGACTGCTCCTTCCGATCGTCGTCGTTGCAGCGGCGCTTACGGCCGCGCTCGTGCTGGCGAGCTTCGGTCAGGCGATTGCCGGGCTGCTGCTCGGCGCGTTGCTTTGTGTCGCGGCGGTCTTCCTGCTTCGCCGCGACTGGGCGGAGCCCGTGGCGATGGTCGCATTGCCGGCCGCTCCGGACTTTTCGGTTGTTGGCGCGTCCCTCGGGCTCTGTCCGGAGCCGGCGGCGCTGACAACGCACGAAGGCTCGCTGCTCATCGCTAATGAGCCCTATCGGGAAGCATTCGGAGCCATTCCGCCGGCTGCCTTGGGTGCGGACGAGGACGGGCGCAAGTCGCTCGAGCTTGCGCGCACAATGGCCTGCCGCGACGGCGCCGGTTGCGTGACTGGGGTGGCGACACCGACCGGCAACAGCGCGGTCGAGGTCGAGCGGGTCGGGATCCGCGACGATCTGCTTTTGTGGCGCTTCCCGAAATCCCGTGGGCCGGATGCCCAGTTACTGGCCCAGCGCTGGTTCGGCGGCGATGGCGGCGAAAGGCTCGGTGACGCCGGAGTGCTCGCTGCGTTCGTCGGACCGGACGGGCAGGTCGCCTCGTGCAATCAGGCCTTTGCCGAGCGAGCCGCGCTGACTCCCAACGACTCGAACCCGAATTTTGCCGATCTCCTGATCGGCGAGGGCGGTAGGACGCGTTTCCGAAATGATCCGGAAACGGCAGCTCCGCTGCGCCTGGTCCACGTGCCGACTGAACGGGAGAGCAGCGCCGGCGCTTATCTTATGTTCGCGGGAGCGCCGGCCGAGAGCGCGAGCGAGTCCAACCTGCAGGCCTTGCTCGACGTTCTGCCGATCGGCCTCGCGCTGGTCGATCGCGACGGTCGCTTCATCACCATGAACCAGGCGTTCCGAAGCGCGGGTGGAATCAAGGGCAACAGCCAGCCGACCTATCCGGGCGACCTCGTGATCAAGGACGACAAGGCAGCGGTTGCGGACGCGGTTCGCCGCAACGCACGCGGGCCGGCCATGTCGGGGGACCTTGCCATTCGTCTTGCACGGGATCCGTCGGAGCCGGTGGCGCTGACTATCGCGGGTCTTCGCGGCCTCGGCGAGCCGGCCGTGCTTTTGCTTCTCAAGGACAATAGCGAAGAGGCCAAGCTCAAGCGCCAGATCGCCCAGGCCACCAAGATGCAGGTGGTCGGCCAGCTTGCCGGTGGTGTTGCGCACGATTTCAATAATATCCTGACGGCGATCATCGGCCATTGCGACCTGATGCTGATGCGGCACACGCCCGGCGACAGCGACTATGACGATATCCAGCAAATTAAGTCTAACTCCAACCGCGCCGCCGGTCTTACGCGCCAGTTGCTCGCTTTCTCGCGCCAGCAGACGCTCCGGCCGCAGGTCCTTCAGCTTCCGGATGTGATTTCGGAAGTGTCGCATTTGTTGAAGCGCCTGCTTGGCGAAACCGTTCAGCTGGTGGTGAAGCACGGGCGCAACCTCGGCGCCGTGCGCGCCGATCCGGGCCAGCTCGAGCAGGTTATCGTCAATCTTGCGGTCAATGCGCGCGACGCCATGGCGTCTGGCGGCGGGGGCACGCTGACAATCCAGACCTATTCGGTCCGCGCCGACCAGGTTGCGGAACTGGGGTCGGAAATTCTGCCGATCGCCGACTATAGCGCGCTTTCGGTGATGGACACTGGCTGCGGAATTGCCCCGAACATCCTCAGCAAAGTGTTCGAACCCTTTTTCACCACCAAGGAGGTCGGCAAGGGCACCGGCCTTGGGCTGTCGACGGTCTACGGGATCGTCAAGCAGTCGGGCGGATTCATTTTCGCCGACTCGAAGGTGGGTGAGGGGACTCGCTTCGTCATCTACCTGCCGGTCCACCGTGAGGAGAAGGAAGCCCGCGCCGCCCGCAAGGCGCCCAAGCCCAAGCAGGACGAGCTGTGGGGCAGCGGAACCGTGCTTCTGGTCGAGGACGAGCCGATGGTGCGCAGTGTGGCCGAGCGGGCGCTGACCCGCCACGGCTACAAGGTGATCACGGCCGATAATGGCGAGGAAGCGCTTGAGGTGCTCGGTCGCGCCGACGAGGATATCGCGCTTCTCATCAGCGACGTGGTGATGCCGGTGATGGACGGTCCGACAATGGTCCGCGAAGCGCGCAAGACGCGGCCGAACCTCAAAATCCTTTTCATGTCCGGCTATGCCGAGGAGCAATTGCGCAACTCGATCGACATCGACGACGTGGCCTTTCTGCCTAAGCCCTTCTCCGTGCAGGAGCTTGCAGAGGCTGCGCGGCGCGTACTCGCCGCCAAATAGCGCTTTGAACTTCGCAAAACTGCACTTATGCCGAACGGATGTCTGCGTCCCGCTCAATCCTCATTGTTGAGGACGAACCGCTCATTGCCATGATGCTCGAGGATTTCCTCGAGTCCCTTGGCCACAACGTCGCCGGCTCCTGTGACAATGTCGCTGAAGCAATGTCGGCGGTCGACAGAGGCGGGTTCGACGTCGCCATTCTGGACGTGAACCTCAAGGGCGAGAACGTCTGGCCGGTTGCGACCCGGTTGCGCGAGAGCGGCGTTCCGTTCGTGATTGCGAGCGGCGGTCATGTGGATCCGCCGCCACCAGAGTTCGCCTCCGTCCCGCTGATCGAAAAGCCGTACACAGTCGACCGCGTTACTCCCGCCATCGACGCCGCATTGGCGGGTTGAAGCACGCAGTCCGCAGGCTCGCAGCCGCGGCACTCGTTCTTTATGCGGTCGTCCTCCTGATGTTCAGCCTGCAGACCCATTTCATCTTCCCGACTCATGCGGTCGGCCCCGCAGGCCCTTTGCCCAAGGGTGCCGAGCGCTTGAAACTCGATACTCCGGACGGCGAGACCCTCCACGGAATGCACATCCGACCGTTGCACGGCAATGGCGACGGAACGCTGATCCTGAGCTTCGCCGGCAATGCGTGGAACAGCCAGGAGGCCGCCAGCTACATCCATCAGATCTATCCCGACGTCGACGTCATCGGCTTTCACTATCGGGGCTACCGGCCCTCGACCGGGGAGCCGTCCGCCGACGCACTGCTCGACGATGCGGTGCTCGTCCATGATTTCGCCGTTGATCGTCTGAAGGCGGAGCGTGTCGTCGCGGTCGGGTTCAGCATCGGCACGGGAGTTGCGGCGCATCTCGCGAGTCAGCGCAAGCTCGACGGCCTGATCCTTGTGACGCCGTTCGATTCGCTAAAGGCTGTGGCAGCCGGGCACTACCCGTTGCTGCCCATAGGCGCCCTTTTCCGGCACGAGATGGACTCGGTTGCCGCACTCAAAAAGATTTCGACGCCGACCGCGATAATCGCCGCCGAAAACGACAGCCTGATCATGCCCGCACGCACCGAGGCGCTCCGCAAAGCTGTAAAAACAATGTCTTATGATGAGACGATTCCCGGCGCGGGACACAATGACATCTATCACCGCTCGGCCTTCAAGGACGCGATGCGCGAGGCGCTCGCCGCCGTAACCCGCTGATTTCTCACGTACGGCCGCACTTGCGGAGGCGGAGACCCAAGTCCATATTGGTTGCGAAGAAGCCATCGGTCGGGAGGCGGCGTTAACACTCCCGAGAGCTTGCTTGTGCGAAAAGCCAAGCTAGCATGGCTGCAGCAATCGGTCGTTCGTCGGCCGAACGGTAAGGACGCGAATGACCAAGCTATCTGGTGGCGGTGACAGCAAGAGCACCCTCTACTGCTCCTTCTGCGGTAAATCGCAGCATGAGGTGAGGAAGCTCATTGCCGGACCGACCGTGTTCATCTGCGATGAGTGCGTCGAACTCTGCAACGACATCATCCGCGAGGAGAGCAAGTCCTCGCTGGTCAAGACTCGCGATGGCGTTCCGACGCCGAGCGAGATCTGCAAGGTCCTCGACGATTATGTGATCGGCCAGCCGCGAGCCAAGCGCGTGCTCTCGGTCGCCGTGCACAACCATTACAAGCGGCTGAACCATGGCGCCAAGACTGGTAACGACGTCGAGCTCGCCAAGTCCAACATCCTGTTGATTGGCCCGACGGGCTGCGGCAAGACCCTGCTTGCGCAAACGCTTGCGCGGATCCTCGACGTGCCGTTCACCATGGCGGACGCTACGACTTTGACCGAGGCCGGCTACGTCGGCGAGGACGTCGAGAATATCATCCTCAAGCTGCTCCAGGCCTCTGACTATAATGTCGAAAAGGCGCAGCGCGGGATCGTCTACATCGACGAGATCGACAAGATCAGCCGCAAGTCCGACAACCCGTCCATCACTCGTGACGTATCGGGCGAGGGCGTTCAGCAGGCGCTTCTCAAGCTGATGGAGGGCACCACCGCCTCCGTCCCGCCACAGGGCGGCCGCAAGCATCCGCAGCAGGAATTCCTGCAGGTCGACACGACCAACATCCTCTTCATCTGCGGTGGCGCCTTCGCGGGCCTGGAAAAGATCATCGCTGACCGCCTGCAGGGCAAGTCAATCGGCTTCGGCGCGTTCGTTGCGGCTCCCGAGGAGCGCAAGACCGGCGAAGTGCTGAAGAATTGCGAACCGGAAGACCTGCTGCGTTTCGGGCTGATCCCCGAGTTCATCGGCCGTCTGCCGGTGATTGCGACGCTCGAGGACCTGGACGAGACCGCCTTGGTCAAGATCCTGGTCGAGCCGAAGAATGCGCTCGTGAAGCAATATGCAAAGCTGTTCGACATGGAAGATGTCGAGCTGGACTTCACCGACGAGGCGCTGGCCGCGGTTGCGCGCAAGGCGATCGACCGGAAGACCGGCGCTCGTGGACTGCGCTCGATCCTCGAGGGCATATTACTCGACACGATGTTCGACCTGCCCTCAATGGACGGTGTCGACGAAGTCCATGTCGACAAGGACGTAATCGAGGGCCGCAAGGACCCGGTCCGCGTCTATGCAAAGAAGGACAAGACGGGCGACGCCGCTTAAGGCGCGCGCCCTCCAGTCACCGGCCTACCGACGCAGCGAGGCGAAAGTCCCGGTGCGATTGAGATTGGCGAGCACATGCTCGTCGCGCCCATAGGGATCGGCGCGAAACGTGACGCCTGATGCGCTCGGAGCGACGGTCAGATAGGTAACGTAGACCGGCACCGGCTCCTTCAGCTGCACATCTTCCTCGACCTTGGGGTCGCGCCCTGTCGGCATGCTCCCGAACAGCCAGCGCGCCAGGCGTTGTGCGTCCTCAAGCCGGATGCAACCGTTGCTGATCCACTGCTCGCCTTTGGTGAAATGCGCCTTCTCGGGCGTGTCATGGAGATAGATGCCGAAGTCGTTCGGAAGCATGAACTTGATCATGCCCATCGAATTGGCGGGGCTGGGCAGGCGACGCAGTCGTACTTCCTTCTTCCCATTGACCACCGCCTGCCAGTCGATCGTGCTGGGATCGATGACCTGCGGATTGTCGCTCCAGTCCGATAGCACCTGATATTCGCGCTCGGACAGATAGCTGATGCCCTGCGCGACGACGCGCGGGCCGATCAGAGTGCGCACCAGCTCCGGCGGCACGTTCCAATAGGGGTTCACGCTGGCATATTTGATTAGCGCCGCCATCATCGGCGTGGCGGTTTCCTGCTTGCCGACGATCACCTTCATGCTGTCGACCATGCGCCCGTTCTCAAACATGTACAGGCGGGCGCCACCGGCATCGACGAGCACGTAACGGTTGCGCTCGCCTTCGAGCGGCAGCCGCTTGGCCCGCTCCATGTTGATCATGATCAGCTTCTCGTAATAGTCCGGTCCCCGGTTGAGCGAAGCGATCACACCGGCGCCAACGATACCGTCGGGCTTTAGCCCATGCGCCGCCTGATATTCCTTCACGACTGCAGCAAGTTGCTCGTCATATTTGGTGCCGGGTGCGAGCCCGAGCCGCTCCCGCAGATCGGCAACGCGCGGATCGGTCAAGCCGGGCTTCAGCGCGGGACCGCTCGCAATCGGGATGGCGGGCAGGTCGCCCCACCGCTGCCGGTATTTCATAAGCCCGCGGCGAAGGTCGGTGTAGAGCGGGTTGAGCGGGAGGAAGAGGTCGACGGGAGCCCCGCTGAAATCGTCGAACGACATATCGTGAAGCAGGGCCTCGCGATGAGTCATGGTCGGCTCGATCTCAGGGTCGATGTAGATCATGTCCACGCCCTGCTCGATCGCGGGCGGCAGATCGATCGGCTCGATCGGTTTCTTGTGCTGCGCCCGCGTTGCCGCCGGGGTCGCAGCCGGCGCCGGTGCTCCCCAGGCGGCCTGCGGTGCAGGTTGATACGGGCCCGGAAACTGCGCTCCGGGCGGATATGGCGGCGGCGGTGGCGGGTATGCCGGTCCGGGATAGCCGGATTGCGCAGGCGAGGCCGCAGGAAGAGACAGGGCGCTAAACGCCAGCAAGATCGTCGCAATCTTCATCACGCGATCGCCTATAGGAGGAGGAAGCTGAACGGAATCAATATGTTTATGACGCTCCCGGTTCATTCGCCATCGAGCGGCAGGTTGCCTCGCCCGCCGATCGGAGCGCCGAGCTTGCTCGCGACACGCTGAACCTCTTCGTCGGTCGGGGGCTCCGGCAGCTCTTCGCCTGGCGCAAGCGCATCGTCGGGAATGCCAGGGCCGGTTCCGGCGATCGTCTCGCTGTGAGCCCGCTCGTTAGCGCCAGTGCCGATCTTTTCCTTCTCGTCCATCGCCAAACACTCCACAGCTTTGTTGCTTTTCACAGCGAGCGAGCCGCAGCCGTGTTCCCGGCTTTGTTGCGGAAGCGGGGCCCTACGCCCATATGTGGGGCATGACTCGTACTCTCCCGATCCTTCCCCTTCGTGACATTGTCGTCTTCCCGCAGCGCATCGTGCCTTTGTTCGTCGGCCGTGAGAAATCGGTTGCCGCGCTTGAAGCCGCGATGTCGGCGGACAAGGAACTGTTCCTGGTTGCCCAGCTCGATCCGGGCGAGGACGATCCCGACCGGGATTCGCTCTACGACCTCGGCGTGATCGCCACCGCCATGCAGCTGCTCAAGCTGCCGGACGGGACGGTCCGCGTGCTTGTCGAGGGCGTTCGCCGGGCAAAGTTGATCGAGCTCGTGCCGGGCGAAGGGCACATGACCGCGACCGTTGAGGAGATCGTGGAAGAGGAGGCCGAGGGTGCCGAGGCGCAGGCGCTGATGCGCTCGGTCATCGATCAGTTCGAAAATTATGCCAAGCTCAACAAGCGCCTTCCGCCGGAAACGGGAATCCAGCTCTCCGAGATCGAAGATCCTTCGATCCTCGCCGATGCTGTCGCTTCCAACCTGTCGATCAAGGTCGCCGACAAGCAGGCGCTGCTTGGCGAACTCAACCCCGCGCGCCGGCTCGAAATGGTGTTCGCCTTCATGGAGGGCGAGCTGGGTGTCCTCCAGGTCGAGAAGAAGATCCGCAGCCGCGTGAAGCGGCAGATGGAGAAGACCCAGCGCGAATATTATCTCAACGAGCAGTTGAAGGCGATCCAGCGCGAACTGGGCAACGAGGGCGAAGAAGGCGAGGGCGACGAGATCGCCGAGCTGACGCAGAAGATCGCGACGCTCAAGCTGAGCAAGGAAGCGCGGACCAAGGCGCAGACCGAACTCAAGAAGCTCAAGACCATGGCGCCGATGAGCGCCGAGGCCACGGTGGTGCGCAACTATCTCGACGTGCTGCTGGGGCTCCCTTGGGGCAAGAAGTCGAAGATCAAGAAGGACATCTCGGCCGCGCAGGCGATCCTCGACGAGGATCATTATGCGCTCGAGAAGGTGAAGGACCGGATCGTCGAATATCTCGCGGTCCAG
>JBDSMG010000031.1:0-23635 GCA_039915925.1 Sphingomicrobium sp.
CCGCGAGCATCTGCCCGGTCTGGTTGCAATCGTCGTCGATCGCCTGCTTGCCGAGCACGATCATGCCCGGCTGCTCTTCCTCCGCAAGCTTGGCGAGGATTTTGGCGACGGCGAGCGGCTCCACTTCTTCGTCGGTCGTCACCAGGATCGCGCGGTCGGCTCCCATCGCCAGCGCGGTCCGCAGCGTCTCCTGCGCCTTCGCCGGGCCGATGGACACGGCCACGATCTCCGTTGCGACGCCCTGTTCCTTGAGGCGGATCGCCTCCTCGACGGCAATCTCGTCGAACGGGTTCATGCTCATTTTGACATTGGCAAGATCGACGCCGGAGCCGTCCATCTTCACCCTGGGTTTGACGTTATAGTCGATCACCCGCTTCACTGCGACGAGCAGCTTCATGCGATATTGTCCTTCGATACGAGCCTTCGGTATGGCTCCGCCTACTCAGTCTCTACTCAGGACGAACGGGAGTGGAAACAGGTCCGCTCTTCCTGAGTAGTCGCAAAGCGGCGTATCGAAGGACGAGCTACGCGGCCTTCTTCACTTCCGCGACGATCTTCTGGCACCCCTCACCGCGATCTCACCCAGAAGAGTTCCCAAACCAATGAAAAACAGCGAAAGGAATGCCAGCGTTCCGACAATGAGCAGCCCCATCGGCCCCGCTTCTGGATCGCGGGCATTTGCGAACTCGAGCACGGGATAATTGGCGATGACCGCGATTAGCAATCCTGCAATCGACCAACGGATCGAAGCCACGCCCCGCCGCATCGCGAGCACCGTACCACCGACCCCGGCGACAATGATCGCTGACAATCCGGTGAAGATGAGCGTCTGAAGGATATCAAGCGGCTTTTTTCACTTCCGCGACGATCTTCTGCGCGGCGTCGCCGAGATCATTGGCGGCGACGATGGGAAGGCCGGAGTGGGCGAGGATGTCCTTGCCCTGCTGGACGTTGGTGCCTTCGAGGCGGACGACGAGGGGCACGTTGAGGTTCACCTCGCGCGCGGCGGCAACGATTCCGTCGGCGATGATGTCGCACTTCATGATGCCGCCGAAGATGTTGACGAGGATGCCCTTCACCGCCGGATCGCTGAGGATGATCTTGAACGCGGCCGTGACCTTTTCCTTCGAAGCGCCGCCGCCGACATCGAGGAAGTTGGCCGGGAAGGCACCGTTCAGCTTGATGATGTCCATCGTCGCCATGGCGAGGCCGGCGCCGTTGACCATGCAGCCAATGTCGCCGTCGAGCTTGATGTAGGCGAGGTCATATTTCGACGCCTCGATCTCCATGGGGTCTTCTTCGGTCAGGTCGCGCAGCTCGGCCAGATCCTTGTGGCGGAACATGGCGTTCGAATCGAAGCCCACTTTCGCATCGAGCACGAGCAGCTTGCCGTCATCGGTGACCGCCAGCGGGTTGATTTCGATCTGGCTGGCGTCGGTGCCGACGAACGCGTCGTAAAGCTTGGCGAGCACGAAGGCCGCCTGCCTGGCGAGATCGCCCTTGAGGCCAAGCGCCGCTGCAACCGCGCGGCCGTGGTGCGGCATCAGCCCGGTCGCCGGATCGATCGTCAGCGTTTCGATCTTCTCGGGCGTGTCATGGGCAACGGTTTCGATATCCATTCCGCCTTCAGTTGAGGCAACGATGGCGATTCGGCCGGTGTCGCGATCGACGAGCAGCGCAAGATAGAATTCCCGGGCGATGTCGACGCCATCGGTGATGTAGAGCCGCTGCACCTGCTTGCCGGCGTCGCCGGTCTGGATGGTGACGAGCGTATGCCCAAGCATTTCCTGCGCGTGGGCGCGGACTTCATCCAATGATTTCGCAAGCCGAACACCGCCCTTGGCGTCGGGGCCGAGTTCCTTGAACTTGCCCTTGCCACGCCCGCCCGCGTGGATCTGCGCCTTCACGACCCACAACGGCCCGGGCAGTTTTCCGGCCGCCTCCACGGCTTCATCGACGGACATTGCGGCGTGGCCGGCCGGGACCGGGACACCATATTTGGCGAGCAGCTCTTTGGCTTGATATTCATGGATGTTCATGCGGCGGGGCCTTAAGCAGTAGTCGGCGCCATTGCAAAGCCGTGAACCGTGACAAATCCTCACCCGTCGATCCGCAAGATTATCCATGTCGACATGGACGCATTTTACGCGTCGGTAGAGCAGCGCGACGATCCTTCGCTGAAAGGCAAGCCGGTGGCCGTCGGCGGCGGGCACCGCGGCGTCGTTGCGGCGGCATCCTATGAAGCGCGCAAGTTCGGCGTGCGATCGGCCCTGCCCTCGGTCACGGCCAAACGCCGCTGCCCGGAGCTGATCTTCGTCAAGCCGAGGTTCGACGTCTATCGCTGCGTTTCGCAGCAGATTCGTGAAATATTCGCGCGGTACACCGACCTGGTCGAACCGCTGAGCCTGGACGAGGCCTATCTCGACGTCAGCGAGGACCGGCACGGGCTGGGCAGTGCCCGGGCGATCGCCGAATCGATCCGCAGGCGCATTCGCGACGAGACCGGCCTCACCGCCTCGGCCGGAGTGTCCTATTGCAAGTTCATCGCCAAGCTCGCCTCCGACCACCGCAAGCCCGACGGCCTGTGCGTAATCACTCCCGAGCGCGGGCCCGAGTTCGTCGCGTCGCTTCCCGTCGCGCGCTTTCATGGGGTGGGGCCGGTGACGGCGAGGAAGATGGAGCGGCTGGGCATCCACACCGGCGCCGAACTGCGCGACTGGACGGTGCCGCAGCTGGAGGCGCATTTCGGGAGCTCGGCGCACTGGTATTGGCGGATTTGCCGGGGAATCGACGACCGCGAAGTGAAGCCGGATCGCCCTTACAAGTCCGTAAGCGCCGAGCGCACTTTCGACGAAGATCTGATCGAGCCAGAGCGGCTGGCGGCGGAACTGGAGCGGATCGCGGGCTATGCCTGGGACCGGATCGAACGGGCCGAAGTCAGCGGGCGCACCGTGACGTTGAAAGTGAAATATGGGGACTTCACGCTGATCACCCGGTCGAAGAGCTTCCCGTCGCCGGTCGCGAGCCAGGAAGATTTCCGCACTGCTGGCCAGGCGCTGCTGACCGCGCTTCATCCGCTTCCAAAGGGCATTCGCCTGCTCGGTCTCGGGCTCCACAATCTGGGCGGGGCGGAGATACAGGCGCCGGTCCAACTCGGACTGGCGATTTAGTCTGACTTGTGTTATATAATTGCGACAACCAGCCGCCGCGATTCACTCGGCGGCTGTTTTGCAGGAACCTGACAGAGGGTGGAGAGCCACAACCGGCCGTCGTTTTGGGGGCGATGCGGTATGTTCGGGCTCCGATCCGCGTAACATAGGAAAGGTGCACAATGGCTGCAAAGGCGCTTAGCTTCGACGTTGGCGATTATGTCGTTTACCCCAAGCATGGAGTCGGTCGCGTCGTCGAGCTGCAAAGCACTGAAATCGCAGGTGCCCATCTCGAACTGTACGTCCTTCGCTTCGAAAAGGAAAAGATGACCCTTCGGGTTCCGGTCGCCAAGGCCGATTCCGTGGGCATGCGCAAGCTGTCGTCGGACAAGACGATGAAGGACGCGCTCGAGACCCTGACCGGCAAGCCGAGGGTCAAGCGGACCATGTGGTCGCGCCGCGCCCAGGAATATGAAGCGAAGATCAATTCGGGCGACCTCACGTCGATCGCCGAAGTGACCCGCGACCTGTTCCGCGCCGACGATCAGCCGGAGCAGAGCTATTCCGAGCGGCAGATCTTCGAAGCCGCTTCGTCGCGCCTCGCTCGCGAGCTTGCAGCCATGGAGCAGGTCGATGAACCGACCGCGCTCAAGCAGATCCTCGAGATCCTGAACAAGGCGGCGGCGATCCACAACAAGGCGAAGGCCGAGCTCGCCGCCTGAGGGTCCGCTCTCTACCGAGCCTTAAGAACAAGGGGCGTGCCTGCGGGTGCGCCCCTTTTCTTTTGCCCGCTTGCGGCTTGTTCCTCTGCCTGCTTGCGCTGGCGCTACAATTGTAGCACAAGCTACAAATGTAGCGCCAGGGGTTGCCGCGGCCGTCGTAGTGCTGTATTAGTGCAGTAATACGGAAAGATCAGGGAGAGCAAGATGGCCAAGGCATTCGCAATCGCGGGCGCAGTTGCGGCGGGGGTACTGGCGGCGGCGTGCAGCCATGCCGGGGCGCAGGATCCCGGACCGGACGCTTCGCGCAATTACCAGGTCGGCGCGTTCCAGAAGATCGAGGTGAGCGGGCCCTTCGAAGTGCAGGTCCGCACCGGAAGCGCTTCGAGCGTTTCGGCGCGCGGGCCGCAGAACATGCTCGACCGGATGGTCGTGGAGGTCCGCGGCGACACCCTGCTGATCCACCCGCGCGAGGAGAAGCGCGGCTTCCACTGGGGTTGGGGCCGCCATGACACGATCAACGTCGCGGTGACCACCCCGGCCTTGCGCGGCGCTCAGATCGCTGGATCCGGCGGAATTCGGGTCGATCAGGTCAAGGGCGACCGCTTCGAAGGTGGGATCAGCGGTTCGGGCGACCTTTCGATCGCCTTGCTCGAAGTACAGTCGGTCAACCTTGGCGTAGGCGGCTCGGGAAGCATGAAGGCGGAGCGCGGGCGTGCCGGTATGATGGCGCTGAACATTGAAGGATCCGGCGACATCGACACCAGCGGAGTCGCGGCGCAGAGCGCGTCGGCCAGCATTGCCGGGTCTGGCAACATCAGCGCGCGCGCGACCGGCACCGCCGCGGTGAACATCATGGGGTCCGGCGATGTCGAGATCAGCGGTGGAGCCCGTTGCACGATCAGCAAGGCCGGATCGGGCAACGTTCGCTGCTCTTAAGAGCGCCTTAACCATGAATGCGCAGAAGGTGGCGCATGCGCATCCTCCTTCCCGTCATCGCCATTGTCGCCGCCGTCTCGCCGGCCGCAGCGGCCGATCGCTCGTTCACCGTTACCGGCTTCACCAAGATCCGGATCGACGGCCCCTATAATGTGAAGGTCACCACCGACAGCGCGCCCTTCGCGCGAGCGACGGGCGAGCCTTCGGCGCTCGATCATCTCGCGATCGAGGTGCAGGGCAACACGCTGATCGTGCATCCCGACCGATCGGCCTGGGGCGGCTTTCCGGGACAGGCGCACACGGCGGTCGAGATATCGGTGGGAACGTACGAACTTGCTTCGGCCTGGGTCAACGGCGCCGGGTCGGTGGCAATCGACAAGGTCCGGGCATTGAGCTTCGACCTTGCGGTGGAAGGGCCCGGATCGGCCTCGATCGGTCAGGCGGATGTTGACCAACTGCGGATCCGGATCGCCGGAACCGCGCTGGCGACTGTCGCCGGGCGCGCTCCGCGGCTTACCGCGCAGGTACGCGGAAGCTCAACGCTCGACGCCGCCAATCTTGCCAGCAAGGACGTGACCATCGCGGCGGAAGGCCCGGCTACGGTAAAGATCGCCGCGTCAAGCAGCGCGAAGGTCGATGCCTATGGCACGGCCCAGGTCGAGTTGACGGGAAGCCCCGCATGCACCAACCGCATCTACGGCTCCGCAAGCGTCCTCGGCTGCAAATAAGCTAAACCAGAGCCAGCGCCGCCAATCGGGTGAACAGCTGCGGCGGAAGCTCGCCGACTCCGGATTGCTCGACCGCCGAAGTTTCGCCGAGGTCCGCTTCATAATAGCGCCAGCCCTGGTGTGCCCGGCGCGGGATCGGAGCGACGGGAACGAGCTCGGCCGCGCAGACGATGTCGATGCGCCCGTCCTCGCGATCGTCGAAGCGGAGGATCTGCTGGCAGGCGACCATGCGGTGCTTGACGATCCAGTAGAGCGAGCCGCCGATCAGTTCCGCGGCCCGCTTCGGTCGCATGCGGGTGACGACGCGGACTTCACCGTCGAGGGCTCGCCCGGCGATGCGTGCCTCAAGCACGGAGAAGTTCGCGCAGGCGAACGCGACTTTGGTCAGGTGGAGATTCGGCACCGGCTCAAAGTGCCGTGAAATGGCTTGTCGTTCAACCGCTTAGCTGGCGAGCCCGGTAATCGAGGCAAGGCCGAGGAAGCTGAAGAAGCCCATCACGTCCGTCGCCATCGTCACGAACACCGCCGACGAAACCGCGGGATCGACGCGCGCTCGTTCGAGGGTGACCGGCACGAGAATGCCGGTGAGCCCGGCGATCAAATTGTTGATCAGCATTGCGCTGCCCATCACGCTCGCCAGCAGCAGGGCCTTGGGCGCGGGATGGATGTAGCCGAACACCAGCAGCACGCCACCGAAGATCAGCAGGCCGAGCGAGAGCCCGTTCCAAAAGGCGATCTTGAATTCACGGCCGAACATACGGAGCGTGTTGGAGGAGGTGAGCTGGTTGGTTGCCATCGCTCGCACAGAAACGGCGAGGGTCTGCGTGCCGGCGTTGCCGCCCATGCCCGAAATGATCGGCATCAGCACGGCGAGCAAGGTGTAGCGGCTGATTTCTCCCTGGAAGAGGCTGACGACGGAAGCCGCAAGGATCGCCGTGCCGAGGTTGATGACTAGCCAGGTCAAGCGCCGCCGAACCGTGGTCGGCAAGGGCTCGTTGATGTCGCCCTCGCCCGCGCCGGACAACAGCAGGACGTCCTCGCTCGCTTCTTCCTGGATGATGTGGACGACGTCGTCGACCGTGATCATGCCAACGAGCCGTCCCGAATTGTCGGTGACGGCGGCCGAAATGAGCGCGTATTTCTGGAAGCGCAGCGCGACGTCTTCCTGGTCCATGTCGAACGGAATCAGGGTTTGCTCGCGCGCCATCACCTGATCGACCCTGGCCGAGCGCGGCGAGCGCAAGATCGTAGACAGCTTGCAGGTGCCGACCGGGTGGTGGCTGGGGTCGACCACGAACACTTCCCAGAAGTCGGTGGTCAGCTCGTCGTTGCGACGGAGATAGTCGATCAGCTGGCCGACGTTCCAATGCTCCGGCACCGCGATCAGGTCGCGCTGCATCAGCCGGCCGGCGGATTCCTCGGGGTAGGTAAGCGCTTCCTCGATTGCAGCGCGGTCGTCCGGCTCCATCGCCCGGAGCACGGCACGCTGCTCGTCCTCCTCCAGATCCTCGAGGATGGCGACCGCGTCGTCGGTTTCCATCTGGCCGGCGAGGTCGGCGACCTGCTGCGGCTCGAGTGCGTCGAGCAGGGCCTCGCGGACGTGCTCGTTCATCTCCGTAAGCACGTCGGCGTCGACGATTTCGGCAAGCGCGCGCACCAGGCCCTGGCGCTCGTCGCGGGCGGCAAGCTCGATCAGGTCGGCGACATCGGCGGGGTGGAGCGGCTCGACCAGCTCGCGCGCGGTCTCGTCGTCGCCGGCGGCGACCGCATCGAGCACGCGGTCGACGAACTCCGGCCGCAGCCGGTCCTCCGAGTCCATCACCGCCTCGTCTTCGAGGTCGATCGGTGCGGCGGCGATATGCTCGCTCTCGCTCATGCCCGTGTCCCCCGATGAAGTGCTTGGGGCACGCTCCTATTGAGGCCCTTGCTCTGGCGCAACCCGCCACGCGCGCCTACATCGCCGCCGACCTGAACTTTAATACGGAGCTTGATCCATGGCCGACGCCGACCGCCTCACCTTCAGCCTTTCTTCCGGCGGCGATGTCGTCATCAAGCTTCGGCCCGACGTCTCGCCCGGTCACGTCCAGCGGATCACCGAGCTGGCGGAACAGGGCTTCTACGACGGCGTGAAGTTCCACCGCGTCATCCCCGGCTTCATGGCGCAGGGCGGCGACCCGACGGGAACCGGCAGCGGCGGATCGCAGCTTCCCGACCTCAAGGCCGAATTCAACGCCGAGCCGCACGTGCGCGGCACCTGCTCGATGGCGCGCACGTCGGCGCCGAACAGCGCCAACAGCCAGTTCTTCATCTGCTTCGGCGACGCGAGCTTCCTCGACCGGCAATATACGGTGTGGGGCAATGTCGAGAGCGGCATGGAATTCGTCGATGCGCTTCCCGTCGGCGAACCGCCGCGCGAGCCGGGCACGATCGTCAAGGCAACGGTGCAGCGGGCGAGCTGAGGCGGCTCGCGAATGTTCGGCAGCCGCCCGGTCGCGCTGATCACCGGTGCTTCGGCCGGGCTCGGAGTGGATTTCGCGCGCCAGCTGAGCGCCCAGGGCCGGCGGCTGGTGCTGGTTGCGCGGCGGGCGGACCGGCTGCGAGCGCTTGCGGATGAGTTGGGCAATGCACGGGCGGTTGCGCTCGACCTGGCCCAGCCGGGCGCAACAGCACGGCTGCTTGCAGACGTTGCGAAGGCCGGCGACCAGGTCGAACTGCTGGTCAACAACGCCGGGTTCGGGCTTGGCGGCCGCTTTGCCGAACTCGATGCCGCGCGCCAGCGCGAGATGATCGACCTCAATATCGGCACGTTGACCGACCTCTGCCGGGGCTTCGCTCCCCAGATGATCGAGCGGAAGTCGGGCGCGATCCTTAATGTCGCATCGACCGCGGCTTTCCAGCCCGGGCCGGGCATGGCCGTCTATTTCGCGACCAAGGCCTATGTGCTGTCTTTCACCGAGGCGCTGCACGAGGAGTTGAAGCCGTTCGGGATCAAGGTCTCCGCGCTTTGCCCCGGCCCGACGCGGACCGAGTTCGGCAAGGTTGCGGGCTTTACCGGCGACAAGTTCGACCGCTTGTCGATGGATTCGGCCAAGGTGGTCGAGATCGGACTGAGGGGGCTGGAGCGCAACAAGGCAGTGGTGATCGCAGGCGCGACCAACAAGATCGGCGCATACTCGACGCGCTTCGCTCCGCGCTCGGTGGTGCGCAAGATTGCCGGGGCGCTGAAGTTCTAGCTAGGATTTGAACCGGATCGTGCCGCTTCCGTTAGCAAGACACGGCCCACGAAGGAGAGAGCATGGCTGACGTCGACACCGCGGAGCGCACGAGCAGCCGGCGCGTGCAGGTGGCCAATCTTCCGCCCGCCGAGCATGGGCGCGGCGTCGCGCGCCTGCCCGACAAGCTGATGGACGAACTCGGCCTCGCGGAAGGCGATGTGATCGAGATCGTCGGGACGCGAACCACCGCCGCGCGCGCCATCCGCCCATATGGCGAAGACGAAGGCATCGACATCATCCGGCTCGATGGGCTGCAGCGGGCGAACGCTGGCGTTGGATCGGGCGATTATGTCGAGGTGCGCAAGGCCGTTTCCAAGCCCGCGACCCGCGTTGTGTTCGCGCCCGCCCAGCCCAACATGCGCCTGCAGGGGTCGGCCGCCGCGCTTCAGCGCAGCTTCGCCGGGCGCCCGCTGACCGAGGCGGACGTGGTCGCGACCAGCGGCCACCAGCGCGTCAATGCCGACATTCCCGATCACATCCGGCAATTGCTCAACGCCCCGGCATTCGCGCTTCAGGAACTGAAGCTGGTGGTGGTCACGGCGGTGCCGAAGGGAATCGTCCACATCGACGGCAAGACGAGTGTCGAACTGCTTCCGGAATATAAGGAGCCGGCCGGCGAGCGGCGGGCCGACGTTACCTATGACGATCTCGGCGGAATGGGTCCGACAATCGACGCACTTCGCGAGATGGTCGAGCTTCCGCTACGGCACCCGGAGCTGTTCCAGCGGCTCGGGGTCGATCCGCCCAAGGGCGTGCTGCTGCACGGGCCGCCGGGCACCGGCAAGACGCGGTTGGCGCGAGCGGTCGCGAATGAAAGCGCGGCGCATTTCTTCCACATCGCCGGGCCGGAAATCATGGGCTCGGCCTATGGCGAAAGCGAGAAGCGCCTGCGCGAATTGTTCGAGCAGGCGGCGGCAGAGGCGCCGGCGATCATCTTCATCGACGAGATCGATTCGATCGCACCCAAACGCGGGCAGGTCACCGGTGAAGCGGAAAAACGCCTGGTCGCGCAATTGCTGACGCTGATGGACGGGATCGAGCCGCGCCAGAATTTGGTCGTGATCGCGGCAACGAATCGCCCGGAGGCGCTGGACGAGGCGCTTCGGCGGCCCGGGCGCTTCGACCGCGAGATTGTGATCGGCGTTCCCGACGAGCCGGGCCGCCGCGAGATTCTGGCGATCCACACGCGTGGCATGCCGCTCGACGCTGGAGTCAATCTCGACGACCTCGCGCGGCGAACCTACGGCTTCGTCGGCGCGGATCTGGCGGCCCTCACCCGCGAGGCCGCGCTCGAGACGGTGCGGCGGATCATGCCGGAACTAAATCTCGCCGAGCAGGCGATACCGACGGAGATGCTCGACAAATTGTCGGTCGTGGCGAGCGACTTCGAAAATGCGCTCAAGCGCGTGCAGCCGTCGGCGATGCGCGAAGTGATGGTCGAAGCTCCGCGCGTAGGCTGGGACGATATCGGCGGCCTCGACCAGGCACGCGACAAATTGCGCGAGGGCGTCGAGCTTCCGCTCAAGCATCCCGAGGCGTTCCGCCGAATCGGCATCCGCCCGGCCAAGGGATTCCTCCTCTATGGCCCGCCGGGCACCGGCAAGACCTTGCTCGCCAAGGCCGCAGCCAAGGAAAGCCAGGCCAATTTCATCGCCACCAAATCGTCGGACCTGCTCAGCAAATGGTATGGCGAGAGCGAGCAGCAGATCGCGCGCCTGTTCGCCCGTGCGCGCCAGGTCGCGCCGACGATCATCTTCTTCGATGAACTCGACAGCCTTGTGCCTGCACGCGGCGGCGGGATTGGCGAGCCGCAGGTTACCGAGCGGGTGGTCAACACCATCCTCGCCGAGATGGACGGGCTTGAAGAGCTTCAGAACGTCGTCGTGATCGGCGCAACCAACCGGCCGAACCTGATCGATCCGGCGCTGATTCGGCCCGGCCGGTTCGATGAGCTGATCTACGTCGGGCCGCCCGACACCGCCGGGCGCCGCCGCATTCTCGCCATCCACACCGAAGGAATGCCGCTGGCGAAGGACGTCGACCTTGAGTCGCTGGCGCGCCACACCGACCGGTTCACCGGTGCGGATCTCGAGGATCTCGTTCGCCGCGCCGGGCTCAGTGCTTTGCGCAGGGGGCTCGATTCCGTCGAAGTCACAATGGCGGACTTCGAAACGGCGCTGGCCGACACCCGCGCTTCGGTCACGCCGGAGATGGAAGAGGAATATGCGCGCATCCACGACACGCTGAAGAGCGACGCGGTGCGGCCGTTGGGCGGAATTGGATTTGTTCTTCCCGGCATGCTTCGGCCACGACCGGGCGGCAAGCCGGAAGAGTAAGCGGAACTTGCCAAGGGGCGGCGCATTTGCCAACGCTCCGACCCTCTTTTGTCCAGCCGGAGCATCCATGCCCAATTCGTCCGCCCGCGCGCTCAAAGGTCCCCGCAAGTTGATGCGCACAGCGGCGCGGCGGATTTCGAGCCCGCAATGGCAATTCCTGCGCGGCTTCCTGAAGCATCCGGTGATGGTCGGATCGATCATCCCGTCGAGCCGGACCCTGATCGAGAAGATGCTGAAGCCAGTCGACTGGGACAATGCCAAGGTCTTCGTCGAATATGGCCCGGGCGTCGGCACCTTCACCCGCCCGATCCTCGAGAAGATGGCAGCGGATGCGACGCTTGTCACCATCGACACCAATGCCGAGTTCACCTCCTATCTGAAGAAGTCGATCGACGACGACCGCCTGGTCGCGGTCACCGGTTCCGCGGCCGACGTCGAGAAAATCCTGGCCGACCGCGGCTTCGGCCATGCGGACTACATCCTGTCCGGCCTGCCGTTTTCGACTTTGCCGCCCGGCGTTGGCGATGCCATCGGCGAGGCGACGGCCAAGGTTATCCGCCCCGGCGGCGCCTTCCTGGTCTATCAGTTCAGCCCCAAGGTGCGCGATTTCATCCAGCCGCATTTCGAACGAATCGAGCGCGGCTTCGAATGGATCAACGTGCCGCCCGCGACCCTGTTCTGGGCCTGGCGCGAGCCGAAGGGCAAGTAGCTGGCCGCTTGGTCATTCGCGGTGAGCTAGCCGACGCCTTTCAGTTGCCTTTATGTCGGGATTGACCCAAGGCTGAGTGTCGCTGAATGTCCGCCAAGGGTGGAAAGCAGACATTCGCCCCGCTGCAACGCGCGTAGTTTCATGCAAGAGACTTTCCGAAGAAGGTCTCGTAATCAGGATCAGGAATGATGACCGAGATATGCCGCTCATCTAGGCTGTCACTGAAATCCTGAATGAAAACTCCTTCGTGTCGGATCACGCCGTGGCCGATCGATATTATCGCATATGGGAGATTGTAGGCCCGCTCGCCTATATGCACTCCATCAATCTCACCGGCGTGAACGTGCACATCGTAGGCAGAGCTAGGCTCGAATTCCCCCATCGCTACGGCCATGGTAGGGTCCGACGGCCGGAGGTTGCTCCGACCGATCAGCGTTCCATCGAAAAGAATTTCCACCTGCATGGCCAGCGCAATCGCATTCGCGCCTAATGTCCGCAATGGGTCGAAAGCGGACGTTCCGAAGTTGGATGCTACGGCCGAGTGCAGATTCCCGACGGCTGCAACGCCAAGTCCCTAGCCGGAAGCGGAACAAGCCTCAGTCGCCGTCCGTCAGCCCAAAGTTGAGGCGCCGGGTCACGCCATAATCGAGGCTGGTGACGAGGAAGAAGGATATCGCCCAGCGCATCCGGTTGAGCAGGCTGGCGCGCTTTCGGTGCAGTTCGGGAGTGATCGCGAGGCAGTGCTCGACCTCACCCTCGAAATAGGTGCGCATCATTTGCGCGAACTCCGGATCGTCGACGCGCAGCATTAGTTCCATGTTGAGATAGAGGCTGCGGATGTCGAAGTTCGACGATCCGATGTGGACCACGTCGTCGAGCACCACGAGCTTGGTATGAAGCTTGGTCGGCACATATTCGAACAACTCGACGCCGCGCTTCAGAAGCCCGCCGTAAGTGAAACGGGCTGCGGCGATGGTCGCGTTGTTGTCGGATTTGGCGGCGGTGATCACGCGCGCTCGCCCGCGCCTTCCGACGCGGGCAATGCGCCTCAGCAAACTCCAGCTGGGAGCGAAATAAGCGGCGATCATCTCGACGTCCTGGCTGTGGACCAGGTCCCGGCAAGTGGAGACCCCCCACGGGCTGAGCCGGGCCGTCGGTCCGCCAAGCTGCCACTGCAGAACGCCGCGGGTCTCGCTGTGGCGGCGGATGAGCCGCCGCATCGTGCGCATCTTGGAGTCGCGGCTCTGCGTCCACTTCAACAATTGGTCGTAATAGGGCCGCAGCCGCGATGCCGCCGGTCCTTCGACGATCAGCCCGATGTCGCGCCAGCCGCCTTGCTTGCGCGTGCGAAAATAATCGTCGGCGACGTTGAACCCGCCGATCATCACGCGCGCCCGGTCGGTATCGGCATCGGCGAGCGCCAGCTTCTGGTGATTGCGCAGCAGGTAGCGGCGTCCGTACGACGGGTTGAAGCGGCAGAAGCGCGAGGTCTCCGCGACGCTTGCAAAGAAATCTTCGGGCGTGCCGGCGCTTCCGAAGCCGTCGATCAGAAGCGACACCGCAACGCCGCGCTGCACCGCGCGCTCTATCGCCGCCCTGACTTGCTGCCCGGCCTCGTCGGGGAGGAAGATGTAATAGAGCAGGCGCAGCGAATGTTTCGCGCCGTCGATCAGCCCGATCAGCGCTTCGAGCCGTTCGGGTCCGCCGGCGAACAAGGTCAGCCGGTTTCCGTCGACCTTGACCTGCCGCGCGGGAAGGTCGGACTTCACCGCCCTTGCTGCTGCCGATCGGGTCCGAGCGTCGTTCACCGCACCGATGTGGCTGGGCAGTGCCTCCGTGGCAAGCGGGCGATTTCCTTGACCTTCGGGCGGCGCCTCGCTATCTCGCCATCTTTCCCGATTTCGGTGCATTTGCGGAGCGACTTATGGCGCGCGTTACAGTCGAAGATTGTGTCGACAAGATCCCCAACCGGTTCGACCTGGTTCTGATGGCCGCCCAGCGCGCTCGGCAGATTTCGGGCGGGGCCGATCTGACCATCGACCGCGACCGCGACAAGAATCCGGTCGTCGCCCTGCGCGAGATTGCGGAAGAGACCGTGCGCCCGCGCAATCTGCAGGAAGCGATCGTTTCGAACCTGCAGAAGGTGCGCGTCGACGAAGAGGACGAGACGGACGAGCTGGCATCGCTCAGCGAATCGGCCGAAGCGCTGCGCCTGACCGCCGCCGCTCCGCCGCGTCCGAGCCCGTCGGGCAACGATTACGAATGAAGCCCGCAGTCATGCCGGGGGCATGACGAGGACTTCATTGAGCGCAGCCTGTCCGGGGGGACAGGCGAGCACTTCACTCTTTGAGCTTAGCTTAACCGGGCCAAGTTTTAAGCCGCCGAAGCTTCCTTAGACTGGGCAATGTCGTCGCGGCCGATCCACGTCATTTCGCCCCGCTCAAGCGGGCGCCCGTCCGCGGCATGGACGCACATCTTGCGGATCGGCAGGCCGTCGCGCTGGTCGGCAAGAATGATCCGGCCCGGACCCTGCCCCCATTCCTCGCCCCATTGGCGAAGCGCCACCAGCACCGGCAGCAAGGCCTCTCCCTTGGCGGTTAGCGAATAGATGACCTTGCGGCGGTCGGCGCAGTCGTGCGTCCGCTCCATGATCCCGCCGTTCACCAGCTTCGAAAGACGGTCGGCCAGGATGTTGCGCGCGACCCCCAGTCCCGCCTGAAATTCCTCGAAATGGTGCAGGCCGTTGAACGCCCCGCGCAAGATAAGGAATGCCCATTTCTCGCCGATGAGTTCGACGGCCGCGGGCAAGGGACAGTGAACTGCCTCCTCCCGGAACGCGTCGATCCCCGACGTCACACGGTCGTGACCCAAGGTACGCTGCTCCTCTCACTCCCCGGCCCAAGAAAGCACAAGCAGGCGGCAATGGCCAGTAATCGTGCAGTGCCATGCACTTATTCTGCGCTTGCGTGTTCCCCTCGGCCCGCCCAAGTGGTGAGGAGTGCTGAGGCAATATGAACTTGTCGAGAAAGTCCGGGCCTATGATCCCGACGCCGACGAGGCTTTGATCAATCGCGCCTACGTCTTCTCGATGAAGGCGCATGGATCGCAAATGCGCGCATCGGGCGATCCATATTTCAGCCATCCGATCGAGGTCGCCGGAATCCTGACCGACCTCAAGCTCGACGACCAGACGATCGTCACGGCCATCCTCCACGATACGATCGAGGATACGGTGGCGACGCCCGAGCAGATCGAGAAACTGTTCGGCAAGGATGTCGCCCGCCTGGTCGATGGCGTCACCAAGCTGTCGAAGATCGAGGCGCAGTCGGAAAATGAGCGCGCTGCCGAGAATTTGCGCAAGTTCCTGCTCGCGCTTTCGGACGACATCCGCGTGCTTCTGGTGAAGCTTGCCGACCGGCTGCACAATATGCGCACGCTGCACCATGTGCCGTCGGAAGAGAAGCGCCGGCGAATCGCGCGCGAGACGATGGACATCTATGCCCCGCTCGCCGAGCGGATCGGCATGTACGAGATCATGAAGGAGATGCAGACGCTCGCCTTCCGCGAGCTCGAGCCCGACGCCTATGCCTCGGTCACCCGCCGGCTCCAGCAATTGCACGACCAGGGCGGCGATCTCGTCAGCCGGATCGGGCTTGGGCTTCAGCTGCATCTCGCCGACAACGGCCTCGATGCCGAGGTCACGGGCCGCGAGAAGCATCCCTATTCAATCTGGAAGAAGATGGCCGAACGGCACATCAGCTTCGAGCAATTGTCCGACGTCATGGCCTTCCGAGTGATCGTCGACGAGGATACCGACTGCTATCGCGCGCTCGGGCTAATCCACCAGCGCTGGCCGATGGTGCCCGGCCGCTTCAAGGATTTCATCTCCACCCCGAAGCGCAACGGCTATCAAAGCCTCCACACGTCGGTGATCCACGATTCGAAGATGCGGATCGAAATCCAGATCCGAAGCGAGAGCATGCACGACCAGGCCGAGCGCGGGCTTGCCGCTCACTGGGCGTACAAGGAAGGCAAGCCGGCCGCCGATGTGCGCATCCCGTGGATCGACGATCTGGTCGAAATCCTCGACCATGCGGAAAGCCCGGAGGAGCTGCTCGAGCATACCCGGATGGCGATGTACCAGGACCGGATCTTCGCCTTCACTCCCAAGGGCGAGCTGATCCAGCTTCCCAAGGGCGCGACTCCGGTCGACTTTGCCTATGCGGTGCACACCGACCTCGGCGACCGCACCGTCGGCGCCAAGGTCAACGGGCGCGTGGTGCCGCTTCGAACGATGCTTGAGAATGGCGACCAGGTCGAGATTCTCGCTTCCGAAACGCAGCATCCGCAGCCGTCCTGGCTTCGCTTCGTCACGACCGGGAAGGCCCGCGCGGGAGTCCGGCGCTTCGTTCGCCACAAGGAGCGGGACGAGACGATCGAGCTGGGGCGCAAGATCTACGACGAGATCGTTGCGCGCCTTCCGCCCGGCCTGTCGCCTGAAGTGAAGAAGCGCGCGCTCAAGAAGCTGAAGATCGAGAGCGACGACGAACTCATGATCGCTATCGCGCGCAAGCGGGTGAGCGACGAAGTGCTGATGGAAGCCCTGATGCCGGGCTCGGTCGGAGCGGGCGTCGCGCCGCGCCCACTCGGCCAGCGCAAGGCTATCTCGATCAAGGGACTGACGGCCGGTGTCGCTTATCATCTCGCGGCGTGCTGCCATCCCGTTCCCGGCGACCGCATTGTCGGCCTGCGCCGCGAAGATGAGGAAATCGAAGTCCACATCATCGGCTGCGACACGCTTGCAAGCGGGATCGACGCCGACTGGCTCGACCTCGCGTGGGGAGAAGGATCGGACGGCGGCGCCGCGCGGCTGTGCGTGATCGTTCGCGACATCCCGGGTGCGCTGGGGGCGCTGTCGGGCACGCTCGGCGCGAAAGGCGCGAACATCATCAACCTCCAGCTCGCGCATCGCGACGGAGGCTTTCACACCTTCCATATCGACATCGAGGTGCACGATCTTGCGCACCTGCACGCGATCATCGCCGCGCTTCGCGATGCGGATGCGGTCAGCTCGGTCGAACGAATCTAGAGCCTGTCCTGTTTAGATGGCAGGCTCTAGACCGCGACGGTGCTTCCGGCGGCGAGCACCGCAAGCGTGACCAGATCGGAGGCGCTGGCCGTCATCGGCGCGATCTGCACCGGCAGTTCGAGCCCGAGGATGTAGGGGCCGAGCACGCTTTCGCCGCCGAGTTCGCGGAGCAGCTTGGCCGAGATGCTTGCGGACTGGAGCCCCGGCATGATCAGCACATTGGCAGGGCCGGTCAGTCGGCTGAACGGATAGAAGCGCTTGTGCGCCTCCACGTTGAGCGCAACGTCCGGGCCCATTTCGCCTTCATATTCGAAGTCGCAGCCTGAGCGATCGAGCAGCTTCACCGCGCCGCGCAATTCCTCGACGTGGATACCCGGCGGATTGCCGAAGGTCGTGTAGGAGATGAAGGCCACGCGCGGCTCCATCCCCATGCGGCGCGCGAAGGCTGCCGACCGGACCGCCATCGCCGCAAGCTGCTCGGCGGTCGGGCGTTCAGTGACCGCCGTGTCGGCCATCAGCACCGCGTGGTGTCTGCCGACGATGATGTTGATTCCGAACGGAGTCGTGCCGGGCTCGTCGTCGATGACCGTGCGCACCTGCTTGAGCGACTGGCTGAACGGGCGCGTGGTTCCGGTGATCATCGCATCCGCCTCCCCGAGCGCGAGCATGGCCGCCGTGAAATAATTGCGGTCCTGATTGACCATGCGCTCGATCTCGCGGCGGAGCAGGCCGTGCCGCTGGTGCTTGCTGTAAATGTAATCGACGGCGCGCCCGACCAGCGGCGAGTTGCGGCTGTTGAGGACTTCATAATCCTGCGGATCGTCGACGCCGAGTGCCTTGAGCTGGTCGTAGACATCCTCGCGGCCGACCAACACCGGCGTTCCATAGCCCGCTTCCTTGAAAGCGATCGCGGCGCGAAGCACGTTGGGCTCCTCGCCTTCCGCGAACAGCACGCGCTTGGGGTTTGCCCGCGCCGCTTCATAGGCGAGGCTCATGACCGCGACAGTCGGATTGAGCCGCCCGCGCAATTGCTGCCGATAGCGGTCCATGTCCTCGATCGGCTTGCGCGCGACTCCGGTCCTGCCTGCCGCTTCGGCGACCGCGGACGCGACGACCTCCATCAGCCGAGGGTCGAAGGGTGCGGGGATGATATAGTCGCGGCCGAAGCTGTGGTTGTGCCCGCCATAGGCCGCGGCCACTTCCTCCGGCACCGCTTCGCGGGCCAGCTCGGCGAGAGCGGTTGCGGCGGCAATCTTCATCTCGTCGTTGATGCTGGTGGCGCGAACATCGAGCGCGCCGCGGAAGATGAAGGGGAAGCCCAGCACATTGTTGACCTGGTTCGGATAGTCCGAGCGCCCGGTGGCGATGATTGCGTCGGGACGGACCGCCTTGGCGTCTTCGGGCAGGATTTCCGGATCCGGATTGGCCATTGCGAAGATGATCGGCTGGTCCGCCATATGCTCGACCATCTCGGGCTTCAGGGCGCCCGCGGCCGACAGGCCGAGGAACACGTCCGCGCCTTCGAGAGCGTCCGTGAGGCTGCGCCGGTCGGTGTCGACGGCATGCGCCGACTTCCACTGGTCGAGGTCGTCGCGGCCCTTGTGGATCACGCCCTTGCGGTCGCACATGATCACATGCCGGACGCCCATTGCCTTGATGAGCTCGGTGCAGGCAATTGCCGCTGCCCCGGCGCCGTTCACCACGACATTGATGTCGGCAAGCTCCCGGCCGGTAATCAGGCAGGCGTTGATCAGCCCGGCCGCGCTGATGATGGCGGTGCCGTGCTGGTCGTCGTGGAACACTGGAATGTTCATCCGCTCCTTGAGCGCCTGCTCGATCTGGAAGCATTCAGGGGCGGCGATGTCCTCGAGGTTGATTCCGCCGAAGGTCGGTTCGAGCAGGGCCACGCAATCGATGAATTTCTGCGCGTCCTCGGTCGCGACCTCGATGTCGATCGAATCGACGTCGGCGAAGCGCTTGAACAGCACCGCCTTGCCTTCCATCACCGGCTTGGACGCCAGCGCGCCGAGATTGCCGAGGCCGAGGATTGCGGTGCCGTTGGAGATGACCGCGACCAGATTACCCTTGGCCGTATAGTCGTAGGCGCAGCCCGGATCCGCGGCGATGGCGCGCACAGGGACCGCGACGCCGGGCGAGTAGGCCAGGCTGAGATCGCGCTGAGTCGCCATCGGCTTCGATGCGACGATCTCGATCTTTCCGGGCCGCCCGCGCGAGTGGAATTCCAGCGCTTCGGCTTCGGTATATTTGACGTTGCTTTCGGACATTCGGGGCCTCTCCTGGTGCTGCCTTTAGCCACTGGCTGGCAGGAGAGTCACCCCGCTGACTGTTAGCGCTCACAGTGAATGACGCGGGCGCAGTTTGCGGCTACCCCGTAGTCGATGGCCCGCGCCGACGCTCCGACGCCAATGATGCAGCAGTATCGTCGCCTCAAGGATGAGGCCGGCGACGCCTTGCTGTTCTATCGCATGGGCGACTTCTTCGAGCTCTTCTTCGACGATGCCAAGGCGGCGGCCGCATGCCTCGACATTGCGCTCACCAAGCGCGGCGAGTCGGAGGGCGAACCGATCCCGATGTGCGGCGTTCCGGTCCACTCCGCCGAGGCATATCTCGCGCGGCTCATCCGCGGCGGGCACCGCGTGGCCATTGCCGAGCAGACGGAAAGCCCCGCTGAAGCGCGCAAGGCGCGCGGATCGAAGGCACTGGTGGACCGCGCGATCGTCCGGCTGGTCACTCCGGGAACGCTGACCGAGGAGAATCTGCTCGAGTCCGGCGCGGCCAACTGGCTCGCGGCGGTCGGACGTGCCGGTGGGGACTGGGCCGTTGCGGCTGCCGACATTTCGACTGGCCGGTTCGAGTTGATCGCCTGCGGGCCGGGCGAGCTTGCCGCTGAGCTTGCGCGGCTTGCCCCCGCGGAGACGATCGCGGACTCATCGGTGCCCGGCATCCCTACCAATGCCGGCAAGGGCGGGTTCGACAGCCTTGCAGGCGAACGCGCGATCAAAAGCCGGTTCGGCCTTGCGACTCTCGATGGCCTCGGCTCGCCGTCGCGGGCGGAGCTTGCGGCGGCGGGCGGGCTGCTCGCTTATCTTGATGCCACGCAGAAGGGCGCCGGTCTGCTGCTGGATGCCCCGCGCCGGATTGCCCGGGCCGAGCATATGGCGATCGATGCCGCCACGCGCGAGAGCCTCGAACTGTGCCGCTCCTCGACCGGGCAGGTCGCGGGCAGCTTGCTGGCCGAGATCGATCGCTGCCGAACCGCGGCGGGGCGCCGGCTGCTGGCTGCCGACATTTCTGCACCGCTGACCAGCAAGCCGCAGATCGACGCGCGGCTGCTGCTCGTCGCCTGGCTGCACGAGGATGCGCTTCGGCGGGAGCGGGTCGGCCAATCGCTGAAAGCCATGCCCGATTTTCCGCGCGCGCTGGCGCGGCTTGCCGCCGAACGCGGTGGTCCCCGCGATCTGGCCTTGATCCGCGACGGTCTTGCCGCAGCGGCAGCGCTTCAGGCCGAACTCGTATCGGAGGCGGACAGACCGCCGCTGCTCGACCAGTTGCTGCCGAGCCTCGGCGGCCACGAAGCCTTGATCGCCAAGCTCGGCGTTGCGCTCGCGCCGACGCCGCCGCTCGACGCGTCGAAGGGCGGCTATATCGCCGAAGGCTATGACGAGGCGCTGGATGCCCTTCGCGCGGCATCGTCCGATGGCCGGAAGGCGATTGCCGCTCTTGAGAGCCGCTATCGCGAGAGCACTGGGCTGTCGTCGCTCAAGATCCGGCACAATGCGGTGCTCGGCTATCATATCGAAGTATCCGCCCGGCACGGCGAGGCGCTGATGCGGCCGGACAGCGGCTTCACGCACCGGCAGACGCTTGCCGGAGTGGTGCGCTTCAACTCTCCCGACCTTCACGCCGAAGCGGCGCGGGTCGTCGAAGCGGGCGGTCATGCGCTCGCGGCCGAAGCGGCGCATCTCGAGGAGCTAAGTGCGCTCGCCGTCACGTCGGCCACCGCGATCACCGCAACCGCCGACGCAATCGCCCGGATCGACGTTGCCGCGTCGCATGCCACCCGTGCAGCGGAAGGCGGCTGGTCGCGCCCGCAACTCACGGACGAAAGCTGCCTTGAGATTGATGCCGGCCGCCATCCGGTCGTGGAGGCTGCGCTGGCGGGATCCGGCGAGCGCTTCGTCGCCAACGATCTTTCGATGGGTTCATCCAACCGACTGTGGCTGATCACAGGCCCGAACATGGGCGGCAAGTCGACCTTCCTTCGGCAGACCGCGCTGATTGCCGTGCTCGCCCAATCCGGAAGCTTCGTTCCCGCCGCCCGAGCAAAGGTGGGCATCGTCGACCGGCTGTTCAGCCGCGTCGGCGCATCGGACAATCTGGCGCGCGGCCGCTCCACCTTCATGGTCGAAATGGTTGAGACCGCGGCCATCCTCGCGCAGGCGACGTCCCGCAGTCTGGTCATCCTCGACGAGATCGGGCGCGGCACATCGACCTATGACGGTCTCGCGATTGCCTGGGCGGTGGTCGAGGCGATGCACGACCAGATCAAGGCGCGGACCTTGTTCGCGACGCATTATCACGAGTTGACGCGCCTCGCTGGAAGGCTCGACTGCCTGTCGCTGCACCATGTCCGGGCGCGCGAGTGGAAGGGCGAACTGGTACTGTTGCACGAAGTCGCCGACGGCGCCGCCGACCGCAGCTACGGAATCGCCGTCGCCAAGCTCGCCGGGCTGCCGCCCGCGGTGCTGGGGCGAGCGAAGTCGGTGCTTCAGCGGCTGGAGGCGGGGCGCTATGCGACGGGTGGGATCGCGGCCGGACTCGACGATCTTCCACTGTTCGCCGCAACGGTCGACGCGAAGCCCGCCGCCAGCCCGTTGATCGAGGCCATTTCCGCAGTCGAACCCGATACCCTGAGCCCCCGCGAAGCGTTGGAGTGGCTGTACCGGCTTAAAGCTTTGGCGGCGGAGCAGTCCGAATGACGATGCACGATCCGGTCGACAACCGCCGCGCGATCATCGACCGCCGGTCGGTCGCCGACTCACTTGCCGGCAAGAGCAAGCCGGAAATCACGGCCATCCTTCGGCTGGCGCTGCAGACCGGCCGCCAGGAGATCGGCCGCCGGTTGAGCGCAGAGCCCGGCGCGGGCCGCGCGGCGGCGCGCGCGACCGCTTTCCTCCACGACCAGTTGCTGCGCATCATCTATGAGCATGTCACGTCGGGCCAGGCGCTCGACGGCCCGCTCGCGATCGTGGGGATGGGCGGGACCGGCCGCGGCGAAATGGCGCCCTTCAGCGACGTCGACCTGATGTTCCTCACCGCCAACGACGCCTCGCCGGCGGTGGACCGCGTGGCCGAAGCCATTCTGCACATGCTGTGGGACCTCAAGCTGAAAGTCGGCCATTCGGTGCGGTCGGTCGACCAGATGATCTTTTATGCGAAGAAGGACATGACCATCCGCACGGCCTGCCTGGAGTCGCGGCTGCTGTGGGGCGACCAGGACCTTTACGACCTCGCCGGGGCGCGATTCCGCAAGGATGTGGTGGCGGGCACCGCCGCCGAGTTCGTCAGCGCCAAGCTCGCCGAGCGCGACGAGCGGCACGTGCGCATGGGCGACAGCCGCTATGTCGTCGAGCCCAACGTCAAGGACGGCAAGGGCGGCCTGCGCGACCTCCACACGCTCTACTGGATCGGCAAATATGTGCACGGGGTCGAGCGGCCGGCCGACCTGGTCGGCGCCGGCCTGTTCACCGCCGCCGAGTACCGCCGCTTCGACCGCGCCGAGCGATTCCTGTGGACGGTGCGCTGTCATCTGCACGAGGCGGCCGGCCGCGCCGAGGAGCGACTCGGCTTCGAGCATCAGACCCATCTCGCGCGCGTGATGAACTATGCCGACCGGCCGGGGAAATCCGCGGTCGAGCGGTTCATGCAATTCTACTTCATCAACGCGAAGACTGTCGGCGACCTCACCGGTCTGTTCCTTGCGCAACTCGACGAGCAGCTCGGCAAGAAAGGGTTTCGCTTTGTCCTGCCGACGATCCGTCGGCGCCCGAAGCGGCTCGCTGGGTTCATGCTCTCGCGCGGGCGGCTGTCGATCCCGGCCGACGACTTCTTCTCGGTTGATCCGGTGCGGCTGATCGAGATGTTCGCGATCGCCGCGCGCGAGCGGCTGGAGATCCACCCGGAGGCGATGCGGGCCGCGACGCGCGATGGCGTGCTGATCGACCAGACCATCCGCAACGATTCGCGTGCCAACGCCTTGTTCATGGAGGTTCTGACCGACATCAACGCCCCGGACCTGGTGCTTCGCTGGATGAACGAGGCCGGCGTGTTCGGGCGCTTCGTTCCCGACTTCGGGCGGATCGTCGCGCAGATGCAGTTCGATATGTATCACCATTATACCGTCGACGAGCACAGCATCCGCGCGATCGGCCTGACCGCGGCGATCGAGCGCGGCGAGCTTGCCGACGATCATCCCTTGTCGACCGCCTTGTTCCGGCAGATCGCCTCGCGCCGGACGCTTTACGTCGCAGTGCTGCTCCACGACATCGCCAAGGGCCGCGGCGGCGATCATTGCGAATTGGGCGCGGAGATCGCGCTCGAGCTATGCCCGCGCTTCGGCCTCGACGCCGGTGAGACGGAGACGGTGGCGTGGCTCGTGCGCCACCATTTG
>JBDSMG010000055.1:0-109322 GCA_039915925.1 Sphingomicrobium sp.
CTTGGTAAGGCTGAGGTCGTGAGTTCAATCCTCACCGGCAGCACCATTTCCACGCACAGTCGATCCGGGGGATCGGCGAGCATGGAAATGTCTGCAGCCATGGCGAAGCGGGCGATCCGGGCTAGACCCTCGCCAAGCCGGTCAACAGCCGCGCGGCTTTCTGCCCGGGGAACACCGTCCGAAGCACAAGCTCCGGATCTAGCCCGAGCGCTTCCGCCGCCGCACTTGCAAAAAGCGCATCGAGCTCGACAGTCGGCTTGAGATCGCGCTGCTCGTAAAGCGCCGTATGCGACAGGCCCGGCCAGTCGGCGATAACCCGTCCGCCCTTGACCGCACCGCCGAGCAGCATCGCCGCCGAACCGGTGCCATGGTCGGTCCCGCCAGTTCCGTTGACTGCTGCGGTGCGGCCAAATTCGGTCGCGACGAGCACGGTCGTTTTGCTCCACGCCGCACCGAGACCGTCGCGAAGCGCGCCCAGCATCGCGTCGAGCCCGCTTAGCTGGCGAGCGAGCCGCGCGGTCTGGGCGCTATGCGTGTCCCATCCGCCGGTTTCGATCATCGCAATTCGCGGCCCTGCCGGCTGTCCGAGGAAGGTCGCGGCCAGCTTGCCCAGGCTGGCGGGATCCTGCTGCGGTCCATTCTCGCCGGCAAGCCCGCGCGCTTCCATCGCGGCCGTCCACAAGGGATGCAGTTGCTGGTCCTCGCCATAGAGCTGCCCGACCCTGGCCAGCAGGTCGTCGTTCGCCTGCGGAAGCGCGGATGGCGCGTAGGAACCGACCGACACCGGGCCGCGCAAAGCCAGCGGAACGGTCGGAGCAAATGCGACCGCAACATCGCTCGTCCTCGGCAGCAGGCCGGCCAGCCGGTTCAGCCAGCCGTCCTTGACCTGATAGGGGCCGGAGCCGCCGCTTTCGAGTACGTTCTGCCCGTCGAAGTGCGACCGGTCGCGATAGGGCGAGGCGGCGGCGTGAACGAACAGCGCCTGTCCGGCCTTGTACATCGACGCGCCCTGCACGAGCGACGGATGGAGCGCGAACATTCCGTCGAGCTTTGCGGCGCCCGCCAGATCGATAGCGATCTGGCCGCGAAGCTTTGCATAATCGGGGTCGCAGTACGGAATGACGGTGTTCAGCCCGTCGGCGGCGCCCCGTTGAATGATGAAGACGAACCTGCGGTCCGTCGCGACCGAGGCGAAGGCCATGCGCGGACTGACAAGCAATATGCCTGCCGTCCCGCCCGCAAGACTCAGAAACTTCCGGCGATGCAGCATGGCCGTCACCTTCTCTGGAATTCGGGAGAAACGAGGAGCAGCGCGAGCCCCGTTTGAAGGCTTTCCGAACGTGCAACCTGCGTGGATGTGGACGGGCCCAGGCTGCCGGGAAGAATCTTTTCTCCCAAGGTTCGCGGATCGAGGGTGTCGCCGGCTTGATTGGCGAACCGCTGCGCCATTTCGACCCGGCGCACGAGAGCGTCCGGCGCGGCCCAGGTTGCGGCATTGTCATCGAAGCCCGCGGGCGAGCCCGGAGTCCATGTGGGCTGTCCGAGTTGGGTGAGGACCGGTGCCGCCTGAATGCCGTTGAGGCTGCTTCGCCCGGTCGCTCGCATGGCCGAGATCGCCCATTCCCACGGGCTCTTGAACTTCACAGGTCCCGGCACCCACGCTTCCGGCGAGTCGATCAGCACCTTGTACAACGTCGGAAGATCGCCGCCGCTCGACCGGAAAGCGGTCGCAAGCCGCTCGACCAAGGCCGGCGGCGGAGTGTCGCCGGCGAAGTGCCGGGCGAGCTTGGTGGCGATATGCGTCATGGTCGCCGGCGCAGCCGCCAGATCGTTCAGCACCGCCGCCGCCTGCGCTTCACCTTGCCCGGCGTAATTCTTGCCCAGGATCGTGCGCGCGCCGGGTTCGTGCAGCTGCGGCACGAATTGAAACGTGCCGGGCTGTCCGCCGAAACGCCGAGCCATCGGCCCCGCGCCGCCGATGCTCCATCCCGTGAGCGCCCGTGCGAACTCCGTCACGTCCGACTGACTGTAGCCGCTGCGCACGCCCAGTGTGTGCAGTTCCATGATTTCCCGGGCGAGATTTTCGTTGAGGCCGCGCTTGCGCGGTGCATTCATTGCCGCGAGCCGCGTCGCGGCGGCACTGTTGGGCCCGATCGACTGCGCCTGGTCGAGGTAGAGCAGCATCGCAGGGTGCCGTTCGACCGTGAGGAGCATGTCGGAAAAGCGACCGAGCACATGCGGCCGGATCGCTTCCGCTTCGAAAGCACCGGCAAGCGGACCGACGACGGCCTTGTCCGCCGACACCGCAAAATGGTTGGCCCAGAAATGCACCAGTCGTTCGACGAACGGCGCCGGCGTCGTCAGTGCCGCTTCGACCCGCGCGTTGACTCCCGCGCGATACAGATCACGCAGGCCTTGGCGCGCCCCGCGCCGCTTCGACTGGTCGGTGTCGTTCTCCGCCTTGAGCTGGCGCAGCATCTGCCGCTGCTCGGCATATTCGACGACCATCTCGGCAGAGGTCGGGAGCGCTGAATAGCCCGGTGTCCGCGCCTCGAACCGCGTCAGCTGCGCGCGCAGCCAACTCTGTTCATCTCCTCGCAGCGGGTCGCCGGGCCGCGCGCCGAGGCCAAAGCGGTTGAGCGCTATTGCCGCCCGCGAGATAGGGGAGCCGATCGACATGCCGGTTTGATCGCCGAGCCTTGTTGAACTCAGCTTGAATGCCGGTGCATGCCGCGGCTTAGTATTCCGGCTCGAGCAAGCCGTCGATCACATGGTGCTGGATCACCGGCTCAAGATCGTCGGTGACACGGTACGTAAGATGGTCGCGAACGCGCCCCGGCAGGTCCTCCAGATAGGCGCGCGTAACCTGCAGATCGTGGTGCTGTGCGTTGGTACCGTCGGCGGCGTCGGCGGCGACGACCAGCACCGGCCGCGCCTCATTCGAGCGATTGGCGGTGCCGCGATGGATCGTCAGCGCCGACCGTGCCGAGATGTCGCCCCGCTGCGGCATCTTCTGGACCGCCCGCTCGATGTAGCGCTCCCACGTCTCGCGCGGCGGGAACATGTCGTTTTTGCACGGCGCGATATCGTCCCACTGCGTGCCAAGCGCGATTTCGAACGGCCCATGCTCGGGTCGCGTGTCGACGGTGGTGAGGTTGAACGCCAGCGAGTTCAGCTGCCGCCCCTTGATGGTCGCTTCCGGCGCCGGGAAGTCGCGGTGCCACGGCTGGTCCGCCGCGCCCGGAAACGGGATGTCGAAGCCGATCTCGACGATCTTGTAGTCGGGGCCGAGCACCGCTTCGCAAACGGCGACGAACCAGGGGTGGGTGGCGATATCGATGAAGGCGGGCACGCGCTCTGGCTGCACCTCGACATACCAGCGCTGCGGGCCGCGCGGCAGCGCGCCGCCCTCGACCTTCATCGCCTCCTCGAACAACTCCATCACGTTTTCGCGCAGGGAGTCCGCCCACGCCGGCGTGAAGGCGCCCTTCAGCGCGATGATGCCGTCGCCGTAGAGGCCGCCCATGATTGCGGCAGTGTCGAAGTCACCAGATGAACTCACGTCGGACTCCATAAGTTTGGCTTTTCGCGGTCTAACGATGTTTGGCTTGCCTTGGCACCTCGGATCAGCTTGGGAACGCGTGAAATGCGCTTCTTCTCCGACAATGCGGCGACGGCCCATCCGGCGGTGATCGAGGCCATCGCGCGCGCCAACCACGTCGACACCGCCTATGACGGCGACGCGTGGAGCCGGAAACTCGACGCGGCCTTTTCGGAAGTGTTCGAGACCGAAGTGCGGGCGCTGTGGGTGACCACCGGGACAGCGGCGAACTGCCTCGCGCTTGCAGCGCTGTGCCCACCCGACGGAGCGATCCTCTGCCACCGCGATGCGCATATCGAGAATGACGAAGCGGGTGCCCCGGGCTTCTTCACGCACGGCGCCAAGCTGATGTTGCTCGATGGCGCCGGAGCAAGGGTCGATCCGGCCAGCGTTGATGCTGCCTGCGCGCGTGTTCGCAAGGACGTGCATCAGGTTCAGCCGCGCGCGCTATCGATCACCAACGCGACGGAATATGGACTGGCCTACCGCTCTTCCGAGGTTGGCGCACTCGGCGAGACGGCGAGCCGGCTTGGCCTCGGCTTTCACGTCGACGGGGCGCGCTTTGCCAACGCCGTTGTGGCAAGCGGAGACTCTCCGGCGGACCTGACGTGGCGTGCGGGCGTCGACGCCCTGAGCTTCGGTTTCGTCAAGAATGGCGGGCTCAGTGCGGAGGCGCTGATATTCTTCCGCACCGAACTCGCCGACCAGGCCTTGGTCCGCCGCAAGCGCGCCGGCCATTTGCTGTCGAAGGGTCGCTTTCTTGCCGCGCAGATCCTCGCCATGCTCGACAATGATCTGTGGCTGGAGAATGCACGTAGCGCCAATGCGGCAGCGCAACGCCTCGGCAACGCGGCCCCGCAGCGCCTCGTCCATCCCGTCGAGGCCAATGAGATCTTCCTGCGCATGACCGCTGAGGAAGCCGCTTCGCTGCGGGCGCGAGGCTTCGACTTCTACGATTGGGCGGCCGGCGAGATCAGGCTCGTGACGAGCTGGGATCAGGATGAGAGCGACGTCACCAAGCTCGCGTCCGCGATCACGGCGCTGTGAGCGAGGAACAGCGATCGACCTTCGCTTCGATCGTCGTTCCCTTCATCATTTTCACGGGCATCTGGGGGTCGACCTGGATCGTCATTCGCGACCAGCTTTCGGTCGTGCCCGCCCAATGGTCGGTGACCTACCGCTTCGCGATCGCCGCGCTGGCGATGGCCGGCCTGACCCTCGTTCGCGGGGAACGGCTGGCGCTCGGGCCCGGAGGTTGGAAGGCCGCGTTCGGAATCGGGGTCAGCCAGTTCGTCGTGAATTTCAACGGCGTCTACATGGCGGAACGGTTCATCCCGTCGGGCTTGGTCGCAACCGTGTTCGCGCTGCTCCTGATCCCCAACACCTTGCTGGCCTGGCTAATGCTTGGGCACCGGCCGAACAGCCGTTTTCTGTGGTGGTCGATCCCGTCGATCGCCGGCGTGCTGCTGTTGTTCGCACACGAGCTACAGGAGCATCCGGCACGGCTCGACATGATCGCCGCCGGCATCGGATTCACGATCATCGGCATCTTCGGAGCCTCGTTCGCCAATGTTTTCCAAGCGCGCGAGTGGGTGCGGCGGCACAATCTGTGGGCGCTGCTCGCCTGGTCGATGGCGATCGGCGCCGTCTGCGACGCGATCATCGCCTACGCCTTGAACGGCCCGCCGACATTCGATGCGCGCGCGGGCTACGTCGCGGGGCTGCTTTATCTTGCGCTTGCAGCGTCGGCACTGGCGTTCAGCCTCTACTTCCCGGTCGTGCGCAGGATCGGCCCCGCCAAGGCGGCCTATTCCAGCGTGATGGTCCCGCTGATCGCGATGACCTTTTCGACCTGGCTGGAGGATTATCGCTGGACCGCCTTGTCGATCGCCGGGGTCGTGCTGGCGCTCGGCGGGATGGTCGGCGCGCTGGGCAGCAGTCGAACGAAAGTGCCGGCCCCGGACGCAGGATAAGGAGCCAAGATACCGGCGACCGCGTTTCTTCCGTATGCCGTCAACTGTCATCCGCGACCATCATTATCGCCCCGAAAGCCGGAAGCTTTTGATCAATTTCCAGACCGGCCGCCGCTACGTTTATTTCGACGTTCCGCCCGCAGCGGTTGAAGCGATGCGCTCTGCCATGTCCAAAGGCCGCTATTTCAACGCACATATTCGGGACCGATACAGATTTCGGGAGCTAACGCCCTCTTAAGCAGGCCGGCCGTACGCTCCGATCATGATCCCGATGCGTCACAGCACGATCTTCAAGAGCCGCTGGATGGCGCTGCTCTGGGCGGCGGGCATATTGTGGATCGCCTACGATGTCGCGGCACCAACTGAGTCCGCGAACGAAACAAGCAATCAGGCGACAGACGCCAGTGGCGAGCCCGTGACCGCCGCCGATGCGCAAACGGTCGGCGAAGTGGTCAATCAACTCTAGCCGGTCTGATTGACATCGAACCGAGGAGCGACGACTTGGCGTCGTGTCTCCGAGTGATCTCTGATGTCGCTTCATCCATCCCGCGCCTGACATGCAGGCGCTTCCACCACAGCAAGTCGAGCAGGCGATTGTCGTAACCGGGCGCGCGCTCGCGCGGCCGAGCTCGGAGCAAGTGCTTCAAAGCGACGTTCTGACCGCGAAGGAATTGCGGAATGCGCCTTCAGCCAGGCTCGACCGTCTGCTCGACCGTTTCGCCGGAGTGCAATTGTTCCGCCGCTCGGATGCACGCAGTGCCCATCCAACCAGCCAGGGCGTGACCTTGCGCGCGCTCGGCGGCAATGCCGCGAGCAGGGCGCAGCTGATCCTCGACGGTGTGCCGCAGAGCGACCCCTTCGGGGGGTGGATTGAATGGCCGTCTTTCGATGTCGCCGACCTCGCGGAAGTACGCGTTACTCGTGGCGGCGGGAGCTTCGTCAACGGACCCGGCGCCCTTGGCGGAACGATCGAACTGGCCAGCGCCGCCGATCCCGGCATTGCGGCAGAGCTCGACGGTGGCAGCCGCAACTCGATCGAGGGCCATTTGTCGGCGCGGCAGCATGTGGGCTCCGGCATCGCCGCGCTTGCGGTTCAGGCCAGCCAGGGCAGCGGCTTTATCCCCGTCGCCGAGCGATGGCGCGGCTCGGCGGACCAGCCGGCGCCTTACCGCAACGCGAGCGGGCGCTTTCGCTGGATCAAGCCCATCAGCGGGGCAACCGAGCTGCAGGCCAACCTGTCCATATTCGGCGATCAGCGCGAGCGCGGGTTACGCTTCACCTCCGACCGGAGCCGCGGCAGCGACCTTTCCGTGCGGCTGGTATCGCGCGGACGCTGGGCGTGGTCGATCCTGGGCTACGGCCAATTGCGCAATTTCCGGAGCAGCTTTGCCGCTGTCGATGCGCAGCGCACGCAGGCTCGCCGAACCGCCCTTCAATACGACGTGCCGGGAAGGTCGGCCGGGTGGAGCGCTGAGGTTCGGCCGCCGGCCGGTCCAGGGATCGAGCTGCGGATCGGAGCGGATGGGCGCTCGATGCGCGGGGAGTCGCGCGAATATTCCAACTATGCCGCGGGCGCGCCGCGACGTGACCGCCGATCCGGGGGGAGCTCGGGTTATGGTGGCCTGTTCGCTGAGGTGAGTTCCGATCGCGGCCCGCTGCTGCTCACCGGATCGGGTCGCATCGATCGCTGGCGAATCTCCGACGGCGAGCTGTTGGAACGCGCGCTCGCGACCGGTTCAGTGCTTACCAATGCACAATATCCGGCCCGCAGCGGTTGGCGGCCGACCGGCCGGCTTGCCGCTGCGCTGACCCTTGCGCCCGAGCTCAGCGGTCGCGGGGCGGCCTATCTCGCCTGGCGGCTGCCGACGCTCAACGAGCTCTTCCGACCGTTTCGTGCGGGCAGCGACGCGACGGCCGCCAATGCGGAACTTCGGCCCGAACGCCTGCGCGGCGTCGAAGCGGGACTCAACTGGAAGCCGGGCGATTTCGATTTCGCCGTGACAGCTTTCGCCAACACCCTGGCCGATGCGATCAGCAACGTCACGCTCGGAACCGGGCCGGGAACGTTTCCCGGGGTCGGCTTCGTAGCGGCCGGCGGAGCTTATCGGCAGCGCCAGAATATCGGCGCTATTAATGTCCACGGGCTTGAAGCGAGTGCGCAGTGGCGCCGCGGGCCGTGGAAGGCGTTGCTGAGCAGCAGCCTTGCCAATGCGAAGGTCCGGGGATCGGGCGCATCGGCTTCGTTGAACGGATTGCGACCGGCTCAAACGCCGCGCTTCGCATCTTCGGCAAGCGTCGGCTGGGATAATGAGAGGCGGTCCGCAACCATCGTGCTGCACTACGAGGGAGCAAGGTTTGAAGACGACCTCAACCGCCAGCGCTTGCCCTCGGCCCTGACGTTCGATGGCTTTGCCGGCCTTCCGCTTGCCAGGGGCTGGGCCGTTGTCGCGCGTGCCGAAAATGTCTTCGACGCCCGGGTGGCCGCAGGTGTCAGCGGCGGTGGCGTAATCGAACGTGCCACACCCCGCACCTTGTGGCTCGGCCTGAAGTTCTCACATCGGGCTTGATCCCTGCGACTATTGGCGGCGGCAACTTCGGTGCTGCTCCAAACGTTCATAGGCGATCAGGAGATAAAGCATGCAACAGCTGCCGCCCTTCCCCGACGACGCGCCTGGCGGCGAGCCGGTCGAGCCGTCCACGCCCGGGCAGCCGAGCGAAACACCGCCCGAAACTCCGTCGGTCGATCCTGGCCCCGAAACGCCCGAAGTCGCGCCCTCCGTTGACGTGCCATCGCCGCCAAGCCCTGCAACGAACCCGTCACCGACGCCCATCTCTCCAGTCGGATAGGCTCGGCTCGAAGTTGCTCCCCCGCGTCAAGGCTCGTCACGCGTTCGCCACAGCTTGCAGTTAACAGCGTTATTCGTGCCGTTAAGCTCATGTAATCTCGGGATCGTTCTGTCACTTCTGCGTTCGGGACACCGGGGAATTATTACATGTTCAGCAGCATATTGGCGATCGGCTCGCGCAACATCGCGATCGATCTTGGGACGGCAAACACGCTTGTCTATCTGCAGGGGAAGGGTCTCGTCCTGAACGAGCCTTCTGTGGTTTCGATGCAGGTGGAAAACGGCGTGCGCACCGTTCTGGCTGTCGGGAGTGACGCCAAGCTGATGATGGGCAAGACGCCCCAGAACATCAAAACCATCCGGCCGCTTCGCAACGGCGTTATCGCCGACCTCGAAGTTGCCGAACAGATGATCAAGCACCTCATTGAGAAGGCGCGCGGCCGCAGCAGGTTTTCGGCCAAGCCCGAAGTCGTGATCTGCGTTCCGTCCGGTTCGACGTCGGTGGAGCGCAGGGCTATTCGCGACGCGGTGTCCAACGCGGGAGCCTCGCGTGTGTCCCTGCTCGACGAGCCGATGGCCGCTGCGATCGGCGCCGGCCTTCCCGTGTCCGATCCGGTCGGCAACATGGTTGTCGATATTGGCGGCGGTACGACCGAGGTGGGCGTCATTTCGCTACAGGGAATGGCTTACTCGGAGTCTGCGCGCGTCGGCGGCGACAAGATGGACGATGCCATTTCGTCCTATGTGCGGCGGACCTACAACGTCCTCATCGGCGAGGCGACGGCCGAGCGGGTGAAGAAGGAAATCGGAACCGCGATCCGGCCAAGCGATGGCCAGGGGCTGGTCGCCTCCATCAAGGGCCGCGACCTCGCCAAAGGCGTGCCGATTGAACTGCAACTCTGCCAGGCCGAGATCGTGGATGCATTGGCGGAGCCGATCGGCCGGATCGTGCACATCGTTCGCTCGGCACTTGAGCAGACCAAGCCCGAAATCGCCGCCGACGTGATCGACAATGGGATTACCATGACAGGCGGGGGCTCGTTGCTGCGAGGGATCGATGCCGTGATTGCCGAAGCGACCGGCTTGCCGGTGCGGATCGCCAAGGACCCGCTGACCTGCGTTGCGCTCGGCGCCGGCCAGACGCTCGAAGACGCGGTCTACCAGGGCGCGCTGCTCGCCGCTTGAGGCGTTGATGCCGGTCGTCGCGATCAAGCGAGCGACGAATGTGGCGGGCGGGAGTCGGGCTCCCGGCACTGCGCTTCAAGCGGCCACTCTGTCTCAAATTCGTAACACAAGAGTCACGATCGCGTAGCAGTCCGAACCTAGAGGCTGAGTCGCGGGGCGGCGGCGAGCGCTGTCCCAAGAGCTTTGGGGTAAACACAGATGAACTATCGCTACGCGGCCGCGCTGCTGACGGCAGTGGCCTTCGCTTCCGCCGCCGACGCCCGCACACAGATGCGCGCGGTCGGCTCCTCGACCGTCTATCCATTCGCCAAAATCGTGGCGGAGCGCGTTGCGCGCGCCAATCCGCGGCTCGGCACACCGATCATCGAATCGACCGGCACGGGCGCGGGCATGAAATTGTTTTGCGCCGGCGTCGGCGAGCGCTTCCCGGACATCGAGAATGCTTCGCGCCGGATGAAGGCCTCAGAAGCCAAGCTGTGCGCATCCAACGGCGTCACCCAGATCACCGAGATTCAGGTCGGCCTGGACGGCGTTGCCTTCGCCACTTCGAAGGCCACACCTCTTGCCGGTCTCACGCAGCGTGACATCTATCTCGCCATCGCCAAGACACCCTTCGGCAAACCGAACCGCGCCAAGACCTGGAAGGACGTCAACGGCAAGCTGCCGGCCCTCCCGATCCGCGTCTATGGCCCGCCATCGACCAGCGGCACGCGCGATGCGCTCGGCGAGCTCATTATGACTCCGCCATGCGAAGCGAACCCGGGAATGGCCGCGCTCAAGAAGTCGGACGAAGCCAAGTTCAAGGCCATCTGCACGGGCGTGCGCACCGACGGCGCCTATATCGAGACGGGCGAGAACGATAACCTCATCGTTCAGAAGCTCGAGGCCAATAGCGGCACGATCGGGGTGTTCGGCTATTCCTATCTCGAAGAGAATGCCGACAAGCTGAAGGGTCTGGCGATCAACGGCGTGGCGCCGAGCTATCAGTCGATCAGCCAGTTCAAATATCCCGGTGCGCGGCCTCTGTATGTTTATGTAAAGAACGCGCATGCCGGTGCGATCCCGGCGGTCCGTGCCTTCGTTGCCGAGTTCACCAAGGAAAGCGCGTTCGGGCCGAACGGCTATCTGCTCCGCGCCGGGCTGATCGCCGCTCCGAACCCGGTTCGCGCACGCAGCCAGATGGCCGCACGCGGACTCTCGCCGCTCAACCTCGCCAGCTTGAAATAGCCGCAAACAACAATAAACACCGGGCCGCCTTGGTGGGGCAGGGCGGCCACGATCTCACTCCCGAGAAGGGGTAAAGGGGAATCATGACTCGCACTCTACTCACCGCCGCACTGCTGTGCGGAGTTGCCAACTTCTATACCGCACCGGCCTTCGCGCAGGCAGCGGCTCAGGAACAGCCCGACGCTTCGGACGCGACCGCGGATCAGGCGATTGCGGCCGCTACACCGGTCGATGACTCGCAGGCCAAGATCGAACTCCTGCAGGCACAGGTCGAAGCGCTGCAGGCTTCGATCGAAGGCCTGAAGACGCAAATGAACAAGACGGTGCCGACCTGGAAAGGTGCGCCGCAATATGACGACAAGGACGCCGGCTTCAGCTTCAAGCCCAAGGGCGTGATTCAGTTCGACGCGGGCTTTGTCGGTTATCCCAATGGCGACGAGCGCCGCGGGACCGTCGGCGGACTCAATTACGGCAATCTTGGCTTCAACGGGCGCGGCCGCCGCCTGATCATTGGCGCCGAGGGCGCGCTTCCGGGCGGCTTCCGCTACAACGCCGAGTTCAACCTTGCCCAGGGCACGGTCGATTACGAGGACATCATCCTGGCGTACGACTTCAAGAAGTCGCCGCTGAGCGTCCAGATCGGCAATTTCTATCCCTTCTCCAGCCTCGAGACGATGACCAGCTCGCGCTTCACATCCTTCGTGGAGCGCGCTTCGTTTACCGACGCCTTCAATTACAACCGCCGCCTCGGTATCGGTGTCATTCTGTCGGACAAGAAGACCGACAGCTACCTTCTGCAGGCCGGCGTCTTCAGCACGCCGATCAACGATGCGAGCTTCACCCGCACCAGCTGGCAGGCGTCGGTGCGCGGCGTCTACTCGCCGATGCTCGGAAGCACGCGCCTCCACCTCGGCGCCAACTTCCAGCACCGCATGAACACGCGGGAGTCGCAGGTGGCGCAATATCGTTCGCGCCCGCTGACCCAGATCACCGATCAGCGCTTCGTCGACACCGGCAACATCGCCGCGAAGGGCGATGACGCGGTTGGACTGGAATTCGGCGCGATCCTGAAGAGCTTCCACGTCGCCGCGGAAGCGCAGAAGGTGTGGGTGCGCGATGCCTATAACGCCGCCGACGTGCTTGCGCTCAATGCGCAGGCGGACAGCAACCGAACGGTCCCGGCCGGCGCGCTCGCGCTCAACGGCGATCCGTCGTTCACTGGCGGCTATGCGGAAGCCGGCTTCTTTCTGACCGGCGAGACTCGCGGCTACAAGGGTGGGCGCTGGGATCGGACCAAGGTCCTGCATCCGTTCACCGACGGCGGCTGGGGTGCGTTCCAGATCAACGGACGTGTCGATTATCTCAACCTGCGCGACAGGGTGGCAAGCTCGACCACGGTCGTTGCGCCCTTTTACGTCAACGGCGGCAAACAGCTCGGCTATCAGGCCAGCCTGATCTGGAACCCGGTCGACTGGCTTCGCTTCATGGCCCAGTACGGCCACGTGGACGTGACGGGCGGACCCCGCGCTGCGACGGTGATTCCGACATCCACAAATCCTGTGAACCAGCGCAAATACGGGGTCGATACCGCGACCTTCCGCGCGCAACTCGACTTCTAAAGGCCGCCTCACTCCCCGCGGCTCTCCGGCTCCCCTCGGCATTGCTGAGGGGAGCCTTTTTCTTACAGGTGCCAGCCATGCAGGAAGCAGTTACAGACTTGGCGATGGCCGACGTTCCCGTCACTGCCGAAGCCCTGCTCGGAGCCTTGCCGGGGCCGGCTATGATCGTCGACGGTACGGCCATCCGGGTCGCGAACGGCGACGCCATTGCCTTGCTCGGCGAGGGAATCGCAGGTCGTGACGTGAGGCTCGCCATCCGTCACCCGGAGGCACTCGATCACATCCTCGGCGGCAAGGATGCCGACCTGGAATTGACCGGCATCGGCCGGATTGACCAGCCGTGGGCTTTGGCCGTGCGTCAGCTCGGCGACCGGATCGTCCTTGTGCGCCTGTCCGACCGTTCGGAAATCGTCTCGGCGGAGAAGATGCGGGTCGATTTCGTGGCCAATGCCAGCCACGAATTGCGCACTCCGCTCGCAACGGTCACCGGTTATGCGGAAACGCTTGCCGAAGAAGGCGAGGTTCCGACCGAGCTTCGCAGGAAATTCGCGGGCACCATGCTCGACGAATCCAAGCGCATGCTCGCGCTCATCGAAGACCTGATGAGCCTGTCGCGGATCCAGGCCGACCGCTTTTCGACTCCAACCGAGGTGGTCGCAATCGACCAGGTGGTCCGCACTGCGCTCGCCAATGTCGCAGCGCTGCGGGACTCCGCCAAGTGCAAGATCCACCAGAGGATCGAGCCCGGCGTTCCACCGGTGCGGGGCGACTATCCGCAATTGGTCCAGCTGGTCGACAATTTGCTGAGCAACGCGATCCGCTACGGCTGCGGTCCGGAAGGCTCGATGGTCGACCTCACGGTTTCGGCCGCCCGACTGGCAGTAAAAATCGTCGTCCACGACAATGGACCCGGCATTCCGAAGGAACATCTGCCGCGCATCACGGAGCGCTTCTACCGCGTCGATGCGGGGCGGAGCCGGCACACGGGCGGGACCGGTCTTGGGCTCGCAATCGTCAAGCATATCGTCGAGCGCCACCGCGGAACGCTCGACATCAAAAGCGAGGCCGGAATGGGCACGACGGTGACGGTGACCTTGCCCGTCGCGAGCTGACGATTGTCACAAAAGTGAAACGCAACTGTCACATCAGTGTCAGACAGGGCTGCTAGCCGACGGGCAACAGCGGGATTTCGAGGAAAGATTCGCACATGAAGCGCATTCTATTCGTGCTGCCGCTCGCGGCCGCCCTTGCAGCCTGCGGAAGCGGCGGATCGGGCGGCGGAAGCTCGTCTTCGCAGATCAAGGTCGTCGGCTCTTCGACCGTCTACCCCTTCACCAAGGCCGTCGCCGAGGGCTTCCAGCGCGCGCACGCCGGAACGAGCGTGATCGTCGAATCGACTGGCACAGGCGCGGGCATGAAGCTGTTTTGCTCTGGCGTCGGCAGCGAATTTCCCGATGTCGTGGATGCCTCGCGCCCGATGAAGGCGAGCGAATATGAGGCGTGCCAGAAAGCCGGCGCGAAGACGATCATTGAGGTTCCGATCGGCATCGACGGTCTGACGCTGATCGAAGCCAATGGTGCGCCGCAGCTCAACCTCACCGTTGCCGACATTTACAAGGCGCTGGCGGCCAATCCGTTCGGCAAGGGCGCTAACAAGGCGCAGACCTGGAAGGACGTAAACCCGTCGCTTCCCGCGCTAAAGATCCGGGTGCTCGGTCCACCGCCGACCTCCGGCACGCGCGACAGCCTCGCCGAGCTGATCCTGACCAAGGGCTGCGAGAGCGATCCGGCCATGAAGGCGCTCAAGAAGGCCGACGAGGCCAAGCACAAGGACATTTGCACCAAGGTGCGCGAGGACGGCGCTTTCGTCGAGGCCGGCGAGAACGACAATCTGCTGGTCCAGAAGGTCAGCGCCGATCCGGGCACGCTGGGCGTTCTCGGCTATTCCTATCTCGAAGAGAATAAGGACAAGGTCCGGCCGGTCGCTCTTGCGGGCGTTGTCCCGACCGAGGAGACGATCGGCAACCTCAGCTACCCGGGCGCGCGTAAGCTCTTCATCTATGTGAAGGGCGAGCATATGCAGGCCAAGCCGCTGCTCCGCGACTTCGCTGCCGCTTATGCCAAGGTCTGGGGCAAGGGCGGTCCGCTCGAACGTATCGGCCTGGTTCCGCTTGGCGGTGCCGATGCGCCGGCCGCGGGCAAGCAGGCGGCCGAACTCACGCCGCTTGACCCCGCGACCCTGAAGTAAGGCGCGGCACTGGTTCGATGAGCCTCGGCATCGGCCTTGCAGCGGTCTTGCTGATCGCGGCGGTGGCAGCGCTGTTCGGTTTCCGCCGGGCGCGCGCGCTCCGCACGGGCGGAGCCAGGCTCCACTCGCTGCCGATCTATCATGCCTCCCACGCTGCGCTGTGGGTCCTGCTCCCGGCCTTGCTGTTCCTCGCGGTCTGGACGCCGGTGCAGAATTCTCTGGTCGATCAGGCAGTGTTGTCGAGTCCGGAGGGCAAGGCGCTTCCGAGCTTCGACATGCAGCGCGAAGCCATTCTCGATGAAGCGCGCGAGATCGCCAATGGCGATCGCGAGGCCGGCTTCAACCCCCAATCTAGCGCGCTTGCACCACGTTTCCGCCAGGCCGAAAGCCGCTATGCAACCGCGGGTGCTGCCGTTGCGCTTCTACTTGCCTTTGGTGCCGCTGCCTTTGCACTGCGCCGAACCGCGCCTCAGTTTCGGGCGCGAACTTCGGTCGAACGCTGGCTTATGGGGCTTCTGGTCGCGGCTTCACTGATCGCGATCCTGACCACATTGGGTATCTTGCTTTCGCTGCTGTTCGAAAGCATTCGCTTCTTCAAGCTGGTCTCGCCGGCCGAATTCATCTTCGGAACGCAGTGGAGCCCGCAGATGGCGATGCGCGCCGACCAGGCGGGCTCGTCGGGTGCATTCGGGTCCATCCCGCTGTTCTGGGGCACCGCCTTCATCGGTGCGATCATTGCGATGATCGTGGCGATCCCGCTCGGCCTGATGAGTGCGATCTATCTTACGCAATATGCGCATCCGCGGGTGCGCTCGTGGATGAAGCCGATGCTCGAAATCCTCGCAGGCATCCCGACCGTCGTTTACGGCTATTTCGCAGCGCTGACCGTCGCACCGGCCGTGCGCGACCTCGGGCTGTCGCTCGGAGTGACATCGGCAAGCAGTGAGAGCGCCCTTGCCGCCGGTTTGGTGATGGGGGTGATGATCATCCCGTTCATCAGCTCGATGGCCGACGATTCGATCGCCGCGGTTCCGCAAGCCATGCGCGACGGCAGCCTCGCGATGGGCGCTACGAAATCGGAGACGATCCGCAAGGTGGTGCTGCCCGCCGCCCTTCCCGGTGTTGTTGGCGGTGTATTGCTCGCCGTAAGCCGCGCGATCGGCGAAACGATGATCGTCGTGATGGCCGCCGGCCTCGCAGCCAATCTCACCGCCAACCCGTTCGCAAGCGTTACGACCGTGACCACGCAGATCGTGCAGTTGCTGACCGGCGATCAGGAGTTCGACAGTGCCAAGACGCTGGCTGCCTTTGCGCTAGGCCTCGTCTTGTTTTTGATCACGCTCGCACTCAACCTGATCGCGCTGACGGTCGTCCGCAAATATCGGGAAGCTTATGAATAGCCGTTGGACCGATGGGTCGATGCAGGCCCGCGTGCGCAAGCGCTACGCGGCGGAGCGGCGCTTCCGCTTTGCCGGCCTGTTCGCGGTCGGCTTGTCGATGCTGTTCCTCGCCATACTCCTGTTCACCATGGCATCGCGCGGTCTCGGCGGCTTCACTCAGTTTGAAGCCGCGCTTCCGATCGACTTTGCAAAGACTGACCTGTTTCTTGACCCCGCCGCGTTGCGTGGACCGGACGCCGATCAGACGATCGCCGGCACCGACCTCGAGGGCGCGATTTCCAAGGCTGCAGCCGAAACTTTTGGCCCGTCGGCCGAGCAGATGTTCGGCGCGGCCGCCGCTCGGAACCTCGGCCGTCGGCTGCTCAAGGATCCGGGACTGCTGGAACGGCGCGAGACTTTCTGGCTTCCGGTCGGAAGTGCGATCGACGTCGCCGCCAAGCATGACGGCGACGCGGCGGCGGAAAAGCTAGTTGCGCAGCTTCAATCGAAGGACCAGCTGCGGCGCCGCTTCAATCTCGACTTCCTCACCGCCTCCGACGCAACCGACCCTTCGGCGGTCGGGGTGTGGGGAGCGCTGAAGGGCAGTTTCCTGACGATGCTGGTGACGATGGTGCTGGCCTTCCCGATCGGCGTGTTGTCGGCCGTCTATCTCGAAGAGTTCGCGAGTCGGAACCGCTGGACCGACGCTATCGAGGTGTCGATCAACAACCTCGCGGCCGTCCCGTCGATCATCTTCGGACTGCTTGGCCTCGCCGTGTTCCTCAACGTCATGCACCTGCCGCGCTCCGCTCCGCTGGTCGGCGGCCTAACGCTAGCGCTGATGACGATGCCGGTGATTGTCATCGCCGGCCGCAATGCGATCAAATCGGTGCCGCCGTCGATCCGCGACGCCGCATTGGGGATCGGAGCATCGAAGATGCAGGTCGTCTTCCACCACGTGCTTCCGCTCGCCCTTCCGGGCATCCTCACCGGCACCATCATCGGCATGGCGCGTGCGCTCGGCGAAACGGCGCCGCTCCTGATGATCGGAATGCGCGCGTTCATCGCTTCGCCGCCGAGCGGAATCAGCGAACCGGCCAGCGTGCTGCCCGTGCAGATCTTCCTCTGGTCCGACGAAGTCAGCCGCGGCTTCGTTGAAAAGACGAGCGCTGCAATCATTGTGCTATTGCTGTTCATGCTGACGATGAACGGCCTCGCAATCTATCTCCGCAACCGCTTCGAGCGCCGCTGGTAGGCTTCATGATGAAAGAGAAAATGCCCTTGAACGCCACCACCCCGGTGCCGACGCCCTCGGCCGCGATCAGCGCGGAAGCACAAATGCGCGGGCCGTCGACTGTGAAGGAAGAAAGCTACCAGGCGGAGGCGACCGCCCAGCGCGAACCGACCACCAGGGTGCCCGAAGTGCCGGCGAGCAACTGGGACGTTCCGGAAACGGCGAGCGACCGCCTGCCGAAGATGCGCGCCGACGCAATCAGCGTTTTCTACGGACAGAAGCAGGCCCTGAAGGACGTTTCGATCCACATTCACGATGATCGCGTCACCGCCTTCATCGGCCCGTCCGGCTGCGGCAAATCGACCTTCCTGCGCTGCCTCAACCGCATGAACGACACGATTGCCGGTGCGCGGGTCACGGGCAAGATTGAGCTCGACGGGCAGGACATCAATTCGTCGGCCATGGATGTGGTTCAGCTGCGCGCCCGCGTCGGAATGGTGTTCCAGAAGCCTAACCCCTTCCCGAAGTCGATCTTCGAGAATGTCGCCTATGGCCCGAAGATCCACGGCCTCGCGACGTCAAAGACGGAGCTTGAGGCCATCGTCGAAAAGTCGCTCAAGCGCGCTGGCCTGTGGGACGAGGTCAAGGACCGGCTGACCGAGTCCGGCACCGCGCTTTCCGGCGGCCAGCAGCAGCGGCTGTGCATCGCCCGCGCGATCGCGGTCGATCCGGAGGTGATCCTGATGGACGAGCCCTGCTCGGCGCTCGATCCGATCGCCACGGCCAAGATCGAAGAACTGATCCACGAGCTTCGCGGCCGCTATGCCATCGCCATCGTTACGCACAACATGCAGCAGGCGGCGCGTGTGTCGCAGCGCACGGCCTTCTTCCACCTTGGCGAGATGGTCGAATACGGCAAGACCAGCGAGATTTTCACGAACCCGCGCGAACAGCGTACCCAGGACTATATCACCGGCCGCTACGGCTGATCGGAGCCAGAAGATGCAACAGACGACCGGCGGACATACGCTCAAGGCCTTCGATCAGGATATCGACCGGCTGCGCGCCCTGATCAGTCAGATGGGCGGACTTGCCGAACATGCGATCGGCGAGGCGATGCGCTGCCTGGTCCAGCGCGATCTCGATGGGGCCCAGCGCATCGTCGAGAACGACAAGAAGCTCGACGCGCTCGAAATCGAGACCGAGCGGCGGGCCGTTCAGTTGATCGCGCTGCGCGCGCCGATGGCGGGCGATCTTCGTGACGTTGTCGCCGCGCTCAAGATCTCGGGCGTGGTCGAACGCATCGGCGACTATGCGAAGAACATCGCCAAGCGTGTTCCGCTGCTCGAAGGACCCGGCAAGATCGAGCCGATGTCGCTGCTTCCGGAGATGGCGCGGATCGCGACCGGCATGGTCCACGACGTGCTAGATGCGTTCGTCCAGCGCGACGAGGAAGTTGCCGTGCGCGTGTGCGAACGCGACGCCGCGGTCGACGATTTCTACGATTCCATCTTCCGCACCTTGCTGACGCACATGATGGAAAATCCGCAGAGCATCCGTCAGGCGGCGCATCTTTTGTTCGTCGCCAAGAACCTCGAGCGGGTCGGCGATCACGCGACCAATATTGCGGAAATGGTCTATTATGCGGCCACCGGCCAGCACATGGCTGACCGCACGAAGCCGAAGCTGCGCGGGTAGCGACATGGCGAAGAGCACGCCCAAGAGATTGCTCGTCGTCGAGGACGATCGCTCGATCGCGGACCTGCTGAAGTTCCATTTTTCGCGCGAAGGCTTCACAGTCACGACCACGCCCGACGGCGAGGAAGCGCTGATCCTGATCGAGGAGATCAAGCCCGACCTCGTCATTCTCGACTGGATGATCGAGGAAACCAGCGGGATCGAAGTCTGCCGTCGCCTCCGCCGAAAGGCGGACACGGCGACGTTGCCGATCATCATGCTGAGCGCAAAAGGTGAGGAAGAGGACCGCGTGCGCGGCCTTGATGTGGGGGCAGACGATTATGTCGCCAAACCGTTCAGCCCCCGCGAGCTGGTCGCCCGTGCAACCGCCCTTCTCCGCCGGTCGCGGCCCAGCCTGATGGCGGAAACGCTGAGCTATGGCGGGATCGAAATGGACAAGGTGGCGCACCGCGTTACGCGGGACGGCAGTCCAGTATCTTTGGGGCCGACTGAATATCGATTGTTACGTCACTTCCTCAATTTTCCGGAACGCCTCTTCTCACGCCAGCAACTGCTCGAAGCCGTTTGGGCGCATAACGAGGATGTGGAGCTTCGCACCGTTGACGTTCATATCCGCCGTCTCCGAACCGCTTTAGGCAACCCGAACCCCGTCCGGACTATTCGGTCCGAAGGCTATGCGTTGGATTTGGCAACTGTGGCGAGTTGATCTCTAAGCCGGCTCAAGACGCATTCACCAAGGAAAACGGGGAGCAGGTGATCGCCAATGATGACTCGTCCGGGTGTTGTCAGACTAACGCGCACTTTTCTCCGATTGCCGGGCGAGTGGCTTTGATGGGCAGGGTTCAGGCAACGACGATCTGCCACTCGGCCAATGCGGCCGAGCGGCTGAGTTTGTAAGTCTGACGATCGACGAGGTGGCGTTCCTGGTCGAAGTTGTGAACCTGGGCATGCACTGAGCTGAACGTCTGCACCGTCTTCATTCGGCGGAACCTCAGCATCGCTCGCTCCCGTCGTCGGAACGGAAGATGCGAGTTTTCGACGCGGTTGTTGGCCCACCGTCCTACCTCCCGCTTCTGCGCATTGCCAAGCTCGGTCATTGCCCCGCCGTAGGAGCGAAGGCCGTCGGTGACGACAACCGCAGGCTTCCCGTACCGCTTCATCGCCTTCTTCATGAATGCAAGCGCTGCAGCCTTGCCGCGAGTCTTGGTGACGGAGCTCTCGAGGATTTCGCCTTCATGATCAACGGCCCGCCACAGACGGTGCATCTCACCGTTGATCTTCACGTACATCTCGTCGAGGTGCCAACGCCAGTGACGGAATCCGCGCATATACGAAACCCATTTCCTTCGGATCTCGCCGGCGAACAGCGGACCCAACCTGTTCCACCAGTAGCGCACCGTCTCATGGCAGAGGTCGATCCCGCGCTCGAACGGCAGGTCTTCGACGTTCCGCAAACTCAGCGTACTTCACGTACAGCAGCACTGCCAGGCGGATCACTTCGGGTGAGGTCTTGAAGTAGCGGAATGGATTGGCGGGCGCACGAGATCTGGGCATGCCAACGCCCCTAGCGACGGGTCCTTACCTATCGGTGCATTTCTTCTGACAGTGCCGCACCCGGTGGTCGCTGCCACGTTAGTCTGACAAGACCCCCAGCGTGCGCAGGCGACAGGCGAACAGCATCGCTACTCATGAACTCGTTTTCACGACCGAGATGGCGCGCTTCAGCAATGCGCTGATTTCCGCCATTTGCGCCAGATTGGGGGAACGGCCCGCTTTGGCGAGTTTGAAGGCGAAATTTACGCGCTCTTGCGCACGATCGAGCAAATCCGCCAAATCCGCGGACGATTCAGGAGCCGCTTGCCCTTCGACCCGAGCGGCGAGACGTTGTTCGAGCTGCTTGCGAAACTCGGTTTCTTTCTTGAGCTCTTCCTCGAGGTCGGCGATTGCCAGGCTTCTGCGAGTGACCCGCTCGTCGAGGGCAGCGTTGGCCATTCTGAGGCCGCTGGTGTTCGATTTTTTCGACAAATGGGTTTCGATCCGCGCACGCAACACATCGAAATCGATCGGCTTCGTGACGTAATCATCAGCTCCGGCCTCGAGCGCTTCTATCGTTGCCGAACTTTCGACGCGGGCCGTGACCATGATCACGGGGACATCCCTGGTCCGCACGTCGGAACGCAATTCGCGCAAGACCTCGATGCCGCTCATATGCGGCATCATATAGTCCAGCAGGATGATATCGGGCAGCGCCTGCGCCACCATCTGCAAGGCCGCGCGGCCGCTGTCGGCCGACAGCACCGAATAGTCGCTGCGTTCGAGCCGGCGGCTCAGCAGAGCGCGGTTCGCCTCCATGTCGTCAACAACCAGAACCGTTCTGCCCCGTCCCGGGTTCGATTTTCCCGACAGACCCGTCATCATGCCGCTTTTCCAGACACGCCGTGGGCAACCTTCTCCGCGAGCTTACGCGGCGACAGTCCGTTCTTGGGGAGCAAGGTCGTTACCTTTCCGGTGAGTTTGCTCGTCTCTTCATCGTCGAGCACCCGGCCGGTCACTACGATGACTCGCGGCCGCTCATCCTCGGCGAAGGCGCTGATCGCTTCGACCAGGGCGAAGCCGTCGCCCATCGGCATCCGCAGGTCCGTGACCACCGATCCAAAGTGCTGTTCCTTGAGCTTGCGCAGAGCGTCCTCGCCCCCGTGCGCGACGCCCGTGTCATAGCCCAGCTGCATCAGTCCGCGCTCGTAGAGCCGAGCAGTCGCAAGGTCGTCGTCGACGATCAGCACGCGGCCTTTCATTCTTTGGGAGTAGAGCGAAAACACCTCGTTCATTTCCTGCCGGCTGACCGGCTTCAGAAGGTGATCGCAGGCACCGGCCTCAAGCGCTTCGCGGCGGGAATCGTCGACGGTTACGACGACCGCGGGAATTCCCTGCAGTTCGGCATCTTCCGCGAGCGCAGCCAACACGTCCCATCCGTCAACCTTGGGCATGCCCAGATCGAGCAGGATCAGCGCCGGTTGGCAGCGGCGGGCGAGGGTCAGGCAATCCTCTCCGTTCGAGGCGGTCACCGTGGCATAACCGGCCTGTTCGGCCATTCGAACCAGCAGCTGGAGCGCGCTCGGCTCGTCGTCCACAATCAAGGCGAGCGGACGGCCGTCCCCCTTGCCGACCAGCGAATTATCGTGCTCGATCGTTGCGAACGCGTTGAGCCTGACGTGAGTCACGTCGGTGCGTACCCTGAGCGTGAAGGTCGAGCCATGACCGGCTTCGCTCTCCACCCTGACATCTCCGCCCAGCATCTCGGCAAAGCGCATCGTGATGGCCAGGCCCAGGCCGGTGCCGCCAAACCGGCGGGTGGTCGACGCATCGCCCTGGGAGAAGGGCTGGAAGAGCCGCTCCAGCGCTTGCTCGTCCATGCCGATCCCCGTGTCCGAAACGGAGAATATCAGCATTTCGCCGTCGCATTGCGCATTGATGAAAATGTGCCCGTTGTCGGTGAACTTGCAGGCGTTCGAACCAAGGTTAAGGAGGCATTGGCGAAGCCTGGTGGAGTCGGTCACCGCCTTGTCCACCGACGGTTCGACTGCGAGATGGAGCGTGTTGTTTTTCTGCGCGGCAAGCGGTTCGAGCATTCCAGTGACTTCGCGCAAAAGGGTGCCGACGTCGAACTCGTGAGGATCGACATCCATTCGGCCGGCTTCAATCTTGGAAAGATCCAGAATTCCGTTGATCAGTTCCAAGAGCTGCCGCGCCGAACTGTAGATCCAGTTCAGGTCTTCGATGGACCGGTCCATGCCCACCGCCGTGAGCTCCTCACGGACGACCTCCGTGTAGCCGATGATCGCATTCAGCGGCGTACGAAGCTCATGGCTCATGTTGGCGAGAAATTGCGACTTGGCCAGATTCGCCTGCTCGGCAGCATCACGGGCCTGGCGCAAATCACGCGCTGTCTCTTCGAGCGCGGCGCTGCGGCTGGAAATCTCGCCGAGCATGGCATTGAAGCTGTCGGCTATGGGGGCGAAATCGCGGTCCTTCTCGGGTGGCAGTCGGGTCGAGTAATCGCCTGAAGCGGCAATGTCGCGCATGGCCAGAACCAACCGGTCGATCGGCCGGAATGCCGTGAGGTTCAGCCAGCGCGCCACCGCCAGGGCCATCGCCAAACAAAGCGCGAAAAGCACTGATGCGGCGATCCAGGTCTCCCGCAGGATATCGAGCAGCCCCCGATCGCGGGTGCGCATCCGCAATTCACCGATCACGTCGCCGTCCTGCGAGACCGGCTGGTGAGTGACGTTCGGGGAATCTTCGAGCCTGGCGCCTCGATAGGCAGGAGAAACGTAGTTCATGAACTGCGATCCATCAGCATTGACGATCTCGACGCTTTCTACATCGTCGATCACTCTGATCGTCGACAGGGTCTCCCTTGCAGCGGCCGTGTCACCAAAAAGAAGTGCCGGCGCGACGTTGGCGGCGATCACCTGCGCGATTTGCTGATGCCGCTGCTCGGACAGGTTCCGATCGGTCCGGAACTGAATGGCGATCAGGCCGATGCTCGACAGGGCCAGCGCCAGAGCCACCGACGAGGCGCTCAATATCGCGACCTTGGTCCTGAACGAAAGAGTGGCGAATGATCGCGTGCGCAAGAAAATCTTCATTGCTCGATCCTCGCTGCCAGACGCAGGAGTTTCGAACTGATGGTAATGCTGCTCTGTCGCGCCGCGCGGTTGTTCACCTCGAAGCGAACCTGATTGCCCATCCGCACGAGGCCGATCATCCCGCCCGCGCCAATGAACGCCGGACCGTCGCCGATGATCAGCAGGCCGTCGCGCCGTACCTGCCGGACTTGCCCGCCGTCGGCACTCCCGAGATATATTGCATCGCACCCCTCCGTGCTTCCCGGCTCGGTCGTGCGAACTTCAATGCTGCGGTTCCCCAATGATTTTCCGTCCAGCGCGGCAAGCGCCGGTCGCCCTTCCACACCACGCGGCAGACAAAGCCGCAGATGACCGCTTGCGCTGGCGTTCGTGAAATCAACGAAGCGAAGGACGTTGAAGATAAGCGCCGCCTTGAGGCGCGCGGAATCATCAACCGCCAGGGCCGAACCGGTCCCCGCCAGCGCAACGGCAGCGATGGCGGTTACGAGACTGGCACGAAGATGATCCACAGTTCGCTTCATCTTAGAACCGGTAGCGGACTTCTGCGGCAACGCTGCGCGGGACGTAGCTTAACGGCGCGGGGTATCCGAACTCGCTGAATTCCAGGTGGCGCTTATGGATGAGGTTCTGGCCGATCAGCGACAGATCGAGACCGGCCATCGGCTGATGGGTCACCTTGAGGTCGACTTCGGTATAGGCCGGAATATTCGCCACGCCGAGGGCGCTGACACGGCGCAGCGAACCGTTGACGGAAACCTCGCCCGGCAGATCGATGCCGGTGCGGATCTTCAGCTGGTCACGCGGCGAACCGTTGAGGCCGACAATCAGGCGGTAGGGTTGACCGGTCGCCGGATCGTTCGGGATCGAATATTTGAAGTGCGACCAGCTCAGCGCCAGCTGCCACCATGGCGCAATCTTGCCGGTAAGCGAAAATTCGCCCCCCCGGGTCGATGCTTTTGCACGGCCCGCGAGTAGGCTGTCGACCTGAATGGCGACGGGAAAAGGCACGCCGGGGACCATGATCGGTACAACAGCCGCGGTTATCGGTGTGGGCAGGCGATCGTATTTGTTGCGGTAGGCCGCAAGGTCCATCGTCCAACCCGGCACGAAGTCCCATCGCAGACCCGCTTCGAACGCCTTCACGATGGCCGAGGGCCGGTTGGCGCTGCCGATCAAACGGAATCGTTGCGGCAGCGGCGAGGGATTGTTTTGTGTGTTCGGTGCCAGGATAGCGACATCGAGCGTTCCACCGCGCTCGTAGCGCGACGGCGTGCGCGCGGCGCGCGATACGCTGGCCCATACCGCAAAGGCGGGATCCGGCCGATAGAAGAGCCGCGCGTTCGGCTGGAATTCGACGCCGGTGAAACTGTTATGCTCCAGCTTCGCGCCGAGCGTCAGGCGAAGCCGGTTCGGGACGAGACTGATATCGTCCTGCACGTAGCTGCTCACCCATCGTTCTGTGGCACTTTCAGGGTCGAGCGAAAGGGATGGCGTGCTGGTCAGATCATCGTGGATCACCCGCGCGCCAAAGCCGAAGTTGAAGTCGTGCGTGTCGTTCGGACGCCAGTGAAGACCCATGTCGAGGTCGCCCTGTGTCCAGTGCAGCCGAGTGTCGCCAATTTCCTGGTAATTGATATGGTCGAACGCGAACTGCAGCGACCAATCGAACCTGTCCGACTGCTCCCGCACCCAGCGCGCGACGATGTTCGCGCTACGATTGTCATTGACGCTCGTGTCCTGAACCATGCGCAAGTCGAGCGGATTCTCGTTGATCCGCAAGACCGGCCTTCGAATGCGAACGTCGTTCGCTTCGGCCGCGACAGAAATCGCGTCTTTCGTGGTCGGCTGCCAGTCGACCCGCATGCCCGCTGAAAACGATCGGCTGGCATCGGTGAAATTGTCGCCGTTTCCATCGACCAGGCCGCGATCCCGATCGTAGGTCCCGTGTATGCGATAGGTCAGGTCCTCGCCGATCCGGTCGCCGAACGACAGCGCGGCATTCTGGGCACGCGTTCCCGCATGGGCAGCGATCTGTGTACCGAGCGTGTCGGCGCTGTGCTTGGTGATGATGTTGATCACGCCATTGACGGCATTTGCGCCCCACAGCGCGGCACCGGGTCCACGAATGATCTCGATCCGTTCGATGTCGCTCAGCGGCAGCGACAGCAGCTCCCAGAACACACCCGACAGGGTCGAGACGTAAATCGAGCGACCGTCGATCATGACCAGCAGGCTGTCGGATGCGCGGCTGTTGAAGCCCCTGATCGCCACGGCCTGCTTGCCGTTGACAAGATTGCCGACTTCTACGCCCGGCGCCATACGGAGAAGGTCGGGGATGGAATTGGCTGCGGACCGGCGAATATCATCCTGAGTAATGACAGTCACTGCCGCCGCAGCGTCGCGGACCTCCTGCCTCTTCTTCGCAACGGATGTGGATTCGAGCGTCAGCAGGTCTTCGAGAGGAATATCCAGCAGCGCCGGCTTGCCCGCCCCGGATTGGCCGCTGGCGTCTTGCGCGGCCGGACCGGCCTTGTCGGCAGGCTCGTTCGATGTCTGCGCGTGCGCCGACGCAGCGAGAAGGGAAAGCGCGGCCACGGTTGCGCACATATAGGAGCGCCAATGGCGCGACTGACGAATCATCATGTGCATGAATCCGGACTAGCTGGCGAACTTTAGGTGATGGTTAACGGCGGGCGGCGCGGCCTCGCGGACAAGCTCCGTCTGAAGCTCGTCGAACGTCAGCACCCTGGACAGCAAGAAGCCCTGGATGATGTCGCAGCCCATGTCGGTCACGAGCTCGAGCTGCTCCTGCGTTTCGACACCTTCCACGACCGAGTGAAGGCCCAGGCTGTTGGCCATGCTGATGATCGTCTGGACGAGCACCCGGGAGTCGGAACTCGAGCAAAGATTGGTGAGCAGCGACCGATCGATCTTCAGTCTGCTGAGGGGCAGGTTGATGAGGCTGGCGAGATTCGAATAGCCGGTCCCGACATCGTCGATCGCGGTCGAAACGCCCAGATCATGCAACCGTCTGAGCTGAGCGCTCGCAGCGTCGGCGTTCGACATTGCGGCGTCTTCCGTGACTTCGATCTGGAGCAGGGAGGCGGGGGCTTTCCATCTTCCAAGGCACGATCGCACCAATGTTGCAAAATCGACATGCTCGATGTGCAATGGCGATATGTTGACCGCGACCAGCAGCGGCATCCCCTTGGCGGAAAGTTCGGAAATCCGCCTGGTGGCCTCGTCCAGCACCCATTCGCCCAGCTGCTCGGTCAGGCGGCAACGCTCGACGATGGGCATGAAGCTGTCGGGGAGCAGCAGGCCGCGTGACGGATGATTCCAGCGGGCTAGCGCTTCGGCCGAACAAATCCGCATGGAGCGCGCGTCGTACAGCGGCTGGAAATGCAGCTCGAGCTGCCCGTAAGCGATCGCTTCGCGAAGCTCCTGTTCCTGCTCGCTTGATTTTTGCATCTCCACATCGAGCTGCGGGTGATAGAATTCATAGCGGCTTCGGCCCGTGTTCTTGGCGTGATACATGGCCGTGTCGGCCGCCTTGAGCAGCGCGGGAAAGCTTGCGCCATGTTCGGGAGCGAAGGCGCAGCCGACACTGGCGCCGATGCGCGCCGTGTGGGCATCCAGCTGGAACGGTTCGGACAAGACCCGAACGATGCGGGCGGCCACTTTCTGCGCCACCGTTCCGGACCCGGCATTGCCGAGAAACACGACGAACTCGTCGCCGCCGAACCTGGCGATGTGGACATCAAGTCCGGCCTGGTCGGTTTCCATCCCGGAGTGACGATCGCGACCGATGTCCGCGGCGAGGCGCAGACGGTCGGCAACCATCTGAAGCAACCGGTCGCCATAGTTGTGGCCCAACGTGTCGTTGACCTGCTTGAAACCATCGAGATCGATGAACACCAGACACTGCGGCGCTTCCGGACTGGCGCCACGCAGCGAAATGTCCGCCAGTTTCTCCAGTTGGGAGCGATTGCACAGGCCGGTCAGCGGGTCCTGATGCGCCCGATCCTGCAACTGTTCCGTGCGGCTGGCGATCGTGCCCGCCATGGCGCAAATCGCGGACCGGAGCGCCTCCCCGTGCGGGACCGCCGCCAATGGTCCGAGATCTGCCTCGAGCTTGCCCAGGCCGACGTCGCGCAGTGCGGCAATGACGTGGGCGACGTCGTCGCGCGCGCGCTTCTGGTGCGCGAGGAAAAGGACGGCGGTCAGGAACGCCGCCATTGCGGCGGCGGCTCCGGTCAAGACGGCGTGACCTTCCGCAAAACGGGCAAGCGCGTAGGCGAGCAGGGCGCTCGCTCCACCCGCGGCGAGCGAGAGGAGCAGATCTCTGCGTGTCAGCGATGTAAAGCGTGCCCCAAAACGCGTCATTATCCGCGGGTATGCCCGGCGGCTATTAACAATGCGTTTAGGTCTTGCGCCGTTAACGGGGCGGATCTTCCGCGGGTGCTGTCAGACTGAAGCGCACTTTTCTCCGATTGCCGGACGAGTGGCTTTGATGAACAAGTCCCAGGTGGTCGTCTTGACCACCCGGAGCCCAACGTTGCCGGAGAAGCCAACCGCTATGGCGATGCCGGCGCACAGAGATTTCATCGATCGCCACTGCCGGGCCGAGGCCGTCGGGCCATGAAGGAGTATGTTTAATGACCGCAGCGTTTGTTCGTCAGATGATTGGCGCGTCCCTCGCTGCCGCAATGGTCTGCGCAAGCTCCTCGCCCGCAGCCTCGGCCCTGCTTTCAACGCGGCGTATTGAAGTCGATGTAAAGAAGGCGGCCGGTCCGTTCGACCGTTCGTTCAACTTCTCGGTCGGCGCCGATTACGCGGGCGTCACCGGACGCCCGGAAAATCTCGCCCAGCTCAAGACAGCCGTCGATGAATTGGGATTCCGCTACATCCGCTTCCACGCCATCTTCCACGACGATCTCGGCACGGTGAAAAACGTCGATGGCAGAACCGTCTATGACTGGACGAAGATCGACCGGCTCTACGACGCTTTCCTGAAAATGGGCATCAGACCGTTCATCGAGCTCGGCTTTACGCCGGAGGCGATGGCGACCTCCAAACAAACGATCTTTTACTGGAAGGGCAATACGTCGCACCCAGATCGCGCCCAGTGGCGCGCGTTGATCGACGCCTTCGTTCGGCATCTTCAGGCCCGCTACGGCAAGGCGGAGGTCCGCAGCTGGTTTTTCGAAGCCTGGAACGAACCCAACCTCGACGGCTTTTGGGAGAAGGCCGACCAGCAGGCCTATTTCAACCTCTACGAAGACAGCGTTCGCACCATCAAGGCGGTTGATCCGGAGCTCAAAGTCGGCGGCCCGGCGACGGCCGGCGCTGCCTGGGTTCCCGAGTTCCTGAACTTCGCCAAGTCCCGCAACATTCCTGTCGATTTCATCGCTACCCATACTTACGGCGTTGATGGTGGTTTCCTCGATGAGGATGGCCACGACGACAACAAATTGTCGGCAAACCCAGATGCGATCATCGGCGATGTTCGCCGTGTTCGCGAGCAGATTTCAAAATCCCATTTGCCTAACCTGCCACTATACTTCACCGAATGGAGCGCCAGCTACAATCCGCGCGACCCGGTCCACGATAGCTACGTCAGCGCCCCGTACATCCTCGGGAAGTTGAAAAGCACGCGGCACATGGCGCAGGGCATGAGCTACTGGACCTATAGCGACCTGTTCGAAGAGCCCGGCCCGCCGCCTACACCGTTCCACGGCGGCTTCGGACTGATGACCCGCGACGGCCTGCGCAAACCTTCGTGGTTTGCCTACAAATATCTCAACCAGCTTCGCGGTAGCGAAGTGCCAGTGGGCGACGCTGAGGCGCTTGCCACGGTCGATGGGAAGCGGACCGGATTGCTAGTGTGGAACTATCGCTATCCGAACCAGCCGATCAGCAATCGCCCCTTTTACACCAAGGTGCTGCCGGCCAAGCAAGAAGCGCAGGTGTCCGTGGCCTTCACGGGCCTCACTCCGGGACGCTACCGCCTGACCGTGCGACGTACCGGGTTCAAGGCGAACGATGCGCACACGCGATACCTGGAAATGGGATCGCCCAAAGACCTTACGCCTGCACAGCTTGCTGAGTTACAAAGGCTCACTCGGGACGTACCCCAAACCAGCCGCGTGGTAAGCATCTCAGGCCGGGGCCGGTTCGCTACCCAGCTTCCACTGCGCAGTAACGACATGATGCTGCTGCTTTTCGAGCCGATCTGAAGCGGCGGGCGGCAGGTTGCGACCTTGTCAAAATCCCCGACCGAATGCGGCCTCCTTTGCAAAGCCGCGTCAAACTTGGAAAGGCGCTGTCAGGACTAACGCGCATTTTTCTCGGTGCGATCTGCCACTCGGCCAATGCGGCCGAGCGGCGAAGTTTGTAGGTCTGACGATCGACGAGATGGCGTTCCTGGTTGAAGTGGTTGTGGACGTTGGCGTGGAGGGATGCGAACTTCTGTAAGCATCCCATTCGTCGAAAACGCAGCATCGCTCGCTCTCGTCGTCGAAACGGAAGGTGCGAGTTCTCCACGCGGTTGTTCACCCAGCGGCCGATCTCCTGCTTTGCGGTGTTGCCAAGTTCGGTCATGGCTGCGCCATAGGAGCGAAGGCCGTCGGTGACGATCGCCTCAGGCCTGCCGTGGCGCTTCAGCGCTTTCTTCATGAAGTCGAGTGCAGCGGCCTTGTCTCGGGTTTTCGTAACGAAGCTCTCGAGGATTTCGCCTTCGTGATCGACCGCGCGCCATAGGTAGCGCATCTCCCCGTTCACCTTCACGTACATCTCATCCAGGTGCCAGCGCCAATGGCGGAAACCGCGCATGTACGAGACGCGCTTCTTCCGGATCTCGCTCGCAAACAGCGGGCCGAACCTGTTCCACCAGTAGCGTACCGTCTCGTGGCTGATGTCGATCCCCTGCTTGAACAGCAGGTCCTCAACGTTGCGCAGTGACAGTGGGTAGCGAATGTACAACATCACCGCGGCTCGGATCACTTCCGGTGATGAGTTGAAGCAGCGAAACGGGCTTTGCGGTTTGGCTCGAGATCTGCGGGTCATCGTCGCCGGCTAACAGCCCCCGAACGGCGCTGCCACATTAGTCTGACAGTGCCGTCTGACATTACCCATCCGAACTACAATCCCGCAAATATTGAGCTGTATGCTGAGACGCCTACCAACTTTAGATGCGAAAAATGCAGCTGATATCCTACCACACCTGCTTCAGAATGCTTGGTCAAAATAAGTGATCCATCTGCTTGGCGGTATTCGGCTAGATCAGTTGTCGCCGCCACTCGTTCTCGCGGCTTACCCCCGCTGACCGGGTACACATAGTAGCACATACACGTCTTCAACCTAGAAAGTGATGCGTGTTCGTCTTCACCGATCGTGAAATCCCCGACTACTCCCGTGCCATATTCGTATTTCCATCGCATGAGTCCGTCATTAAAAGAAAAATACGTAAGAGCATTTGGATAGGTTCGGGCTATTTCTTTACCGAACAGAGCCGCGCAAACGAGAATAGAGACGAGGAAAAAGAACAAATATATGACTATCTTTTGCATTTTACTTCCGGATCTGAGCATAGTTTCGTCTTGTCAATCGAAACACGGTCGCTAACCGACCAGCCGGGCAACAAGCCTTCCGGCTTCTCTGGCTTTTCCCCGCCGGAAACTTTGGCCGAGATTTGCGCCACTGCCGCGGTGGCGGAATTGCTGTTTGCATCATCGGTCAAGCGACCCGGCATCGCAGAGTAACCTCTATTCTCTAAGACGCTATTTGCAACAGCTTGGACTACGGGGTCACGGGCCCCAATTTCGGAAACGCTGACACTTTTATCCTTTCCGGCGCGAAGCCAAGCCGGGATTACGGTGAGCCGGGATTACGGTGCGGGATTACGGTGACACGTGCAATAACCCCTTTATAAGCCCTTTATAAGCCCTTCGGCTTCGGACCCCGCTTGCCAGCGGCGAGAGTCAGTCCGGTACGGGCCTCCATATCGGCCAGCCAGTCGGCGGAGCCAACCGGACGCCCCACACTCTCCGCCTTGCGCAGCGCGGCATAGGTCAGCGCCTGATCGAAATCCTCGCCTAGGAACGTCCGGAAATCGCCGACACGCTCGAGCGCGGGCGCCACATCGACATAGCCGTCGCTGTCCCCGGCGAGATGCGCGCGGGTGCTCGACCAGCGCCAATCCTCGGCCCGATCCACAAGGCATGCGCGGACGGGGTTGAGCGCGACATAGCGCAGCGCGCAGACCAGATGCGCCTCGTCCATCGCGACCGAGCTGAACCGCCCCTGCCAGACATGACCGGTCACGCGCATCCGCGCGTTGATATAGCCGCTGTAATGGCGGTGAACGTATCGGAAGGTGCGCCGCAGGCCATCCTCGTCGCGCGGGACCGCCACGATATGGACGTGGTTCGGCATCAGGCAATAGGCCCAGATCGCCACCCCCGATCGCTCGGCGGCGTCCGCCAGCAGATCGAGATAGAGCGCATAATCGCCGTCTTCGAAGAAGACCTTTTCCCTGCGGTTGCCGCGCTGCGTCACATGATGCGGGATGCCCGGCAGGACGATGCGAGAGAGACGGGCCATGCGGCTGCCGGTATCACAACTTGAACGTACAGTTTAGGGGTTATTGCACCTGTCACCGTAATTCCGATCGAGGCTGCCACATTAGTCTGACAGAGCTGTTCCTTTTATCTTGCATTCCGTTTTTGCCACCATTTTCCGGTTTTCAGCTCATCAGGCGCATCTGGATCGCCCATCCTCAAAGCTACCTGCAACCAATACCGATACCATCTTTTGTTACCCAGCCCGCAGTGGTGCATCGCGAGGTTCCAAGCACAGCCACTGTCCCCCGCTTCGACGCCTTTTTTATACCAGTAAACGGCCTTCCTCGGGCTGGGTGGCGAAATGACATCATCAAAGATTGTTCCGAGCTTTGATCTGGCGTCCGTCGACCCTAGTCTGGAGGCCGCCTTGAACGCCTTGATCGAGCCCTCCAGATCCCCTTTCTCCTCTCTGTGGAAGGCAATCATCAGGGCATCAGCCTCTCGTTTTTCGTGCCCTTTGACGATTTTCATCTGCTTGACCTGTACATTTGAGGGACTTCGGTTGAGACGAAATGTGAAGCATCGCGCTCAATCGGCGGCTGGCTTTTTGCCCCGGGTAACACTTCGTTCCGGCTCAGGGGGCCTGGGCTTCGGAGTCGGGGCAAGCGGTATTTTCTTCCCGGTTTGATTGTCCGTTCTATAGCCCTTCGCAGGATTGGCCTTTTTATCGGCGTCTCCAGAACCGCTCGGCTTCGCTGCTTGGTCCCTCTCACCGCGATTTTGACCGCCTCGATTTGCCCTGCTTCCTCGGTTCTCGGATATGACCCCTTTTACACCCTGCCAGAGCTGATTTGCTCCATCAGTAGCGACGACTCCTGAGGCAACGGCGAGCGCTCCACCAGCAATGGCAGTTGGGACCGCCACGGGCGTAGCAACTCCGACGCTCCCGACTTCAACTACGCCGCTGGCACCTACGACTGCCCCCCAGCAATTCCACCCAAGGTTCCAGCGACGATCTTAGCTGTGCCAAAGACTATGTTGCCTACATTTTCTCAAGACTCTCCCGTCGGATCGCTCCCATTCACCGGATCGTCGCCCACGTACGCATACAGATTGATCTGATCGTCATATCCAATCGGATCGACCTGCATGAACCGGCCGAGCGAGGGCGAGTAGATGCGGGCCTTGTAATAGTACATGCCGAGCTCGGGCACCCACATCTGGCCGGTGTACTGGAACCGGCCTGTGTTGGTAGAGCTCGGAATGCCATACTCATCGTAGCTGTTGACGTTGGTGCGTGTGCCCCAGCAGTCGGCGAGCGCGACGATGCTGCCCTGGCGGTCGTGGTGCAGGAACCGCGATCCCGAGCAGTCGAGCGTGCCGTTCGCGTCCTCGAGGATCGGCTCGTCGACGTTGGGGCCGAAGAAGAACCGCCGGCGGATGCCGCCGGTGTCCCCGTCATATTCGATGGCGAGCTTGTCGCCGTCGTAGAGGAAGTCGCTCTTGCCCCACGGCCCGCCGCTGGTCTTCCCACAGCCGGCCCATCGGATCGTAGACGATGGCGATATTCTTGGCGCCGCTTGCCGCCACCAAGCGGTTCTCGATGTCATAGGTGAAGGTCGTCAGTGCGTCGGAGGTGAGATTGCCGTTCGCGTCGTAGACGTAGGGGTTGGGCCCGACCGAAGTATACTGGTTTAGGCCATTGCGTGTGTAGTCGCGGTTGGCGTTACGGTTGCCGTTGAACGCGAACGCGTCATTGTCGCGGTTTTCACTGGCCGTCTGGCCGGCCGGACTGTAGCCGATGCCGGTGTTGGCGTCGTCGATGCTGCCGGGAGGTGCTGTCAGACTGAAGCGCACTTTTCTCCGATTGGCGGACGAGTGGCTTTGATGGTCAGGCTTTAGGCGACGACGATCTGCCACTCGGCCAATGCGGCGGAGCGGCGTTGTTTGTAGGTTTGACGATCGACGAGATGGCGTTCCTGGTTGAAGTGATTGTGGACCTGAGCGTGCACTGAACTGAACTTCTGCAGGCATGCCATCTTCAATCACTCCTGGTCCCTTCAATTCAGCACTTACCGACCAGTACGCGGGTTCAGTTCTACGTCAGTGCCCGATATTCGAAGTTCAGCAGCCGCACGCTACCGCGTCCTGCGCTGTAGATGGCGGGCTTGAGGCTCAGGAATCCGCCGAAGACATTGTGGTGGAGCCCGGAGACTTCCAGCTGCCACGGGTGCTGCGACCAGCTGATCCCGTCTCTCGAATAGTAGAAGGTGACGACATTGGCGTCGTTGCGGATCCGGATGTGCACTCGCGAGGTCGGCGCGGCCTCGCGCATCCACTCCTGTTCCTGCCCATAGGCGAACGTGCGCATGTACGTCGGCGTGAAGCCGAGCCCGACATAGGCACGCTCATTGTAGTAGAGTAGCAGGCCGCCCTCGCCGCCGTCGACGAGATCCATCGTGACGGTCGCTTCGTAGCGACGGTCGCCGGCAATCACCGAGATCGGCGATGAGTCCGCCGGGCCGCCGCCTTTGCCTGCCAGCAGCATGTTCCCACCGGCAAATCGCACCCGCTTCATCTCGTCGGCCGCGGGGTTGTGGAAGCTCCAGCGGATGCCGAAGGTGTCGCGGCTGAAATCGTCGGACAGGGCGAAGCCGGCCGGGCTCAGCGCCTGTGCGGAAGGCTTGCGCAGCGGCCGCGACAAATCGCCGCCTTTGGCGCGAAACCAGCCGTCGGCGGTCCATTCGACAGGTTCCAGGATCGCCTGACGTCCGAACGTCCGGAAGCCGTTTTCATATGCATGGTAGATCATCCACCAATCGCCGCGCGGACCCTCCACCAGCGAGGCATGGCCGCGCGACCACCATGGCTCGTCCGCGCTCTTCGTCCGCACAAGCGGATTGTAGGGACAATGCTCCCACGGGCCGTGAACCGACTTCGACCGCGCGGCGATGACCATGTGGCTGGTTGGCGGCCCCGAAGTCCCGCCGACCGCGCTGATCAGGTAGAAATAGTCGCCGTGCCGGAGCAGCTTCGGACCTTCGGGTGCAAACATCTCGACGACCCAATCCTTCGGGTAGCGCCAAGGCTCGTAGGCCATTTCGAGCTTGCCGACCGTCGCCAGCCCGTCGTCGGTCAGCCCGATCTTCTTGATGCCATTGACGAACAGATAGCGCTTGCCGTCCTCGCCGACGATGTGACCGGGATCGATCTGGCCCGGCAACTTGAGGTCAACGGGCTCGCTCCAGGGGCCGCGGATGTTGTCGGCCCAGATGACGAAGATGCCCTGCTTCCCGCCGGGCGTCCCGGGAATGTAGATGTAGTAGCGGCCCTTGTGCTTGATCAGGTCCATCGCCCAGACTTGGCCCAAGGGCTGGCGCAGCGCGGCGGTGACCGGTGCCCAATTCACCAGATCCTTCGAGTGCCAGATCACGATGCCTGGCACGGCGTCGAAGGACGAGAAGGTCATGTAATAATCGTCGCCGTCCTTGAGCACGGTCGGGTCGGCATGATCGCCGGCGATAATCGGGTTCAGATACATGCCATTGCCAAGGTCGGCTTTGCGCTGCCCTTCGATCCCCGATTGCCCGCGCGGCGTATCTCCCGCACCCCGCACGGCAGCAGCGGCCAGTCCCGGCAGCGCCGATGAGCCGGCCGCCATCCCCGTCAATGCCGCGCGGCGAGTAGTGTGCATCAACCGTCTACCTCAAAAGTCTCAATAGCCTCCTCTTATTGTCATACAATTCGACCATCAAGCAGCTCAAAAAGTGTGTCTGCTTCGATCGGTGACGACCGGCGGACGCTGCCCATGAAAACGTCGGCGCCAGTTGTGCGATTCGTCTGTTCAACCGGTGAGTTCCTGTTCGCCAATGTCACGATCCAGCCTTCGAAATGAATCGCCCTTAGACTTACGCACACAGAGGTCCACAATGGGTCGAAAGCTGACATTCATGCCAGCGGCCAAGCTGCGGCCGGCGTCCCGTTCGAACGCCAGCCGCTTTCGTCTTCCTTATCGAAGCGCCGCCAACTGATCCAAGAGGCGTGCATTGGCCAAGCTCGCAGCCTTGACTGCTCCCGCCTGGTATTCAGGCTTCGCGTAGAAGGTGAACGTCTTGCTCTTACCCATGCGCATGCCGCCGAAACCAAATGCTGCGGCCACACCCCCAGCAACATTGGCAGCGCTCTGCAGAGCGGCGTCCTTTGTGACGTCCTGCTTGGTGGCGAAGTCTCCCGCGACGGAGATCGGCTGTTCGACAGTGATCGTCGTCACGCCACCGCGAGGCGAGATGAGTTTTAGCTTCGAATAGTCGTCAACCACGGCCATTCCCGACGAGACTTGCAAACCGCCCATGCTGAATGCGCCCGGCCGCTTCACGTCGGAAAAATCGATAAGGTAGATGACGTCGAGAACAGCCTGGCCGGACGATTTGGCGAACTGGCTCACAGCGTATTGGTTCGTCCCTGCCGCCATTGTGAGTCCCATGCCGCTCATGCCGCTCGACACGATGTCGTTCGGAAGCATGAACTGCTTCGGCAGGCTCGACGGCTTGTAGTAGGTCGCCTTACCATTACTCTTCTTGTCCAGCTTGACGCCGGCTTCATACGGAGAAGCCATGGCTTTCACGCGTCCGAAGTCCGGTGCAGCGAACAGCTGGGCATTGCTTGCAACGACAAACCCGCGAGCCTGTAGCTGCGCCTGAAAGTCCGCGTAGGCGGCGTCTGTAATCGCCTGCATCATGGCGGGTGTCACGCCGACGAGCATGCTCTTCGCGCGAGAGGTGCCGCCGAATGCACCAATCATTCCGCCGGATGCCTTGGTGTTGTCCACGGACTCGAAGATAAAGCCGACGTTGAATGCGCCGATTGTGACAGACTGCACGCCCCTGGCGGCATTCGCGGAATCCACTCGCAACGGTCCGCTGGCGGCAGATGCCGGTGCCGATATGGCAAGCGTCAGTGCGAGCGCAAGCGCGCCCATCGAATGATTGTTCAATTGAACCCCCGTGTTTGGCGCTGATTTGCTCATGGCGCGAAGCGGGACTGTGACACATCGGCGGCGAAGGCAACAGGTACCCATGTGTTGGCGCGCAGCTTTCTTCCTTGAACGTCTGCCAAGGGTCGAAAGCGGACAGCTAAGATTGGGGGCTGCCAGTCGCGAGAAGATCCATGAAGTTGCGGGCTGCCTCACGGTCGGATTCACTTTTGAAGGCAACATCCAGGTCTGGAGCGGACCCGAGCATGTGCAGCAGTGCCCACAAGGCAAATCGTTGACCAGGGTCCGTTGTTAGCCCCAGATCCACCTGCATGTGCTCCAGACCAGCTGCCATGGCTTCCGGCGGGACTGATCCGAGGTCGGACGTCCCAAAGTAGCGACGGATCTGTTCGTCCAAGTTCATCGGCGAATTATCGGAGGACGTGTAGCGCAGCTCCCGGTTGCGGTCCGCGCGAAAGCGCGCGACGAGGTCGGCCGCGGGTTCCCGGGGCCATACTCGACGCGAAGTTCGGGGTAAGCGAAAAGGCCGCTAGCCCGTTCTTCCGCGCCGGGGATTGTCCCATCGCGGACAAAATCTTCGAGTGCCTGGCGAAGGTTGCGGGCCGACTCGTCATAGACGCGCTGCAGGTGGTCGAGCAGCACGGGGATATCCGCAATTTTTGTCACTTGAAGTTCGATGGCGAACCAACCCAGTCCCGACAAGAGCGTTTCACAACAACGCGCGAAAGCTGGGGCGGTCAGGGTGCGGCCTGGCTGTTGCCAGGCCGCAGTCCCAGCATCAGAACGCGATGCTTATCGTTCCCGAAATCGTCCGCGGCGCGCCGATCTGGACGAAATTGGGGTTGCCGTAGTTGGTCCCGCTGAAAGCTTGGTTGAGCCCGCCTGTAAACCCGCCGACGTAGAACTTGTCGAACAGGTTGTAGACGTTCAGCTGGAAATAGCTGTTCTCGAGTCCCTTCAGCATGGACAGCTTGTAGCGTAAATCGAGATTGACCAAAGTGTAGGCCGGGGCCTTGGCTGGGAAAATCTCGACCGGAGTTAACGAATTGGTGGTTCCGCTATAAGTCGGCAGGTTGTTGTCGAACACGTAGCGCGGGCCGGTGCGCTTGGCGGTTACGCCGAGCTCCAAGTTGCCGAGGCGTCCAACGGCCGAGCCGCCGAACATATATTTCGGCGAACCGGACTCGTACTTGCCGGCGGTGAAGGCGCAGGTGCGGGTTGCCAGCCCCGCCTGAGCCGCGGTGGTCACCGGCAAGTCGGAACAGGAAGTGACGCCCGCCGGCAGGATCCCGATCTGCACGTCGTCCTGGATTTTCGAGCGCATCCACGAACCGAAAGCGATGAGAGTTACCGTCTTGACGGGTTCGTAGGAAACGGAGCCGTCGATGCCCCACTTATTTACGCGGCCGAGGTTGCGGTACACCGTCTTGTCGAGTTCGGGGTCGTACGCAGACGCAAGGCGGTTGTTGAACTTGGTGTACCAGCCGGCCAGCTGCGCCTGGATGGTGCCGCTGCGATAGCGCAGGCCGCCGTCGAACGAGTCGGTTGTTTCGGCCTTCGGTTTCGCCTGCTCGGTGCCTTCAGGGAAGTAGAAGGCGTTGTACAGGTTGTCCGTGCTCGGGACCGAAAGGTTCTTGGTGTAGCTTGCGAAGGTCGAGATGTTGGAGGTCAGGTCGTAGACCAGGCCGAGGCTGGGCAACAGCTTGTGATAGTTCAGCACGCGATGGCCGGGAGGCGAGAAGCCGATGCCAGTCGGAAGGCCAGTCGTGGGGCTAAGCACGTACGGGTTGTTGGTCGCGATCACTGTATTCAGTCCATCGTCACCGCCGCTGCATTCCACGAAGCCGCCCGCGGAGGACGTGTAGCAGTAATTCTCAAGATCGCGCTTGAAGTACGGCATGCTGGCGCCGATCGTGACGTCAAGCGGGCCGAACTTGCCGCGATATTCAGCAGCGAACTTGTTAAGGATGGCATACGACTGGCGATCGCGCTTTTGCAGCGGGATGCCGTTCGCCGCCTCGATCGGATCGTTGACCGGGAAGACGTCGAAAGGCTCGCCGCTCATTTTGAGCAGGCCCACCTGACCCGTCTGCCGATGGTTCGAATAATCATGGGTGTAGGTGACGCGGACCGAATGGTCGGCGTTGATTTCGTAGCGAAGGCCGGCAACGACGGCATAACGGCGGGTGCGCGTCTGGCTTGGAGTAAGAACGGTCACCTGGTCGAGCTTGTCGCCGTCGCCGTTCAGATCGACCCCGTTCAAGTAAGGCGAGCCACCGAAATAGCCGCCGACGCAAACGACATTCGCGCTTGGCGTGGTCGTCGCGCAACTGGCCCGGTTCGCCGCGCCGCTTGAACTGAGCGGGGCCGGATTGATGTCATAGCCGAACTCGCGCGCAGCCGCCGTACCGCCGCCATTGGCCTTGGTGTACTGGAAGCTCGGATCGACCGTCAGGACCAATTGGTCGGTGATCGAGAAGCGTGAGTTACCACGGATGTTGATGCTGTTGGACGGATTGTAACGGCGGTCGAATTCGGTGCCGCAGGTGTTCGCCGCATCCTTGTCGACATAGCCCGGCACGGAAATCTGCGCCGTGGTCTCGAACACCGGCGTTGCCAGCGAGCAGGGATATTTGATGTCATATTCCCGCTCGTCATTGTTGCGCGGGAAGCGGTTGCTGGAACCCGAGCCGACGACGCGACCGCCGGTCGTATCCCAGCGCAGCGGAAGCGAGCCGAAGAAATTGTTTCGGTCCTCATTGTAGCGGCCCGCGATCGACACGAAGTCGCCGCCGCTGCCGATTGGCTGGTACACCTTCGCGTTCAGCTGCTTGCGGTCGAGATTGCCGTAATTGTTGTACGGATTGTCGTACTGCGACGTGCTGCCGGCGACGAATGCGCGGGTACCCCACGGCGTGAAGGTGCCAATGTCGAACATTGCGAACAAGCGGCGATAGTCAAACTGGCCCAGCGAACCGTTGATCAGACCGCCGGGAGTTGTCGCCGGGTTACGCGTCCGCTGGTTAATGGTGCCGCCGACCGCTGAAGCGGTCGGCGAATCAACATCGGTCGAGCCGAGGTTGACGTTGACCTGCTCGATCAATTCCGGATCGATCGAGAAGTTGGAATAGATGTTGTAGTTGCCGCTGTCGTTCAGCTGGATGCCGTCGAGCGTGTAGCTGATGCGCGTCGAGTCGAAGCCGCGCATGGTCAGCGTGCCGCCGGCGTTGCCGTAAGCGTCATTGTTCTGGAAGCTGACGCCCGGAACGACGTTGATTGTGTCGAGTACAGTCTGGCCTGGTCCGCTGCGCGAGATGAACTCCTGCGTAAGGACGGCTTTGGCCTTTGGAGCGTCAGGAGCTTGGACTCCGCCGACATCTCGCTGGCGCGTACCGGTGACCACAATTGTGTCTTTCTCGAAGTCGACGGTACCCGTCGACTGGGCGAAAGCGGTGGTCGGAATGATGCAGGCAACCGCGGTCGTGCTGAGCAGAATGAGTGTTTTCACGAAGAATTCCCCCCGGAATCGATGATGGAGAGTTGGGATGATGATGGCCCGCTATAACCGCTTTGCGACAGCGATATGACGCTTGATTCAGGTTAGAGTCGGCTTATTTTGCTGCGTTGCACAAAAACCACAAATCTTGAGCAGGCGTTGTGATCGCAGTGCATTATCGGTCGAGGCGACGTCCCAAGGTAACAAAACCATGCACTAGTGGCGGGACTAAAATGATCGACAGGGTTACCTTGGCGATCATCTGGCCAAGGAGCAGTTCGCCGATGGGGAACACTCCGTAAAAGGCCACGCTGATGAAGATCAACGTATCGACGACCTGACTGAGCACGCTGGCCGTCGCCGAGCGTACCCACAGCAGCCGCTCGCCTTCTCGCGCCCGTAGCCGGCTGAAAATGGTGACGTTCAAAAAGGTCGAGATTCCGTAGGCGAGAATACCGCCGAGCCAAATTCGGGGCGTTCCGCCCATCACCGTTTCAAAGGCATTAAGCCGCTCCTGATCCATATCGGCTGCGGCAGGCAGGTGAAGCACGGTGATACTCAAGAGGACGGACGTTAGCAGCGGTACGAAACCGAACAACACCAGGCGATTGGCCGTGGCCCGGCCGTGCAGTTCGGTGACGGCGCTCGAAGTCACTACCAGCAGCAGGAAGGCGAAAATGCCCGCTTCGACAGCTAGCGGTCCAAGCGCGACCTGCTTGTTGCCAAGCACGCCGGCAATGCAGACCATTCCGCCGTAGAAGGTTGAAAAGGCAAAGAGTGAGCGGGGGATTGCGCGGGCCTGCGGCTCCCGAGCAGCCGCGTCGATCTCACTAGTCATTTGGCACGGGTAGCGGCACCTGCGCCGTCGGCAAGACATTTAACGCATCCTGCCGTTGACCCGCGCCGAGCCTCGCCGCTACCCTGAAGCGGTGACTTCCCCCAAGCTCGACGTTGTGGCGATCGGCGACGCGATCGTCGATGTTATCGCCGCCACGACTGAAACGTTCCTTGAATCCAACGGGCTTCGAAAGGGCTCGATGCGCCTGCTTTCTCCGCTCGAGGCCGACACGCTCTACGATGCGATGGGTCCGGCGCGAGAGACCAGCGGCGGTTCCGCTGCGAACAGCATGGCTGGAGCGGCGGCTCTTGGGCTTAGCGCCGCTTTCATGGGTCAGACTGCCGACGATCAACTCGGCGCCATCTTCGCCCATGACTTGCGGTCGCTGGGCGTCCGCTTCGACACTCCGCCCTTGCCACGCGGTCTGCCCACCGGCAGGTGTCTGATCCTCGTTACGCCGGACGCGCAGCGGACGATGAACACGTGCCCCGGCGCGAGCCACGAGCTCACGCCGGAGGCCCTTGATTTCGACCTTATCGCTTCGGCATCGGTGACCTTTCTCGAAGGATATTTGTGGGGACCGGAAAATCCCCGCCGGGCCATGCTGAAAGCGGCTGAAGCGGCGCGAAGTGCGGGTCGCACGGTTGCTTTCACTTTGTCCGAAAGCCTTTGCATCGCCGGACGACGCGAGGGCGTTCTTGGGATGATTGAGTCGCGCGTTATCGACCTCCTATTCGGCAACGAGGACGAACTTCTGCAGCTGACAGGCGCGCCCGGTTTGGACGCTGCTCTCGCGATATTGGCACCCAAGGTTGAGACAATCGTCGCGACACGTGGGGCGGCTGGGGCGATTGCGGCAAGTGCCGACACGCGCATCGAAATTGTCGCCGCACCGGTGGAACGAGTGGTCGACACTACTGGAGCGGGGGATTTGTTCGCTTCGGGGTTCCTCGCTGCCCGCTGCCGTGGTCGACCATTGGACCTTTGCCTGCAGACTGGCGCGCTCGCAGCGGCCGAAATCATTTCGCATTTCGGTGCGCGGCCCGAAGCTGACCTCAGAGAGAGGGTGCAATTGTGAACAGAATTCGGCGCCTCGCGGTCTATTGCGGATCTGCGATGGGCAGCGATCCTCGCTATGCCGACACCGCGGACGCGCTCGCGAAAGTCATGGTCTCCAACGGCGTCGACCTTGTCTACGGCGGCGGCAAGCTTGGCCTGATGGGGCGCATTGCCGACGCAGTGCTGGCTGAGGGCGGCGACGTGTTCGGAGTCATTCCCGAGGCGCTGGTGAACCTGGAGGTTGCGCACGGGGGCCTCACGGAACTGCACCGCGTCGCCAACATGCACGAGCGCAAGGCCAAGATGACGGACCTCGCGGATGCGTTCGTGGCCTTGCCGGGCGGCATTGGAACGCTTGATGAACTGTTCGAGGCATGGAGCTGGAACGCGCTAGGCTACCACGCCAAGCCTTTCTGTCTGCTCAACGTGGCGAATTTCTGGGACGGATTGGTCGACTTCATCGAACATGCCACCGCCAAAGGCTTCCTTTCGCAGCAGCGTCGCGGGCAGCTTCTGGTTGCCAACTGTCCGGAGCAAGCCCTGAAAGCGCTGGACGAAGCCGCGGGAACGGCTGAACAAGGCATGGTCTGGTAGGGGAGAGAGTTTGGATCACCGATGGACAGGCGTGCTTGGAATAGCCGCGATCCTCGCGATTGCCTTTGCCTTATCGAGCAATCGCAAGGCAATCCGGCCGCGGATTGTCGGAGCGGCCTTTGCGCTGCAGGCCGGGATCGCCTTCCTGGTACTTTATACGCCTTGGGGCCGCGCGGCCATCGAGGGACTTTCGGCCGGCGTGGCGAATCTGCTCGGTTATGCGAACAAGGGTACCGAATTCCTCTTCGGCCCTAGCGAAGCGAATCCCCTCGCGCACACGTTCGCCATCGCAGCGTTACCGGTCATCATCTTCTTCGCCTCGCTTGTGGCCATTCTCTATTATCTCGGGATCATGCAGCGGGTTGTTCGCTGGGTCGGAGGAGCGATCGGCTGGGTAACGGGCATCGGCCGTGTCGAATCACTCGGCTCCGCGGCCAACATCTTTGTAGGACAATCCGAATCGCCGCTGGTAGTTCGCCCCTATCTGGCTGGCCTGACGCCGGCGCAGCTGTTCTGTTTGATGACGGTCGGCATGGCGGGCGTCGCGGGCACCATCCTCGCGGCCTACGCGAGTCTCCTAGGTCCACAATACCTGCCCTATCTGCTCGCTGCCGCCTTCATGTCCGCTCCGGGCGGGATCCTGATGGCCAAGATGATCATGCCGGACGACCTTCCTCCCAAAGATCAGCTCCCGCTGGAGGGCGGGTCAGGCGCTGGCGACCAAATCGACGTTGCTGAAACCTTCGAGGAAGGGGTGCGGCCGGCGAATATCATCATGGCCGCGGGGCAGGGCGCACAGACGGGTGTGAAGCTCGCCGTCGCCGTCGGCGCGATGGTCCTTGCGTTCGTGGCGCTGGTTGCGCTCGCCAATGGCATTTTGTCTGGGGTCGGCGGCTGGTTCGGGGTCCAGGGCCTCACCTTCCAGCGGCTGATTGGCTATGTCTTCCAGCCCATCATGTTTCTGATCGGCGTGTCGTGGAAGGACTCCGGCGTCGCCGGCGGGCTGTTCGGCACCAAGCTAGTGCTCAATGAATTTGTCGCCTTCATCGATCTTGGAAACGCTAGCGGCCCGGCCGCGGGCCTGACCGACCGAAGTCGCGCAATCGTGACCTTTGCCCTCTGCGGATTCGCCAACTTCAGTTCGATCGCCATCCAGCTCGCGGTTACCGGCAATCTCGCGCCCAACCAGCGGGCGAATATTGCCCGATTGGGCGTCCGCGCGCTCATCGCCGGTAGCCTTGCTAACCTGATGAGCGCTGCGCTCGCCGGGCTTTTGCTTTAGAGCGCAGCTGCATGACCGAATCGATGTCCGACCAGATTGCATCCGTTTCGCTTACGGATGCGGATCGTGAACCCGACTTTTTCGCACAGAAGCTCGGCCGCAGCTTCGAGGAATATGGCTTTGCCATCGTTGCCGATCACGGCATTCCCGACGAGCTGATAAGGCGCGCGGAAGACAAGGCGAAGGCCTTTTTCGCGCTGCCCGACGCGGTGAAGCGCAAATATGCCGTTCGCAATGGCGGTGGGGCACGCGGCTACACGCCGTTCGGCATCGAGACCGCCAAAGGCGCGACGGCTCATGACCTGAAGGAATTCTGGCATGTTGGCCGCGAGCTGGCGGCCGGTCACCCGTTCCGCGATACTATGGCCGATAATATCTGGCCTAGCGACGTTCCCGGTTTCAAGGAAACCTTCCTTGAGCTCTACGATGCTTTTGACGAGGCCGGGCTCAAGGTCCTCAAAGCGATCGCGCGCTTTCTTTCGATCGACGAGGACTATTTCGTGGATACGGTGCGAGACGGCAATTCCGTCATGCGCCTGCTCCATTATCCCCCCCAAACAGAGCCGGCTGGCGAGCATGTTCGAGCCGGCGCGCATGAGGATATCAATACCATCACGCTGCTGCTCGGTGCCGACGAAGCGGGGCTGGAACTCAAGACCCGCGACGCCCGCTGGATCCCGGTCTCACCCAAGCCCGGAGAATTGGTGATCAATATCGGCGACATGCTCCAGCGACTGACCAACGGGCGCCTTCGCTCGACTTCGCACCGCGTCGTCAATCCCGCTCCCGACCGCGCCAGCAACGCGCGCTACTCGATGCCGTTCTTCCTTCACTTTCGGCCCGATTTTCTGATCGAAGCACTGCCGGAAACGGTGCCTGCTGGCGAACAGGCCAAGTGGCCGCCGATCACCGCCCACGAATATCTCCAGGAACGGTTGCGCGAAATAAAACTCACTTAACCAGCGAGATTGGCAGGTCCGAAGCCGTGCGGAAGCAGCGATCCGATATTGTGGCGTTCCACAACTGGTCCGCCCGCACAAAGGATTTCTACCTCGTGCCCGGATAGCTGCGCGGCCTCGAGGATCGCCTGCCTGCAGCCGCCGCACGGCGTGACCGCAAGACGTTCGCGCAGCGCTCCCTGCTGAACCTGCCCTCCGGCAACGGCAATACGCGCAACCCGGTCGAGACCGAACGCATGTTGAGCCGCTGCGAGCGCGCTCTGCTCAGCACATACACCCAAGCGATAGCAGGCGTTTTCCATATTGCCGCCGGTCGCCACTTCGCCGTCGATGCTCTCGACTGCGCAGCCGACGTGAAACCCGGAATAAGGCGCATAAGCCTTGAGCGCGGCCTCGCGAGCAAGTCCGACAAGCTCTTCCTCTGTCATGATATTGTCCTTAGGCGAAGACAGTTGGGAAATCACGCGCAGGCTCGGAAATGTTGATGGTTGCTCGCAAAATCTTTTTACTTCTCACGGCCTGGTGCGCCTTCGCGGCGTCAAGCCCCGCGCTGGCGTGGGGTAAGGAAGGGCATCGCACCATCGCTGCCTTGGCCGATCGTCAGCTCAGCGGTCTGGCGCGCGCCCGCATTCACGAAATTCTGGGCGTTGAATCGCTCGATGAGGCCGCGACCTGGCCCGACGAAATGCGCGCCGACCCCGACCCCTTCTGGCAGAAGGTCGCAAATCCATGGCACTATGTGACGGTCGCCGGCATCACCTACGACCATGCTCCCCCCGAAGGTGACGCGCTTGGCGCACTGGCCTTCTTTCGCAAGCTGCTGCAAGATCCCAAGACGAGCCTCGCGCATCGTCGACTTGCGTTGCGGTTCATTGTCCATCTCGTCGGCGACCTGCATCAGCCGCTGCACGTTGGCCGCCCCGGGGACCGCGGCGGCAATGACGCGAAGGTCAAATGGTTCGGCAAAGACACGAACCTGCACGCCGTGTGGGACTCGGCGCTGATCGAGGAAATGGATCTTTCCTACACCGAGCTTGCAGACCGGCTCGCCCGCCATACAAGCAGCGCTGATGTCATTGCCTGGTGGGACGCCAATCCACGCGACTGGATCCGGGAGAGCGCGCAAATTCGCGAAAATATCTATCCGGATAAGCCTGAGCTTTCCTACGACTATATCTATCGGAACACACCGACAGTGGAGCTGCGGCTGAAGCAAGGAGGGGTGCGTTTGGCAGCCTACCTCAACGAGCTCTTCGCGCAGCCGATGGCTCCTTCGTCCAAGGAGAATAAGTGACCAGCAAAGGAATATGGCTGGCGGCACTGACGCTCTCGGGGTGTGCTGGACCGATGGCCGCTCCGTCGGTCCGCCCAGGACCTGTCGAGGTCCAGATCCTCGCCATCAACGACTTTCACGGCAATCTCGAGCGTCCCGAAGCCCCACTCCGTGTAGCGCTTAGCTCGGATCAGTTCGCGACTATGCAAGCTGGCGGCGCGGCCGTGCTTGCAAGCGAACTGTCCAAGCTTCGAACAGGACATCCGCAAACGATCACGGTGGCGGCCGGTGACCTGATCGGCGCGTCCCCGCTGACATCCGCCTATTTCCTTGATGAACCGACTATCTATGCGATGAACCTGATCGGACTCGACTTGGCTTCGGTCGGTAATCACGAGTTTGACAAGGGTGCCGGTGAGCTGCTGCGGATGCAAAGCGGCGGATGTGCCAGGTTCACGACCCGCGTGCCCTGCCGGCTGGAACCGTTCGCGGGGGCGCGCTTCCACTATCTTGCCGCTAACGTCGTAAGACCGGACGGCACGACGCTCTTCCCGTCCGCCGCAATCCGGCAGTTCGGACCGGTGCGCATCGGCTTTATTGGAGTGACGCTAAAGGAAACTGCAATCCTGGTGGCTCCTGGAGGAGTGGCGGGGCTGCGCTTCACCGATGAAGCCGCGACCGCCAATGCGCAGGTCCCGCAGCTGCGCGCCGCCGGTGCCGATACGATCATTCTCTTGATCCATCAGGGCGGTCGCACGCCCGAGACCTACAAGTTGCAGGATTGTGGCGGCCTGTCCGGGGACATCCTTCCGATCCTCGATCGCCTCGATCCCACGATCCGAACGGTTGTTTCGGGTCATACTCATAATGCCTATGCCTGCGAGATCGAGCGTGGCGGCGTGAAGCGCCTCCTCACGAGCGCGGGCAAATATGGCTATCTGGCGAGCGACATTCGCCTGACCTTCGATCCCACAACCCACGCGTTGCTGACCCAGCGCGGCAGTAACGTGCCGGTGATCGGCGACGGCACGGGCGACCCCAAAGTAGCGGCACTGGTCAAGCGATACGCCGATGCGGCCGCGCCTGCCGCTGCCCGCGTTGTCGGCCGCTTGCCGGGTCCCCTGCCGAAGTCGGAAACCGATGGCGAGTCTCCCGCCGCCGACCTGATCGCCGACGCCTTTTTCTCGGCTACGAAGGGCAAGGATCGCGGCAACGCCGATCTCGCCTTCATCAATGCAAGCGGCGTGCGCACTGATCTGATTCCACGGCCCGATGGGCGGGTCACATATGGGCAGATCTTCGCCCTTCAGCCGTTCGGAAACAACCTGGTCGTGAAGACCGTCACTGGTACTCAGCTCAAAGCTTTGCTGGAACAACAATTCAAGAGCGAGGGTAGCCAGACCAAGGTGGCCTCGCTTCTCGTTCCATCTTCGAACTTCAGATTTTCTTATGATCTCTCGAAACCGTCCGGCAGCCGCGTCACGGAAATGTTGCTCGGCAGCAAACCGGTCCGCTCCGACGAACAATATCGAGTGGCGACCAACAATTTCCTCGCAAGCGGCGGCGACGGCTTTTCGGTCCTTGCCCAAGGGACGGATGAGCTGGACGCCGGCCTGGATCTCGATGCGTTGGAAGGTTGGATTGCGACAAACCCCGCCGTACCTTCGCCAGGGCGAACGCAACGCCTGCTGTCAGACTGAACACACTCTTCGCTGATTGGCACTAGAGGGGCTTTGAAGTCGACGTCTTAGCCCATGACTATCCCCCACTCGGCCAATGCGGCCAAGATTGTAATCTGACGATCGACGAGATGACGTTCCTGGTTGAAGTGATTGTGGACCTGGGCGTGCACCGAGCTGAATTTCTGCAGCGTCTTGATTTGTCGGAACCGGAGCATCGCTCGCTTCCGTCGTCGGACGGAAGGTGTGAGTTTTCGACCCGGTTGTTGGCCCAACGCGCGACCTCCCGCTTCTGCGCATTGCCGAGCTCGGCCATCGCCGCGGCGTAGAAACGAAGGCCATCGGTGACGACAACCTCAGGCTTGCCGTACCACTTCATGGCCTTCTTCATGAAATCAAGCGCAGCCGCCTTGTCGCGGGTCTTTGCTTGAACAGCAGATCCTCCACATGGCAACGACAACGGGTAGCGAATGTACAGCATCACCGCGGCTCGGATCACTTCTGGCGAGGAGTTGAAGCAGCGAAATGGGCTGGGAGTTTTGCTCTGGATTTGGGGCTCATCACCGCCGGCTAACAGCACCCGACCCGCGCTGCCACGTTAGTCTGACAGTGCCTCACGTACATCTCGTCGAGGTGCCACCGCCAGTGACGAAAGCCGCCATCAGGCCAGATGCCCCAAGTCAGACCCTAATAGGCTACTGGATAGTCTTTGGGAAAGTCATGCCCCGAATAAGCCAGGCGCATGGTCCAGGGCTCTCCCGGCAAGGTCCAATAGGGCGCGGTCGCAGGAAGCCCCAGCGCAACAAGACTTTCGGATGCAATATACATGCTCCCGGCGTTGGAATACCAATCGCCGAGCGAGGGCTGAGCGCGGGTGAAGCCGATCGTCAAAAAGCCGCGCGCGTCGAAATTGCTTGGATCCGCGAATATGCGGCGCTGTGCCGCGACGGTGGCGGCGCGCACCCGCGCGGGCGAGAGGTTCTTGGGAAGCCAACCGCGCCACGCGAGGACACCGAGCGCCTGGTGCGCGGCCGTGCGATAGGTGAGCGACCGGCCAATCGCGGCATAGGCGCCGTCCGGTCCGATCATCCGCTCGAGATGCTCGCCGAACCGCTGCATGCGTTTCAGAGCGCGCGCGAACTCGTCCGCGGGCTTGAGATTGTTGAAGACCGGTTTGCCCTTGGTGAGCGTTTCCAGCACCATCACCAGCATCGGGTGGATGACGTAGCTGTTGTAATAATCGAAATGGAAATCCTCGCCGTCCTGATACCAGCCGTCGCCGGCATACCAGTTCTGGCTGAACAGCTTGACCGTCAGGTCGATGCGCATCGGGTCCCAATCCTCGCCGACCGAATAGAGGAAGGCTTCGTTCATCGACGCGAAGAGCAGCCAATTCTGGTAGGGCGGGGAGACCCGGCGTAGTCCCTTGATCACGCCGATGATGCGCTGCTTGGTGGCGGCATCCAGCGGTTTCCAAAGGGCGTCGGGCGCGCGCAGCAACGCACTGGTGAAATAAGCGCTGTCGACGAGCGTTTGGCCGTGACCTTCCCAGGCGAGCCGGTCGGGGCTCTTCGGATCGACGGACTGCACATAGCTTTGCAGCGCAAGGTCGCGAATGCGGCGGCGAAGGCGGCCCTCCGTGCTGTCATCGTCGGGAAGCGCAAGCCAGGGCGCCAGGCCGTCGATCAGCCGCCCGAACGCTTCCATATAAGCGACTTCGAGTGGCCGGCCGTCCCAGGTCGGGCTGACGTCCGGCTTCCATTCACTGCGCAGCCGCCCGCTCGCCATGCGCTCGAGCACCGGGAGCGCCATCTTTTCGAGGATGCCGAGCATGTAAGCGCGGTCGGCGGCCCCGCCGGGAAGTGGCTGGTCGGCGCGCTCCTTGCCGCCTCGCTGCGCCGATGCGGCGCGCGCACTTGCCGCCGCCGCGCTGCCCGCAAGCACGCCCAGGATCCCGCGTCGGTCGATCATGCGCTTATCCTTTTATGGCCTGGCGGACGCGGGCCGCCGCCGCAGCAAAACTCAGTTTTTCGGTGGCGGCATAGGATTCCCACTTCTGGCGTGAATCCATGCCGCCGAGACCCTTCGACCAGGCCGACCCCGAGTAATAAATGAAAGGCTTGCCCGGGGTGACCCGAAGCAGGAACAGGTGATTATCGGCGTCGTCGCGCTGCTCGACGATCATGGCCGGATCGACGCGGATCGCGATCGCCATCCTTCCGTGCTCGCCGTCCTCGGGACCCCACCAGCTGAGCAGCCCGCGGGCGCGGTCGGCGTTGATCTCGCCCGGCGCTTGGCCGGTGGTGCGCTTGCCGATGCCGACGCCGACGATCAACGGGCCAGGCTTGTCGGATGAAATGGTGGAAACCAGCCGGGTGAAGTGCGTACCAAGCGGAAGCGTGAAGCGGCGCGTCTCCCATACCTTGCGCGACACATCGACGGGCCAGGGCGCGTAGCGGACTTCGAAGTCGGCGACGTCGGGTCCGTTCCTGATGATCCGGTAGGTGCGATAGTTGCGCGAGGTCCAAAGCTTGTTGTCGAACCAGATCCCGAGCCCGCCGGCGCCGCGGCCGGTGCCGACATTGTAGAAATCGAGGCCCTCGCCGTGGTAACCGTGCTGATCGCCCGAGCGCAGCTGCCGGTCCATGAACGGCCACGGGAGGTGCTGTCAGACTAACGCGCACTTTTCTCCGATTGGCAGACGAGTGGCTTTTATGGGCATGCTTCAGGCGAACAGCGACTGCCACTCGGCGATTGCGGCCGAGCGGCGTTGCTTGAAGGTTGTTCTATCGATGAGATGACGTTCGGTGTTGAAGTGATTGTGGACGTTGGCGTGAACTGAAGCGAACTTCTGCAGCGTCTTCATCTGGCGAAAACGCAGCATTGCGCGTTCCCGTCGTCGGAACGGAAGATGCGAGTTCTCGACGCGGTTGTTGGCCCAGCGGCCGACCTCCTGCTTCTCGGTATTCCCGAGTTCGCTCATCGCCGCCTTGTAGGAGCGCAGACCGTCAGTGACGATCTTCTCGGGACTCCCATACCGCTTCATTGCCTTCTTCATGAAGGCAAGCGCAGCAGCCTTGTCGCGGGTCTTTGTAACGAAGCTCTCGAGGATCTCGCCTTCGTGATCGACGGCGCGCCACAGGTAGCGAAGCTCGCCGTTCACCTTCACGTACATCTCGTCCAGGTGCCAGCGCCAGTGGCGGAAGCCGCGCATGTACGAGACCCGCTTCCGCCGGATCTCGCCGGCGAAGAGTGGACCGAACCGGTTCCACCAGAAACGCACCGTCTCATAGCTGACGTCGATGCCCTGCTTGGACAGCAGGTCCTCAACGTTGCGCAGGGAAAGTGGGTAGCGAATGTACAGCATCACTGCCGCTCGGATCACTTCCGGCGACGAGTTGAAGCACCGGAACGGGTTACTGCCTTTGGCCATGGATTCTTTAACGCCTGCTCGAAAAACCGACGGGCCGCTGCCTCATCACGCGCTTCCGTGGCGTAGAAATCGAGAACCTCTCCGCTCTCGTCCACCGCCTTCCACAAATAACGTGCGCGTCCGTTGATCTTTACCGGCGCAACTTCAAGCCGCCAGACCGGGAGAGATGCCTTGGCCATTCCTGCTGGATACCCACCAAGCCTCGAGCGCGCAAATTAGTCTGACAGAGCCCAGCGGACGCCTCTATCGCTACTACGTCTCCGCTTCGCTCCAGCAAGGCGCTGCCGCGGCCAGAGATAATATTGTCCAGCGTGTTCCCGCCATCACTATAGAGAAGCTCGTCGAAGAGCTGGTCAAACGCTGGATGCCTCAATCGAACTGTCCATTCAGCGAACCGTCCGCAATCCGACTTCGCAACGATGGACTGTTGCTCGACATGCCTGGGTCAGCTGCCGCTGACATTGCCGCGCGGCTTTCCGATGGCGAGACCATCATCCATTCGTCGCGGCAGACCTGTCGGATCGAGGTCCCGATTTCCGTTCCGCTGCGCGGCGGCAAACGTCTGATCGTTCCCGGTCGCCGAACCTCGCGCCCCGATGCGGTCCTGATCGCTGGGCTGCGCCGCGCCCATGCGATGGTCAGTCGTCGGCGCGGTCTGCCGATCGTGGAAGCTTCTCCGGCCTCCCGTTACGAGCGCGAGTTGCTCCGGCTCGCGTTCCTCGCTCCAGACATTCAGCGCGACATCCTTGCCGGACATCAGCCGCCGACGCTCACTCTCGAGGAGCTCCGGAACATTGAAATTCCGCCCTGCTGGAATCAGCAGCGTAAGATACTTGGCTGGTCCTAGCGGCGACAGTCGAACGCGCACCGATCCCTGATCGAGCGGAAGCTGCTCCCTGCAAGGTCCGAAGAATTCCCTGTTCTGGAACGTAGGGAATTTGCTGGACTTGGGGGGGGTGAGCCAAGCCACCGAAACACGACGAGTTTCCGGCCAGGCCGATCACAGCTTTCGCTTGGAATTTGCTGCGAACCGCAGAATTTCCCTGCTAATTCCCTGCTGAGCAGGGAAACTGGACCGAGCACGATTGCTACGGAGACGGGCCGCCCTTTGAGGCACGGGATTCACCTGAGACGGGGCCGGTTTGAGGCGCGCGGGCCGGATTGGCCGCGAAAACCGCGGTCGTTACGGCGCCTTGCATGACTTCCCTGACAGTAGAGATCGGTGCTGGGGGTTCGTGGCGGAGAGGGTGGGATTCGAACCCACGGTACGGTTGCCCGCACGCCGCATTTCGAGTGCGGTGCTTTCGACCACTCAGCCACCTCTCCGCGAGGCCCGGTTTTCGGGACTTTATCCCCGGCTTTCGGTCGGACGGCGCCTCTAGCAGCGCCATTGCAACTTGCCTAGCCTCGCAGGCGCACTAGATTGCAGCCATGATCGCTTCCGAACGTTCAGCCTCCGTGGCATCCGCATCCTCCGCCTTGACCATCCCCAGCGCCCGCTTCGGCATCGGCGATGTTGTGCGTCACCGGCTGCTCGACTTCCGCGGGGTCATCTTCGACGTCGATCCGACCTTTTCGAACACCGACGATTGGTATGAAGCGATTCCGGAAGCGATGCGGCCGGCGAAGGACCAGCCCTTCTATCATTTGCTCGCCGAAAATGCGGAGCAGAGCTACATCGCTTATGTGAGCCAGCAGAACCTCGTCCGCGACGACAGCGACGAGCCGATCGATCATCCGGCGGTGCCGAGCCTGTTCGACGGGTTTGACGACGGCCGCTATCTGCTGCGGCCGGTCCACCGCCACTAGCCCCAAGCCCAGAAGGTTGACACCTCGCCGCCCCTGCCATAGGCGGCACGCTTTCCGCGCGTAGGCTAAGGCTTTTGCGCCGATATGCGTGCGGAAACCGGAATTTAAGTCGAGAGAAAAGCCAATGTTCGCAGTCGTGCGCACGGGCGGCAAGCAATATCGCGTCGCCGCCGGAGACAAGATCGTCGTCGAGAAACTGGACGGAGAAGCCGGCCAGCGGATCGACATCACCGATATCCTGCTGGCGGGCGAAGGCTCCGAGCTGCGTTCGGTCGAAGGACTGGTCGTCGGCGCGGAAATCGTCGCGCAAGCGAAAGCCGACAAGGTCACCGTCTTCAAGAAGCGCCGCCGCCACAACTATCGCCGCAAGAAGGGCCATCGCCAGCAGCACACGATCCTCAAGATCGTGTCGATCGGCGACCACAAGGAAGACAAGAAGCCGGCCAAGGCCGCGAAAGCTGCGAAGCCCGAGGCATCGGCCGAGGCGGCTCCGGCTCCCGAGGCGCGCGGTCAGACCGACGTCGGCGTGACCGAAAATCCTGCACCGGCGCCGGCCGCGAAGCCGAAGAAGGCTCCGAAGCCTGCCCCGAGCAAAGCCGAGGGGTCGGAATCCGGGTCGACGAACAAGGCCGCTCCTGCTAAGGGCGCGCCCAAGAAAGCTCCGAAGGCAAAGTAATCTAATATGGCACATAAGAAAGCAGGCGGCTCGTCCCGCAACGGTCGCGACTCTGAGTCGAAGCGCCTCGGCGTAAAGCTGTTCGGCGGCCAGACCGCGCGCGCCGGCAACATCATCGTGCGTCAACGCGGCACCAAATGGCACCCGGGCAGCAATGTCGGCCTGGGCAAGGACCATACTTTGTTCGCGCTTACCGACGGCTGTGTAACGTTCCGCGACGGCAAGCTTGGCCGCAAGTACGTGCACATTATGCCGGCGGCCGCAGCGGAAGCAGCAAAATAGGAACGGTCGTAAAAGGTCCGTTCCCACGAGGGGGCGGCCCGGACGAGATCTGAAAAGATCGAGACCATTCTGGGAGAAGAGGGAAGCCCCCGGAAGGGGGCTTTTTTCTTGCCCTGGGCAAATGAAGCCCAAGCCCATCTTCTCCCGGAACTGTCACCAAGCGGCGCTAATGGCCGCGCGGGAGGAGAAGGATCATGTTCGCAAGGACTCCAAGGCTGCTGCTTCGTCCAGGCTGGGCGGAGGATGCTCCGGCGCTCGCGTCGGCGCTCGCGGACGAGATGATCTGCCGCAACCTTTCCGCCGTGCCGTGGCCCTATGCGCTCCGCGATGCAGAGGCGTACCTCGCCGCTCCGCGAGATCCTTTGCTGCCATCGCTGCTTGCGTTCGAGCGGACGAACGGCGCCCCGCGGCTGGTTGGCGGTGCAAGCCTTGGGCGGCGGCCATCCGGAGCGGTCGAGCTTGGCTATTGGACCGCCCGTGATGAGTGGAACCGCGGCATTGCGACCGAGGCAGCCTCCGCGGTGCTCGACATCGCGCGGACATTGAGCATCCGGCAGGTCGAAGCGTCGCATTATCTCGACAACCCGGCCTCCGCCCGAGTGCTCGAGAAGCTCGGCTTCGCTCCGACCGGCATCACGGCGATGCGGATGAGCTGCGCGCGCAGGGCCGAGGCGCCGGTGCGGATGGTGCGGCTTCGTCTCACGGAGGACGCGGCAGAAGCGGAGCCGATGGCGGCCTGAGCTTCCGCTCCGCCAACCGCACGGTGGTAATCCAATGCATCCGCGCCTAACTCGCGCGGATGCATTTTCTCGACCAAGCCAAGATCTTCATCCGCTCGGGTGCCGGAGGACCCGGCGCGGTCAGTTTCCGGCGCGAGAAGTTCGTCGAATATGGCGGGCCGGACGGGGGCGAGGGCGGCAAGGGCGGCGACGTGATTTTCGAAGCCGTGCCCGGGCTTAATACGCTGATCGACTTTCGCTACACGCAACATTTCCGGGCACCGCGCGGCAAGGGCGGCGCCGGTTCGAACCGCACGGGGGCGGGCGGCAACGATCTCGTCATCAAGGTTCCGGTGGGCACGCAGGTGCTCGCCGACGACGAGGAGCGCTCGCTGCTCGCGGACCTGACCGAAGTCGGGCAGCGCATCACCCTGCTCAAGGGCGGGGACGGCGGCCGCGGGAACGCAAGTTACAAGACCTCGACCAACCGCGCGCCGCGACAGCACGGAACCGGCTGGCCGTCCGAAGAGATGTGGGTGTGGCTTCGACTGAAGCTGCTCGCCGACGTCGGGCTGGTGGGACTTCCCAATGCCGGCAAGTCGACCTTCCTCAATTCGACGACGAACGCGGCGGCAAAGGTGGGAGAGTATCCATTCACGACGCTGCGGCCGCAATTGGGCGTCGTCCGCCACAAGGGCCGCGAATTCGTGCTCGCCGACATCCCCGGTCTCATCGAAGGGGCTGCCGAGGGCGCGGGCATCGGCGACCGCTTTCTTGGCCACGTCGAACGCTGCCGGTTGTTGCTGCACCTGGTCGACGTGGCGGGCGAGGATCCCGTCGAGGCGTGGAAGGTGGTTCGCGGCGAGCTCGAAGCCTATGGCGCAGACCTTGAGGACAAGCCCGAAGTGATCGCGCTCAGCCGCTCTGATCTCCTCGACACCAAGCAGGCGAACAAGATCAAGCGGGCGCTGATGAAGACATCCGGAGCCGAGCCCTTGCTCATCTCCGCCGCGACCGGCGACGGAGTCGAGCAGCTGCTGGACGCAATCGTCGAGAGGCTCGGTGCGCCCGCGCCGCAGGCCGAGCCCGAACCGGCGGAGAAGGATTGGTCCCCGCTATGAAGCTTGCGGTGACGGGAGCTACCGGCTTCGTCGGATCGCACCTTCTCGACCGCTGCGCTGCCAAGCACGAGTGCCGGGCGCTTACTCGCCGATCGATGCCGGACAAAGCCGGAGTGACTTGGGTCGAGGGGGCGCTCGACCAACCGGATAGCCTCAATGAACTCATCGCCGGGACCGACGCGGTGATCCATATCGCCGGCCTGCTCACCGCGCGCACGGCGGCGGAGTTCGATGCGGTGAATGTCGCGGGGACAAGGGCCGTCGTGAGCGCTGCCAGAAATGCAGGCGTGCGCCGCTTCGTCCATGTGTCCTCGCTCGCTGCCCGTCACCCGGAAGTTTCGCTCTACGGAGCGTCGAAGGCGCGTTCCGAGGCAGTGGTGCGCGAGTCCGGGCTCGACCATGCGATCGTCAGGCCGCCGGCGGTGTACGGGCCGGGCGACAAGGAAACGTTCGACCTGTTTCGGCTGGCGAAATTCGGCCTTGTGCTCCTGCCCTCGGATGGACGGCTGTCGCTGATCCATGTCGACGATCTCGCCGACCTCCTGCTCGCGCTGGCCGCGGCGCCCGTTTCCCTGCTGCTCGAACCGGACGATGGTGCGCCGCTGAGCCAGCGCGAGTTTGCACACAAGCTCGGGCAGGCGGTCGGGCGCAGGATTGCTGCCGTGAAGGTGCCGGGCGCCGTGATGCGCGTCGGAGCGATCATCGACGGACTGGTGAGGCGCGACAAAGCCAAGCTGACGCGCGACCGGGCCGCATATTTCGCGCACGAGGATTGGGCTGTTGATCCTACACGGGGCGTGCCTGGCGAGCTTTGGCGGCCGAAGATCTCCGCCGACGACGGCCTTGCCGCGACTGCCCGCTGGTATCGCGATCACGGCTGGATGTGACTCACGAGCGCCGCAATGACGCCTCATAAAGTTGCGAACGCCGGGACCCCTCACTAGACGCAGGCACCATGACCGACCGCACTCAGACCCTTGAAAAGATCCTGTCGCTGATCGCCCCCTTCAACAAGAAGGGCGTCGACGTGACGGAAGCCACGCGCTTCGCCCAGGACCTCGAGTGGGACAGCCTCACCGTGCTCGACTTCGTCGCGACTATCGAAGACGAGTTCGACGTGCTGATCAGCATGAACTTGCAGGCGGAGATCGAGACGGTCGGCCAGCTGGTCGATGCCGTGGACAAGCTCGTCGAGGGTCAGTGACGGACCTCTTCTCCAAGTTCGACCCGCTGATCGAGCAGCGCCGAGCGCTCCTCGACACCGGAATTACGGACCCGTTCAACCTGACCATGGAGCGGGTCGAAAGCCCGACCGTCGCGATCTGCAACGGCCGGCGGACGATCCTGCTCGGTACCTATAATTATATGGGGATGACCTTCGATCCGGATGTAATCGAAGCCGGCAAGAAGGCGCTCGACGAGTTCGGCTCCGGCACGACCGGAAGCCGGGTGCTCAACGGCACCTATCAGGGTCACCGCGAGTGCGAGGCGGCGCTGCGCGAATTCTACGGGATGGACCATGCGATGGTCTTCTCGACCGGCTATCAAGCCAATCTCGGGATCATTTCGACCATCGCCGGCAAGGACGATTATATTGTCCTCGACATCGACAGCCATGCTTCGATCTATGACGGATGCGCGCTTGGGAATGCCCAGATCGTCCCTTTCCGCCACAACGACGTCGGAGCGCTTGAGAAACGGCTCAAGCGCATCCCCGAAGGCGCGGGCAAACTGGTCGTGCTCGAAGGCGTCTATTCAATGCTCGGCGACATCGCGCCGCTCAAGGAAATGGTCGCGGTCTCCAAGGCCAATGGCGCGATGGTGCTGGTCGACGAGGCCCACTCGATGGGCTTCATCGGCGAAAATGGTCGCGGCGTGGCCGAAGCGCAGGGCGTGATCGACGATGTCGATTTCATCATCGGCACCTTCTCCAAGTCGGTCGGCACGGTGGGCGGTTTCTGCGTCTCCAATCATCCCAAGTTCGAGATCATGCGGCTGGTGTGCCGGCCTTATGTGTTCACGGCCTCGCTCCCGCCTTCGGTCGTCGCAACCGCTGCGACGTCGATCCGCAAGCTCATGCACGGGGCGAATAAGCGCGCTCATTTGTGGGAGAATAGCAAAACGCTCCACGCCGGACTGAAAGCGCTCGGGTTCCAGTTGGGCACGGAGGAGCCGCAATCGGCAATCATTGCGGTAATCATGCCGGATCTCGAAACCGGGGCCGCGATGTGGGAAGCCCTGCTGAAGGAGGGCCTGTACGTGAATCTCGCCCGGCCGCCCGCGACACCGCAGGGCATGACCTTGCTGCGCTGCTCGCTGTGCTCAGAGCATAGCGCCGAACAGGTGCAAGAAATTCTGGCGATGTTCGAAGCTGCTGGGCGGGCTGTTGGTTGTATCGGACAATAACGCGCTTCCGTCCCGCACCATAGACGCGTAAGTTGAAGCCATGACGCCCGACACCGACGATCCGCGGTTCGACTGGCGTCGCGGGGGCGCAGCCGCGGCGGCATTGATCGCTATGCTTGTGTTGCTTGGCATGGTGGCGCTCGTCACCTTCACCAACGATGCCCGAGAGAGCGCGCTCGAAGCCGAACGCCGTGCGTATGAAGTCGCACTGCTGGTCCGCAGCGTGGATACCAGCATCTCGCGGTCGGAGGCGGCACTTGGCAGGTTCGTGCTCGATGAGCGGGTCGATACCAGCGGCAACATCTATTACAGCCAATGGCGCCTCGCAGCCTATCAGATCGACCAGCTCGACCGAATGATCCGCAGGGACCCGGCCCAGCGCAAGCGGATCGTGGAACTGAAGAGGACATTCGACAGCCGCGGTCAGGAATTTGCCGCTGCTGCAAGAGCCGCGGCGGCAAGAAAAGGGCAGCTTGGGCCCACCCTGTTCTACGCGGCCTCCAATGCTCCTACCGGTCAGCGGCTGAGCCGCGAATTGGACGAGATTGCAGCGGCCGAGCGCGCAGCCCTTCAGGCACGCGTCCAGCAAACCCAGATTTTCTCCGCGGAAGCCGACACCCTGACGGATTATCTCAGCTGGCTCGGAATCACGGTCGGGTTGGGCGCCATTTTCCTCGGTCTCGTCGCGGTTCAGGCCATTCGCCAGAATACGGCTGCCCGGCGCGAAGCGGAAAGCGAGGCCGTCCGCGCGGAAGCTCTCGAACGCGCCGTGGCCGAACGGACCCAGGAACTACGGCATGCCAACGAGGCATTGCGAGCCGAGGCGATCGAGCGTGAAGCTGCCGAGGCGCAGCTCCGGCAGGTGCAGAAGATGGAGGCGGTCGGTCAGCTAACGGGCGGGATCGCGCACGATTTCAACAATATGCTGGCCGTGGTCGTCGGCGGCATCGACCTTGCCCGGCGCCGGCTGAACGGCCCGCGGCGCGAGGTGATGACGCACCTGACCAACGCGATGGAGGGGGCTACGCGGGCGGCGGCACTGACGCGCAGGCTGCTCTCTTTTGCCCGCTCCGAGCCGCTGCTGCCCGAAGGTGTCGATAGTTCGGAGCTGGTGGCGGGTATGTCCGACCTTCTCGACCGCACGCTCGGCGAACGGATCCAGGTCGAGGTCGATCTGGCCGATGGCGCCTGGCCGATCTATGTCGATCCGCACCAGCTCGAAAATGCAATCGTCAACCTGGCAGTGAATGCGCGAGACGCCATGGAAGGCACCGGTACGATGCGCATTTCGACAGCAAACGTGACCGTCGGGTCGAACGAGGTGGGAGACATCCGCGCTGGCGATTATCTGCGTATCAGCGTCACGGACAGCGGCTGCGGAATGACGGGAGAGGTACTCGAGCGGGCGTTCGAGCCGTTCTTCACGACCAAGCCTGTGGGCAAGGGCACCGGTCTCGGGCTCAGCCAGATCTTCGGATTCGCGCATCAGTCGGGCGGCGAAGTCGGGATCGAGAGCGAAGTCGGCAAGGGGACGACGGTGTCGATCTATCTCCCGCGAACCGAAGCAGTGGCACCCGTTCGGCTCCACGCCAACCAGGATCGGCCGGACTCCGATGCTCGCGTCCCCGGAGCGCGCATCCTGCTGGTCGAGGACGATCCAAGGGTGCGGGCCTCGACCATCGGCGCGCTCGAAGACCTCGACTATGAGCCGGTCGCCTGTTCAAGCGGCGCGGAGGCCATGGACATCTTCCGATCCGAAACCTTCGACCTGGTGATCAGCGACGTGGTCATGCCGGAAATGACTGGCCCCGAGCTGATCCGCAAGCTCCGGGCGGAACATGGCGAGTTCGCGGTACTGTTCGTCACCGGCTACGTCGGCGACGGCGAGACGGACGACCTCGTCGGCTACGAGCTGCTGCGGAAGCCGTTTACGGTAAGCGCCTTGGCTTCCGCGGTGGCAGCCGCACTTGATCGCGGCCCTAGCGAATCGCGCCCGACCTCAGCAGTCGCGGCAAGAGGCTGATCGCCGCAAGGAGGGGCCAGCGCCGCTGCCACGGCTTGATCTCGATCTTCGTGCCCGCGTGCCGGTTGATCTTCCACGCGATGTAATCGACGCCACCTGCGAACGTGGCGCTGGCCTTCGCCAGGCGGAGCACCGAAAGCGCCTTCCCCTGGGCCCGCCGCCACCACCAGCCGTGGCCGGGAATCTGCCACCAATTGGAATAAGGAATGGCGGCCGTCGCGGGAAGGCTGAAGCGGCGATAGCGCTCTTCGTCGGCATCCACTACCGATGCAGACCTCACCTTACGTTCCGCACGCAGTTCGGCGGAATAAGTCAGCGCGAATGCCCGCCGCCACCAATCGAGCGGCTCCTCTCCTTCCAACGATCCAGCGGCCGCAAGCAACGTCGGCGCCGCTCGGCTTACGGCATCGATGGCGGATTCGCGTGCCGCCTGATCCGCCATCCACACCAGCCGCGACGGCTGGGCGAAGCGCGCCCATACCGAGACGCTGCTGGTTTCAGGTCCACACAGACGGTGAAAATCCGCCTCGCTCAGCACAGCATATTTGGCCGCGAGGCCGTCCTTTTCAAACGGAAAGACGTTGGGTGGGACAAGCCGGTTCGCGACGGCCAGCCAGCGCTTTTCGTAGGCGCTCTGATAATCGGAAACGATCAAATAGAAATCGAGCATCAGCCCATCGAGAGCCTGTTCCCGCAGGCATGACCCGTAGAAAAGGACTGCGCGCGAGGCCGTGCCATGCTGTTTGGCGATCGCGGCGGCGAGTGCAGCGACGCGCGGATCTACAGGTGTACGGAGTTCCTGATCGACGAGGTCGCGAAGGCTTTCCACGCAGCCCTCAGGCGGCGAGGCGGACGAAGGACAGGGGATGCGCCGGGCGAAGAACGATCGGCTGTCCGATCTCGGCGCGGAAGGTTTCGCCGTCCAGGATCACGTCCGAGCTGTCGCCTTCGATGCTGATCTCGTTGGTTTCGTGGAAATGGACGCCGGCCACGTTGGATCGCCCAAGCTTGCCGCGAATGCGTGCAAGAAGGGCTCGAAACAGTGAAGCCGGACCCTCGTCGATCGCGAGGAGCTTGAGAGTACCGACCCCCCCCGTCCGGAACTCGCTCGACAACAGCAGCTTCTCAAGCGTGGTGACGGCAAGCAGCGAGAAGCGACCGGACAAGCGATCGGTCTGCGATGAAACCTGCAGCGGTGAAGGAGCCGGGGGCAGGAATCCCCCCTTGAGGCGGAGAAGGATGCGCATGGCCACCGCAACTGCCGTCAATCCATGGCTGATGCCGTTCGGTAGCCCGAGCGGGTAAATCTTGTGGCGGCAATACAGCATCGTGTCGGCAAGCCCGGCGCCACCCAGGAACATGCCGATCACGGGCCTCTGCTCGCCAGGTCCGCAGCGCAGCGCAATCAGCTCGCGCTCGACGAGGTGCGGCGCAAGTTCGGCCTGGGCAATGGCGAGCAGGCGTTCAAGTGCCGCAATTGGATCGCCGTTGGCCCCAAGGTCCAGCGCGATCAAATTGGTCTTGCCGCTCGGAAGCACCGCGACCGGCGGCGGGGCGTCGCCGAAATGGCCGCCATTGTGGATTTCGGTAAGCGCGGCCTGCACCGTTCCGTCGCCGCCGTTGATCACCAGCATCTTGGGCTGAACCCGGGCGATGGTGCGCAGCGCCGCGCCGATCTGGTCGGCCTTTTCAACCTCGTAATGGAAGATGTCGGGATGGGTCGCACAAAAGGCGCGGATGCGCGGAAGCTGCGCGATATTCCCCGTCGACTTCGGATTGGAGAGGAGGGCGATGCGAGGCCGCGGCATCAGCTTGCCCCTCTCGAGCACACAATGCGCGCACCAGCGGCCCGCGCGCCACAGGGCAATGCCGCTGCGGTCGAAGAAACAGTCGGGACAGGACGCGTTTTCAACATGCTTTCGCGGATCGCTTCATGCTAGGCGGACAGCGGCGCTGCCCTTGTGAGATAGGTGCAACCGCCCGAATGGCAATTTCGGCTCGCTTTGCGGCCAAATGATGGTGTTGGAACGACCAAAAGTGCGCGCAGTCTCCTTGATCGATCGCTATCTGGCGCGCTCGATCGCCGTGCCGTTGATCGGGACGTTGATCCTCGCCGCGATGCTGCTGGTACTCGAGAAGATGCTGCGCCTGTTCGATTTCGTCGTGACCACCGGCGGGCCGATCAGCGTCGTATGGAAGATGCTGGCCAACCTGCTGCCGGAATATTTCTCGCTCGGAATTCCGATCGGCCTGATGTTCGGGATCCTGCTCGCCTTCCGCAAGCTTGCCCTTTCATCCGAACTCGACGCCTTGCGTGGCATCGGGGTGGGTTACGGCCGAATGCTCCGGGTGCCCTTCTTCTATGCAGTTCCGCTGGCGCTCTTGAATCTGCTGATCGTGGGTTATCTCGAGCCTTATTCCCACTACCGCTACGAAGGGCTGCGCTTCGATTTGAAGTCGGGCGCGCTGGGTGCTGCCATCAAGGTCGGCGAATTCAACCAGCTGGGCCGCCGCCTCACGCTCCGAATCGACCGCAGCGAGAATGAGGGGACGCAGCTGCACGGGATTTTCGTGGCGATGGACGACAAATCAGGCATGTCGGTTGCGGCGACGGCCGAACATGGACGGTTCCTGTCGACGGACGATCCGAACGTGATCCTGTTTCGCCTGACCAAGGGCCGCCTCGTGCAGGACAGTCCGAAGTTCGCGGCACCCAGAACGCTGTCGTTCGACAGCTACGATTTGCCCGTCCGTCTGCCGGCCATCGACCAGTTCCGGCCGCGCCGCGGCGACATGGAGGAAGCGCTGCTGCACGAGCTCGCTCGCGACGCTTATGGGCCTGGCAGGGAACCGCAATTGCGCAGGGCGGCGCAAACGAACTTGCATTACCGGCTCGCCGAAGTGTTCATGATGCTGCTGCTGCCGCTTCTGGCGATCGCGCTGGCGATCCCGCCGAAACGAAGTGCTTCGTCGCTCGGCATCTTCCTCAGCCTGATCATGGTCGTCGCCTACCACAAGGTGAACCAATATGCGTTGCAGGCCGGCGCCCACGGCCGCCTCGAACCGCTCGTCGCCATTTACGTGCCGCTGGTGCTGTTTTCGGCGCTGATCCTGTGGATGTACCATGTGGTCGCGCATCGCCCCGGAGGGCAGCCGATCGGCGCGCTCGACCGCTTCTTCTCGCAGGTTGCCAAACGCATTCGCCGGCTGCTGCCGAAGTCGCAGGCCGCATGATCAACCTGCACTTCTTTCCGTCGCGGCAGATCGCCTTCTACACGGTCAAGCTGTTCCTGACTCGCAGCCTGGCCGTTCTGATTGCGCTCGTGCTCATCCTGATGAGCCTCGACCTGCTCGGCGAGTCGGGCAAGATTCTTGCGGTTCCGGGCAATGGCGACGCCGATTTGTGGCGCTACGTCTCGCTTCGACTGCCGATGCTGATCAGCCGTTTTCTGCCCTTTTCCGTCCTGCTCGGAACGCTGATCGCCTTCGTCGGCCTCAATCAGAACAGCGAAATTGTGGCAATGAAATCCGCGGGAATCTCCGCGCACCAGATCCTTGCTCCGCTGATCGTGGCCAGCATCGGGGTCGCCTGCATTTCCTTCGCATTCAACGAACTGGTCGTCGTAAAATCGGCGCGGATCGTGACCGCCTGGAGCGACAATGATTACAAGCCGGTTCCGCGTGACAGCGGTATATTGAGCAACGTCTGGCTGCTCACCGGCGACGATCTGGTCCAGGCGCGCTTCGTCGGCGGAAGCGGGAACAGTTTCCGGGCCGAGGGCGTCCGGATCTATGAGCGGGACGGCCCGATCCTGCTGCGCAAGATCACCGCCGATCGGGCATTTCCGCGCGGCAATGCCTGGCTGCTGCAGAATGCGCGAGTCTACGACGCCACCATGAACGTGGTGCGCAAGCTGCCGACGGCGACGGCGCTCGAAGGCGTCACGCCGCGCGCGCTGACGCTGGCCAAGGTCGATCCGGACGAACTCGACTTCTTCACCCTCAAGGACCGCATCGAGCAGATGGAACGCGCAGGACGGCCGACCGCAGCCGCCCGCGCGGGGCTGTGGCACAAGATTTCCGGACCGGTTTCGACCCTGCTGATGCCCCTGCTCGCCGCGGTCGCGGCGTTCGGTCTCGCCCGCTCCGGCCAGGTCCTGCTTCGCGCCGTCACCGGGATGGCGCTCGGCTTCGCCTATTTTGTCGCCGACAATTTCAGCATCGCTATGGGCAATAGCGGCGTCTATCCGCCGTTGATGGCCGCCTGGGCTCCGTTCCTTCTGTTTCTGCTGATCGGCGAAACGGTGCTCATTCGAACCGAGGAATAGCTGCGCGGTCCTAAAACCGCCGCATTGCAGTCACACAGATGCAACCCATATCGGCGGCGTGGGGCCCGCCGCCACCAATTTCGAGGCACGACGTGAGACATGAAGTCATCAAGGGCGGGATCTGGAATCGGTCGCATTATCTCGACCGCATGACGCTCAAGGATCTCTGGATCGCTTATTTCCAGTATCCGGCGATCATCGCCTATATCGCGCTCGCAGCGGTCGCGGTCGCTGTGTGGTTTGCGCGTCCGGCCACTCCTGTGCAGACCGTCGCCGCTGCCGGAGTGATCGTGCTTGCCTATCCTCTCGTTTGGTATTCGCTGCACCGGTGGGTGCTTCACTCGCGGTGGATGTTCAAGGTGCCCTTCCTCGCCTCGACCTGGAAGCGCATTCATTACGACCATCACCAGGATCCGAACCATCTGGAGGTGCTGTTTGGCGCACTGCACACGACCTTGCCGACGATTGCCGGCATCTCCGTGCCCGTCGGCTATGCGATCGGGGGTGTTGGGGGCGCCGCAGCCGCGCTCGCGGCCGGCCTCATCACGACCTGCGTCTATGAATTCGTCCACTGCATCCAGCATCTGGCCTACAAGCCGCGGCTGAAGATCATCGCCGAGATGAAGAAGCGCCACATGGCCCATCATTTCCACGACGAGAACGGCAATTACGGCATCACCAACTATTTCTGGGATCGCGCGCTCGGCACGTTCTACGACCGTCCAGAACGGCCGGCCAAGAGCCCGACCGTGTTCAACCTCGGCTATACGGACGAGATCGCCGCGCTCTATCCGTGGGTAAAGCAGCTTTCCGGCGGCGTCGTCGCCAAAGGGCACCCGCGCCGCCGCGAGGCGGGTTAGGCTTGGTGTCTCACAGCCGGTCGAGCGAGTGCAGGATCAGGCCCACGAGGCCGCCCACCATCGTACCGTTGATGCGAATATATTGAAGGTCGCGGCCGACGGCATTTTCCAGTCGCTCAGTGACCGTCCGCGCGTCCCAGCGCCGGACCGTTTCCGAGACCAGCTTCACGATCGATCCGCCGTAGCTCGCCGCCATGCCGGAGACCGCGCGGCGTGCAAACTGGTTGATGGCCCGCCGGAGGCGCGGGTCGGTCTCCAGCGTTCCGCCCATCGTCCTTAGAACTTCGCCCAGCTTGCCGGCCATTACCGCGTCCGGGTTGCGGGCGGCGCGGATGACCGCCGCTCGCCCCTTCTGCCATAAGGTGTCGAGCCACAAATTGACCGACGTGTTGGCGAGCAACTCCTCCTTCATCGCCTCGACCTTCTCACGTGTCTCGTGCTTGTGTTGCAAATCGTGGGCGAGCTGGACGAGCGCTTCCTGAACTTTGATTCGTACCGGATGCTCGGGGTCCGTCGACATCTCGACGGTCAGTTTCCGCAGGCCATCGACGATTGAATCGGCGAGCTTGGTCTCGAGCCCCGCGAGCTTCAGTACCCAGTTCGCCTTCTTGTGGACCATCTGCCGGATCAGCGGCTCGTTCGCGTCCAAAGCGCGCGCCATCCAGCGGATCGCGGCTTCGAGCATCGGGATGTGGCGATTTTCGTCGATTGCCGACGCAAGTGCATGGCCCAGCAGGGGTGACACCTCCATGTTCGCGAGGCGGGTCGAGATTGCACCCTTGACGATGCCGCCGAGCCGTTCGTCGTCGAGGCTTTCGAAAATGTCCGCGATCAGCCGCGAGGCGCCGGCGCGGATACGGCCGCCTTCGCCTGCGGGCGTTCTGAGGAACCGGCCTGCCGCGCCGGCGAGGTCCATGTTCCGCATGCGCCGAGCGACGACGGGCGCGATCAGGAAGTTTTCCTTGAGGAAATTGGCCAGCGACTCGCCGATCCGGTCCTTGTTGCGCGGGATGATCGCCGTGTGCGGGATCGGCAGGCCAAGCGGGTGGCGGAACAGGGCCGTAACGGCAAACCAATCCGCAAGCCCGCCAACCATCGCTGCTTCGGCAAATGCCTTCACATATGCGAGCCAGGGATAGAACTGCTCGAACGCGCGCGCGGCGACAAATACTGCCGCCATGACCAGCAGCAGACCGGTCGCCGCAATCTTCATTCCTGCCGCGCCGGGCTGCGATCCGTTCAAGCGGCTAGGGGCGGCACGGCTGTTCATCCGGCCACCCTTAACGCGTCAATTCGGTAAAGGTCACTCCGCCGGGACTGGCGCCATCGGCACGTGCGGCTCGCCATTGTCGATCAGCGTGCGGAATTTCCTTCCAAGCCAGGTCTCGATGTCGATCGCGATCGAGAAGAAGGCCGGGACGAGCAGCAAGGTGAGGGCGGTCGAGAAGATCAGCCCGCCGATCACGGTGATGCCCATCGGAGCCCGCCAGCTGCCGTCACCTGTCAGCGAGATGGCGATCGGGACCATGCCGGCGACCATCGCGACCGTGGTCATGACGATCGGCTGGGCGCGCTTGTGGCCGGCTTCGATGATCGCGAGCGAGCGGTCCATCCCGTGGTCCATCATTTCGACCGCGAAATCGACCAGCAAGATCGAGTTTTTGGCGACGATCCCGAACAGCATCAGGATGCCGATGAAGACCGGCATGGAGACCGGCTGACCGGCGAGGTGAAGGCCAACCGCAGCACCAAGGGGCGCCAGCAAGAGCGAGCCCATGTTCACCAGCGGCGACAGGAAGCGGCGATAGAGCAGCACCAGCACCGCGAACACCAGCAGCACTCCGGAGCCGAGCGCGATGAAGAAGTAATAGACCAGCTCACCCTGCCACTTCGCGTCGCCGAGTTCGAGCTTTTGTACACCATCCGGCAATTTGGCGACCGTCGGGAGTGCATTGATCTTCTTCCAGGCCTCGCTGGCTACCACATTGGGCGCGAAGTCTGCGCCGACAGCAATCCGGCGGATCTGGTTGGTTCGTTGCACCGTCGTCGGGCCTGAACCGAAGCCGATGTCGGCAATCGCCTTCAGGGGAACCGATCCACCGTTGCTCGTGGGAACCGGAAGATTTTCCAGCACCGACAAGTCGCGCCGGGCATTTTCCGAAATCGACACGGTGATCGGCACCTGGCGATCGGCGAGCGAGAATTTCGCGCTGTTCTGCGCGATGTCGCCAAGCGTTGCGATGCGGATGGTCTGGGACAGCGCGGTCGTCGTGACTCCAAGATCGGCGGCGAGGTCGAAGCGCGGCTTGATCGTGATTTCCGGTCGCACCAAGTCGCCCATCGCGCGCGGTGCCCGCAGTTCCGGGATCGTCGCCATTTCGTCGGCGATCTTGTTCGCCGTGGCGAGCAGGAGATCAGGATCGTTGCCCCCCAGATAAAGGACGACGTCACGTCCGCCGCCGCCCGGTCCGCCGCCGTTCTGGCTCTGGAAGTTCACGCGGGCGTCGGGGATCGCGGATAATTTCGGCCCGAGATTCCGCTCGAATTCGGTGGACTTAACCTCGCGGTCCTTCTTGAGGACGATGTTGAGGAATCCCGATCCAACATAGACGCGCTGGAACACGCGGTCGACGGAGGGGTCGGCCTGAATGATCGCCGATGCGCGGTCGGCGACGGCTTCGGTTTGCTTGAGTGTTACGCCTGGCGGCATGCCGATACGAGCCGTCGAAAAATCGAGATTCACCTCGGGCTGGAATGCCATCGGCAGGGTCATGAACAGCCCTGCCTGAATCAGGAAGGCACCAAGACCCGCGCCAACCATCCAGAAGCGATGATCGTAGCGGCGAGTCCAGACCCTGGCGCCGAACCGCCTGTACCAGTCGCCGAAGTCTTCAGAACCGGCATTCGCCAGCAGGACCAGAAGCTTGCCCAATCCGTAGAAGATGAGGCCGGCGCTTACGAGCCCGAGTGCGAGGTTCACAAGCATAGGCAGCCCGACTTTGCTCAAGGCGCCCATGACCATGACCAGCGCCACGACTGCTACCGCGATCCGCACGATGGTCATTATTGTGCCGGCCAAACCGTATATCACCGAACCGTTGATTTCGCCCAATTGCGCAATGCGGGCGTCGGCTTTGCCGGTATCCAGGCTCCAGCGGAGGATGCCGAGATACCTTTGCATCGTCTTGCCCGATGCGTGCGGCTGCTCGCCGTGCGATTTGAGGAAATAGGCCGCGATCAACGGCGTGATCATTCGCGCGACGAGCAGGCTCATCAGCACGGAGATGACCACGGTGAACCCGAACGCCTTGAAGAATTGCCCGGAAATGCCCGGCATCAGCGCGACGGGAAGGAACACCGCAACGATCGACATGGTGGTTGCAAGGACGGCCAGGCCGATCTCGTCCGCCGCGTCGATCGACGCCTGATAGGCCGATTTGCCCATCCGCATGTGGCGGACGATATTCTCGATCTCCACGATCGCGTCGTCGACCAGGACGCCCGCAACCAGGCTGAGCGCAAGCAGCGACAACCCGTTCAGCGTGATCCCCATCAGGTCCATGAACCAGAATGCCGGGATGGCCGAGAGCGGGATCGCGAGGGCGGAGATCAGCGTTGCACGCGTATCGCGGAGGAACAGGAAGACCACGAAGACGGCGAGGATCGCGCCTTCCCACAGGCCTGCCATCGCGGACGTGTACTGCTCCTTGGTATAATCGACCTGGTTGATGATTTCCTTGAAGCGGATCCGCGGATCTTCCTTCTCGATCTTGTGCAATTCCTTCCAGGCTTCGTCGTAGGTGGTGACTTCGGACGAGCCCTTGGAACGCTGGACGTTGAAGCTGATGACCTGGCGGCCATTCATCTTCGCGATGGTGCGCTGTTCAGAATAAGCGTCCTTGACTTGCCCGAGGTCGGCAAGGCGCACCGACCTGCCGCCGGCCACCGTGATCTGCGTTTGAGAGAGCTGATAGGCGTCGGGGGCATTGCCGATGACCCGAACCGACTGTTCGGAGCCAGCGATTTCGGCGCGGCCGCCAGTGGCGTTTAGGTTCGTCTGGCGAAGCTGCTGGTTGACCTGCGCCGCGGTGATGCCCTGGGCCTGCAGCGCCGTCGGATCGAGGATGACGCGGATGTTGCGGTCGACACCGCCTTCGCGGGCAACGGCCGCAACGCCTTTCACGCCGAGCAGGCGCCGGCTGACGTTGTTGTCGATGTACCAGCTGAGCTGCTCGAGGCTCATGTCGGTGGTTTCGGCGGCGACGAACAGAATCGGATCGCCGGAAATGTCGATGCGTTGGATCTGCGGCTCGAGAATGCCTTCGGGCAAGTCGCCGCGAACCTGGGCCAGCGCGTCGCGAACATCGTTGACCGCGCGGTCGGTGTCGGTGCCGATCTGGAACTGCACGAACGTGCTGCTGCTGCCTTCGCGGACGGAGCTGTTGATTTCCTCCACGCCGTTGACCGAGCGGATCGCCGCTTCGACCTTCTGCGTGATCTGGTTTTCCATCTCGGTCGGCGCCGCGCCCGGCTGCACGATGGTCACCTGTGCGGCCGGGAAGTCGATGTCCGGATTATTATTCACCTGCATGCGGCTGAAGGACACAAGGCCCGCAAGTAGCAGCATCAGGAACAGCACGATCGGCGGAACCGGGTTGCGGATGCACCAGGATGAGATGTTGCGGAAATTCATCGTTGCTCAGCTTTCACGCGCTTGAGAATATTATTGAGCTGCCTGCCGCCGCGGAGAGACTTTTTGACCGGGGTTCAGGAACGGTCCGGCCGACAGGACGACAGCCTCCTGCCCGGTGATGCCCTCGACGATGGTCACGCCCTGGTCGTCGACGGACCCGATCTTGATGTCGCGGCGCTCGACCTCGTTCTTGCCGTTGATGATGTAGACGTAATTGCCCTTTTCATCGCTGAGCACCGCGCTCTGCGGAAGCAGCGGCGCGGTCGTTCCGCCGGCGCCGATCTTCGCTTCGGCAAAGCCGCCCGGCCGGATCGCCGGATCGTAGGGCACCGAGATGCGCACTTCACCCTGACGCGACTGCGGATCGATGATCGGAGGGACCAGATGGACGGTGCCGGAGAAGCTGCGGTCAAGCCCAATCGGAGTGACGCTCGCCGGCATTCCGGCGTGTACGAAAGCGAGGTCCTGCTGCGACACTTGAGCCTTCATCTCCATCGCGCCATTGGCCGCGAGCCGAAACAAGGCCCCGCTCCCCGGACTGACGATCTGACCGACCTCGACCGACCGCGAGAGGATCAGACCGGACGTCGGAGCAAGCACGTTGAGCTGACCGATCTGCGCCCGGGTTGCGCCGAGCTGGGCCTGCGCAACGCGAACCTGCGCCATCGCCGCGTCACGGGTCGCGCGCTTGGAGTCGATCTCGGCCTTGGACACGAAGCCCCGCCCGAGCAGCGACTGCGCGCGTTCGAAATTCGACTGCGCAAGCGAGGCATTGGCGCGAGCGGCCTCGACCTGGGCTGCCAGTTGCGCCGCCTGCTGTGCCTGGACCGAACGGTCGACCGTCGCCAGTGTCTGGCCGGCGCGCACCCAGCTGCCGGCGTCGACCAGGACGCGCGTGACGCGTCCGCCGCCACCCGGGATGCCGACCGGCTGGTCACGAAAAGCAGCCAGCGCTCCGCTCGCACTGACGGTGCGGGAAACTTGGGAGCGCCCGGGGACGACAACAGTTACCGTCGGGACCTGCCCGCCGCCAGGACCGCCCTTTGCCCCCGCAGCAGCACCCTGCCCCGGCTTGTCGCTGGGCTTGTTCATCAGCAGCGCGAATGCGACCGCAGCAATCACCAGCAGGCCAACGGCCGCAAGGATGATCAGGTTTCTGCGGCGGGACGAATCCGTCACGACCACGGTGTTTGACGAGTGAATGGCCGTTTCCCTGTTCATCATTCCCTGCCCAGCTCGAATCCCGCTCATGGTGAAGACGCTGTGTTATCGTAATAAGGCACCTACTGCAATACGAAGTCAGCGGCCTTTCCCACAGAGGCGCGAGGCTCTCTTGCCGCCAGACTTTTTCGACCAACGGCGGCACCGGGGCCGCGAAGGCGCGTTGCGCTTCCGAGGCGATCGTTTCGCCCATGCATTCAGCGCAAAACCAGGGAGCGCGTCAGATATGGAACATTACGGGATCATCGGCTGGATCGTCATCGGCTTGATTGCGGGCGGAATCGCCAAGCTGCTGATGCCTGGAAAAGACCCTGGCGGCTGCTTCATCACGATATTGCTCGGTATCGGCGGAGCGCTGCTCGCCGGTTTTCTCGGCCGGGCGCTCGGATGGTACGGGCCGAACGAGGGAGCCGGCTTCGTCGCGGCCGTCGTCGGTGCCTTCATCCTTCTCGCTCTGTACCGGCTCATCGCCCGGCGGCGGCGCCTCTAGCCTGTTCAGTAATCAGCCATGGCCCGGGGATCAGCCATGCGGCCATCGATAAACGGCAGGGAACACGGACTATGAAACGGATATTGCTGGCCTCCATCGCACTCGGCCTGGCCGCGCCCAACGCCGCGACGGCGCAGACGCCGATCGTTCAAACCATCAACGGCACGCGCCTGGACCTGAGCGTGACGGGAGAGGTTAGCCGGGTGCCGGACATCGCGGTGATCTCGGCCGGCGTCGTCACCCGGTCGCCGACCGCAAGCGGCGCCATCGCCGACAATGCTGGGCGGATGGAGCGCGTCCGTGCCGCCTTGAAGCGCGCCGGAATTGCCGATCGGGACATTCAAACAAGCAGCATCAATCTCAATCCCGAATATCGCTACAAGGAGAATCAGGCGCCGCAGCTGATCGCTTATTCCGCCTCGAACCAGGTCAGCATCCGTTTCCGCGATATCCGCAACTCGGGAAAGATTCTCGATGCGCTGGTGGCCGAGGGGGCGAATCAGATCAATGGACCGAGCCTGACCATCGACAAGCCGGAGAGCGCGCTCGACGAAGCCCGCACCAAGGCGCTGGCGGCAGGCCGCGTCCGCGCTGAGCTTTATGCGCGTTCGCTAGGCATGCGGGTGGTCCGTCTGCTTACGGTAAGCGAAGGCGGTGGCTATTCGGATCCGCGCCCGATGGTGATGATGCGCGCCCAAGGCGCGGACTCGGCGGCGGCGACGAAGATCGACCCCGGCGAGCAGCAATTGCAGGTCACCCTCGCGATGAGCTTCGAGCTTCAATAGGCAAAGAAAAGGCCGCGCGGATCGCTCCGCGCGGCCTTCCTGTTTCGATTTGTTAGCGGACCGTGCCGCGGCGGACCAGATTGACAATCGCGAGCAGAACAACCGCGCCGAGCAGCGAATAGAGGAATGTCTGCACCGTGATGCCGTTGTTGAGAGAGGCGCTTCCACCGAAGATGAAGCCGGCAATGGCCGCGCCGACGATCCCGACAATGACGTTAAGAACGATACCCTGTTGACCGTCTGTGCGCATGATCAGGCTCGCTAGCCAGCCACAGACACCGCCGACGATCAGCCAAATAATGATTCCCATGAGCGTTCCCTCCTGTTCTTGGCCGCCAGTTCGGGTACGCGGCGGCCTTCCGGCACCAAAGACGCGCGATGCACGTCACTTGTTCCGGAAACGGAGGGGGCTGTCCAGTTTATTGGTTAATGCGGTGCAGCAAAAAGCGCAGAGCACCGCGGATCGAAAACGTTCCGTAACGAAGATCAGTAACGCTGTTGCCGCTCGTAGACGTCGCGATAATGCTTGATCCGCGTGACTCGCAGGCCGGGCATGCCGCTGCGGTCCACCGCACGCTGCCAGCTGGTGAACTCCTCGAGGCTCAGCGAATAGCGCTGGCAGGCCTCGTCGACGGTCAGCAACCCACCGGCGACGGCGGCCACGACCTCGGCTTTACGCCGCACAACCCAGCGCGTGGTTCCGGCAGGCGGAAGCGACTCGAGCGTCAGTGGCTCGCCGAGCGGTCCGATCACCTGCGCTGGCCGAATCTTCTGGTTCTCGAGCATTCCGTTTCTAACCTATCTTGTTTTCGATGGGCTCAACTTAATGGCCGCCCATTGAAGATATTCTGAAGTGCGGTGGTTAACTGCCCACTCAATCCGCCTTACCGCCCGTTAACTGTGACTCGGCGGATCGCTCTTCGGGAGCGAACGCGCCACCGAGCAGCTTGGTGGCTTCCTGCCACCCCTCGCTTGCGGAGAGGTAACAGGCGATTGCGTCCCGCCGTTGCCGTTCGACGCCGGTGGAAAACATGTCCTTGCCGAAGACGTCCCCGAAGGCCGCCTCCTGAACCGCTTTCAACTCGCCGTCGTACCGCGCCAAGCCGGACTCCTCTCGCTGCTCGTGCATCGGTCTAGCGGTCAGGAGTGAACTTCGGGTAAAGAGCGCGCCATCATGTCCATAACCTTCGATCTTGGGCGCCCCGCCACGGAGGCGCGGATCGTCGTCGCCATGTCTGGCGGCGTCGACAGCTCGGTCGTTGCTGCGCTTGCAGCTGACACGGGCGCGGAAGTGATCGGCGTTACGCTCCAGCTGTACGATCATGGCGAAGCTGCCAAGCGGTCGGGCGCCTGCTGCGCGGGGCTGGACATTTATGACGCAAAGACCGTCGCCGATCGGCTCGGCATCGCGCATTACGTGCTCGACTATGAAAGCCGATTCCGCACGGGCGTCATCGACCGCTTCGCCGACGAATATGCACAAGGTCGAACGCCCGTGCCGTGCAGCCTGTGCAACCAGGGCGTCAAGTTTACCGACCTAGTTGCCTTCGCTCGGGAACTTGGCGCCGATTGCCTAGCCACCGGACATTATGTGCGTCGCGTCCTCGGTCCGAACGGGCCGGAGCTTCACAAGGGCGCGGATCCCGCGCGCGACCAGAGCTACTTCCTCTACGGCACGACGCGCGAGCAGCTCGACTTTCTGCGCTTCCCGCTGGGGGATTTGCCGAAGGCCGAAGTGCGCCGGCTCGCAGAGCAGGCTGGCCTCGAGGTCGCGGCCAAGCCGGACAGCCAGGATATCTGCTTCGTTCCCGATGGAGATTATGCGGGGCTGGTGAAAAAACTTCGGCCGGAGACCGACGCTCCGGGCGAGATCGTCCACATCGACGGGCGCGTGCTGGGGCGGCACCGCGGCGTGGTCCATTTCACCATCGGTCAGCGGCGCGGCATCGAGGTCGGCGGGCAGGCCGAGCCTTTGTTCGTCGTCCGAATCGAACCGGACCGGCAGCGGCTCGTGGTGGGGCCGCGTAGTGCTCTCGCCGTCGAATCGATGCACATCGAAGACCGCAACTGGATCGGCGAAGACCAGGCGCAGGTGACCGTCAAGGTGCGCTCTCTCGCGCCGCCGGTGCCTGCCCGGATCGAAGGCGAATGGCTACGCTTCGAGCGCCCGGAATATGGAGTCGCGCCCGGTCAGGCAGCGGTGTTCTACGACGGCTCGCGCCTGCTCGGCGGGGGCTGGATCGCCGAGACGGCCGCGGCGCGCGCTTCATTGGCGGCCTGAGGGCGTGCCGGCGCCAATAAGTGCCGGAATCCTGCTCTTCCGTCAGCGCGCTTACGAAACCGAAGTATTGCTGATCCGGCCCGGCGGCCCGTTCTGGCGGCATCGCGACGTCGGCGCGTGGATGATTCCGAAAGGCCAGATCGAGGAAGGGGAGGCAGCCGTCGAAGCGGCACTGCGCGAGTTCGAGGAGGAAATCGGGACCCGATTGACGGATGTCCCGTTCCCGCTCTGCCGCGTGCGCCAGGCCGGCGGCAAGCTCGTGGAGGCTTTCGCGGTCGAGGGCGATCTTGATTGTACCGCCATCACCAGCAACGCCATCGAACTGGAGTGGCCGCGCAGGAGCGGTCGAATGCAGACGGTCCCCGAAGTCGAGGAAGCCCGCTGGTTCACACTGCCCGAGGCGCGGCGGATGATGCTGCCGAGCCAGCTTCCGATCCTCGACGCACTGCAAGAGAAGCTCGGCGGAAGCGGCTAAGGCGCGCCGTCAGCTCGCGCTTTCCGTGATCTCCGAAGGCAGCATGGTTTCGCGGTCGGTATGGCCTTCGGGGTCGAGGTGAATCAGGATCTCGGTGCCCGGGAAGCGCTGCTGCAATGCTTCCTCGACCCGGTCCATTCGGTCATGTGCCTCCCGTACGGTCCAGTCGGCAGGGACCCACACGTGGAACTGGACGAAATGGTGCACGCCGCTGGTGCGTGTGCGGAGGTCATGAAGGCCGGCAAGCTCCGGAAATGAACGCGTGGCGGCCAGGAATTCGTTGCGCTGATCTTCGGGCCATTCGCGATCCATCAGCTGGTCGACCGCTTCGCTCGACGCTCGCCAGGCTCCGAACAGCAGCCATGCGGCGATGGCGATGCCGAACAAGGCGTCGGCGCCGCGAAAATCGAACCTTTGCTCGAGCAGGAGCGCGGCAATCACCGCGGAGTTGAGCAAAAGGTCTGACTGATAGTGCACGTTGTCGGTGCGAATCGCGACCGATCCGGTCCGTGCGATGACTCGCCGTTGATACCAAAGCAGCACGAGTGTGGCCGCCATGGCGAGCAGCGATACGGCAATGCCGGCTCCCATCTCAGCGGTTTCCCCGCCGTGGATGAGCCGGTCCGATGCCCGCCACGCAATCCCGACCGCCGACACGGCGATCAACACGACCTGTCCGAGCGCGACCAGCGCCTCGGCTTTCCCGTGGCCGAAGCGATGGTCATGGTCGGCCGGCAGAGCGGCAATGCGGATTCCGGCGAGGGTGGCGAGGCTTGCGACCAGATCCAGCATCGTGTCGGCCAGCGATCCCAGCATCGCCGTCGAGCCGGTGACCCACGCCGCCCAGATCTTGGCGCCGAGCAGCACCAGTGCCAGCGAGACACTGGCCAGCGCTGCCCGCGAGGACAAGCGGGTCCGCTCTTCGCCGACAAGGCGGGTCACGGGTAGAGGAGTCCCTCGCTCCAGCCCTCTCCGCTGCGAGTGAAAAGGCGCCGCTCGTGCAGGCGGTGCGGCCGGTCGGACCAGAATTCGATCGAGTCCGGGATCAGCCGAAAACCCGACCAACGCGGCGGGCGCGGCACGTCCGTGCCGGCGAAACGCTGCTGCATATCCGCGTAACGGCGCTCGAACTGTTCGCGGCTTTCAAGCGGTCGCGACTGGTCGGATGCCCAGGCGCCGATCTGAGATTCCCGGCTGCGGCTCGCAAAATATTCGTCGGCTTCGGCATCGCTGACCTGCTCGACGCTGCCTTCGGCGCGGACCTGCTTGCGAAGCGATTTCCAGTGGATCGCAAGAGCACCAACTTTCCGGGCGCTGAGTTCAGCCCCCTTGCGGCTGTCGAGGTTGGTGAAGAATGCAAAGCCTTCGGGTCCTAAGCGCCGCAGAAGCACGATCCGTACCGAGGGCCGGCCCTGCTCGTCGACCGAAGCAAAGGCCATGGATTCGTGGTCGCTGGGCTCGCTTGCGCGCGCCTGCTCCATCCACTCGGCGAACAAGGCGAAGGGGTCTGTCATCCCGGTGCGACTTCTAGGCTTGGCGCTGCTTAGTCCGCAACCCATCTGGAACTCCATCGAGGGTTAATGCATGGGGAGCACATGGACCTGTATCGACGGCTTGGAATTCAGCGCGGCGCGAGCGAGGCCGAGATCAAGAAGGCCTATCGAAGCCTTGCGAAACAGCTGCATCCCGACCGCAACACGGATAATCCCAAGGCCGCCGAACGGTTCGGTCAGATCACCGCAGCCTATGACCTGCTGTCCAACAAGGACAAGCGCGCCCGCTACGACCGCGGCGAGATTGACGAGGAAGGCAATCCCAAGATGCCCTTCGGCGGCGGCTTCGGTGGCACTGGCGGCCCCAGGCCAGGAACGCAGAACGGCGGCTTCGAGGGTTTTCCGGGCGGTTTCGAGAGCGGCGGCGGCGCTGCAGACCTCAGCGACCTGTTCGAAGGATTGTTCGGTGGAGCAGCGGGAGCCCGGCAGCAGCGCGGCGGCCCGAGCGGAGGTTTCCGCCAGCGTGCTCGGCCGCCACAAAAAGGGGCCGACATCGGCTATCGGCTTACCGTCCCGTTCATCGACGCGGCGATGCTGAAGCCACAGCGGATTACCCTGTCCGATGGCAAGACGATCGACCTTAAGCTTCCGCAAGGGATCGAGGAGGGATCGAAAATTCGCCTGACGGGAAAGGGCCAGCAGGGGCCGGGCGGAACCGGCGACGCGATCGTCACCCTCTCGATCGCCTCCCATCCTTTCTTCACCCGAGACGGCAACGACATTCGCTTGAACCTGCCCGTCAGTTTGAAGGAAGCGGTGCTGGGCGCAAAGGTGAAGGTGCCGACAGCGGACGGGCCAGTCATGCTCACGGTCCCGAAAGGCGCGAGCTCGGGCAAAGTGCTGCGCCTCAAGGAACGCGGCTTTTCCGACAGAAGCGGCAAGCGTGGCGATCAACTGGTGACGCTGCAGGTGGACGTGCCTGCGAACGACCCGGAACTCGAGTCCTTCGCCGCGAGCTGGAAGGGCGCCGGCAACCCGCGGGCGGCACTTGGGGTTTAGCACCACCGTAAGATGAAGGAAATTTCCCCCCAATCGCCGGAAGCCAGGCGCAAGCGCCTGGCCGGAATGGAGGCCGCGTTCGGCCACCAGGTGGCAGAGAAGCTGAAGCCCGGCGTTTACCCGCTCGAAGTGCTGAAGCGGGTGGCGGTCGGCGTTTACAACGACGGGTTCATTCATGCTGGGAACCTCGCCTACCTGGCCCTGCTGGCGATGTTTCCCTTCTTCATTCTTGCGGCGGCGCTCGCCCATCTGTTCGGCCGGACGCAGGACGGCGCGCTGACCGTCGCCAGCTTTCTTGGGCAACTGCCACCCAACGTCGCCTCGACCCTACGCGCGCCGATCCAGGAAGTGCTGACGGCGCGCACCGGTCCCTTGCTGTGGCTCGGTGCGCTGGTCGGCTTGTGGACGGCAGCCAGCTTCATCGAAACCATCCGCGACATCCTTCGCCGCGCCTATGGCGTCAAATTTTCTGCCCCCTTCTGGGAATATCGGCTGGGGTCAATCGCCTTGATCGTCGTTGCCGTGATGCTGCTGATGTTCGCCTTCGCGGCCACGGTAATGCTGACTTCGATGCAGCATGCGGTGGAAGCCTGGGTGCCTTTGTCGGCCAATGTCGCAAGTACCTTGGGCTTTTTCCGCGTCGTACCGGGGATTGCCTTGTTTGTAACGTTCTACGGGCTGTTCTTTGCGCTGACTCCGTCGCGCTATCGGAAGCGCGGGTGCAGGAAATGGCCCGGAGCCATGCTGGTCACCTTGTGGTGGATGGCGACAGTCGAACTGTTGCCGACGGCGATCGGCTTTGCCGGTGGCTACAGCCTGACCTACGGAAGTCTGGCCGGCGTGATGATCGTATTGCTGTTCTTCTTCGTGATCGGCCTCGGCGTCGTCATGGGCGCGGAATTGAACGCGGCCCTAGCGGACTCGGGTGGCACAGCGCTAAAGGGCGAAATCTACAGCGGGCCGTTCAAGGACGAGCTCGAAGTCGAGGAACCGCAGCCCGGTGAGGATGTGGAGCCGGAATTGCAGACTGGGGGACCGCAGCTTTGAACGGATTGATGGCTGGCAAGCGCGGATTGATCATGGGCCTTGCCAACGATCGCTCGCTTGCCTGGGGCATTGCCAAGGCGTTGGGCGATCAGGGGGCGGAACTGGCCTTTTCCTACCAGGGAGAAGCGCTTGAAAAGCGGGTACGGCCGCTGGCGAACTCGCTTGGGTCCGACTTCCTGATCGATTGCGACGTGTCCAACATGGCGGCGCTCGACAAGGCGTTCGACGAGCTGCGAGCGCGCTGGGACAGTCTCGACTTCGTCGTCCACGCGATCGGCTTTTCCGACAAGAATGAGCTTCGCGGCGGCTACGTCGATACCAGCCTCGACAATTTCCTGATGACCATGAACATCTCGGTCTACAGTTTCTGCGCCGTCGCCCAGCGCGCTCGCCAAATGATGAAGCCCGGCGGATCCATGGTGACTTTGACCTATTACGGCGCGGAAAAGGTCATCCCGCATTATAACGTGATGGGCGTCGCCAAGGCCGCGCTCGAAAGCAGCGTCAAATATCTCGCCGCCGACCTCGGCCCCGAGGGAATCCGCGTCAATGCCATCTCCGCCGGCCCGATCAAGACGCTCGCCGCCAGCGGCATCGGCGACTTCCGCTACATCATGAAGTGGAACGAATATAATGCGCCGCTGCGGCGCAACGTCACGATTGAGGACGTGGGTGGTGCAGGGCTCTATTTGTGCTCAGATTTGGCGTCCGGCGTGACGGGCGAGATCCATCACGTGGACGCGGGCTACAATGTGGTCGGCATGAAGGCGGAGGACGCGCCGGATATTGCCACGGTCTGATGGTCGCGCGCCGAGTCAGGGTCACCGGATTGGTCCAGGGAGTCTTCTTCCGCGGCTGGACCCGGGAGCAGGCAACGCGGCTGGGCGTTGCCGGATGGGTGCGTAATTGTCCTGACGGCTCGGTCGAGGCGCTGCTGGAGGGCGACGCCGAGGCCGTACAGAGTCTGACGGACTTGCTGGGCCATGGGCCGGATGGCGCCAGGGTTGACCGCATCGAAATCGAGGAAGCGGCGCCCGAGAACGGCGATCGCTTCGAGGTGCGGCACTAGGCGAATGTTCCCAATGTTCGCGGTGACGAACGTGTTTTGTCGGCCCGGATTTGCCGGGATGCACAAGTCGTGGATTCGATTGCCAAAGAGCCAGCGCCACGATGCCATGATTGGCCGGCTGTAGGACAGGATTTTCTGAAGTCTGCTCAGGGTGGAAAGCGGACACTCGAAAAGGAGGGGTGGCCCTCTTAACTCACCCGGCCAGCGGTCTTTATCTGCGCCGCTACCTCACAGATGGGTTTAGCAAGGGCCACGGAACTGACTTTCGTCTCCGAACCATCGTCGCGGGCGATAACAAGCCACCTCAAGAAAAACCGGCCCGGCCTAACGGTGATCGAGGAAATATCCCGCAGCGGAATTTCCTTGCCCCACACAAAGAGACTCGGCCCATCTAGGGTCACGAATGTGTCTGCATGGCGATAACGAGTCACCAGCTTCCAAAGGGAAAACAAGCACGCGCCGTAGAACAATGGGTAAATACCGTAGCCAATGGCTAGGAAGAGTTGTGTCCTTCTCAAACCGTCAGAGGTTAGATCCTCGTGCATGGTGTAAAGCGCGAGTGCACCGACGAAGATGAGGCATGCGACTAGGTTCGTCCTCCTGCATCCCGACACCACAGTCTTTCGGCCATCCATCCTCCAATCGTAACACGGCTTCCAAGGTCCGCAATGGGTCGAAAACAGACATTCTCGAGCGTGCGCGTCACCGAATAAATTCGGGGACCTGGGCCGGCATTCGCATACCATATTTCGCCAGCTTAGCCGGCGAATGGATCCCGCACCAAAATGGTGTCCTCGCGCTCGGGTGACGTACTCACCAGCGCCACCGGACAGCGGATCAGTTCCTCGATCCGGCGGACATATTTGATCGCCCTCGCGGGCAAATTGGCCCAGCTGCGCGCACCCCGCGTCGAGCCTTCCCAACCGTTGATCTCTTCGTAGATCGGCTCGACTCGCGCCTGGTCGGCGGCGTGTGGCGGGAGATAGTCGTAGTCGACGCCGTCGATGCGATAGCCGGTGCAGATGCGGATCGTCTCGAACGTATCGAGGACGTCGAGCTTGGTCAGCGCGACGCCGGTCACTCCGGACACCGCCGCGGCCTGGCGCACCAGCACCGCATCGAACCAGCCGCAGCGCCGCTTGCGCCCGGTGACGGTTCCAAATTCATGACCGCGTTCGCCAAGCCGCTGGCCGGTCTCGTCGTCAAGCTCGGTCGGGAAGGGGCCGGAGCCGACGCGCGTCGTATAAGCCTTGACGATTCCAAGCACAAAACCGGCGCTGGCGGGCCCGATGCCGCTACCGCTGCCGGTGCTGCCAGCGACCGTGTTGGACGACGTGACGAACGGATAGGTGCCGTGATCGACGTCGAGCAGCACGCCCTGCGCGCCCTCGAACAGGATCCTCCGGCCGCGGCGAAGCGCCTGGTCGAGGTCGCGCCAGACGGGCCGCGCGAAGGGCAGCACGAAGTCGGCAATCTCGGCTAAGTCGGCGCGGAGCCTGTCGCGGTCGACCGGCGGCTCGCCGAAACCGGCCCGAAGCGCGTCGTGATGCGCGCACAGCCGGTCGAGCAGGGGGTCAAGATCGTCGAGGTGGGCAAGATCGCACACGCGGATCGCCCGCCGTCCGACCTTGTCCTCATATGCCGGGCCGATTCCGCGCCGGGTCGTACCGATCTTGCCCGCGCCGCTTGCGTCCTCGCGCAGCCCGTCGAGGTCGCGGTGGATCGGGAGGATCAGCGGGCAGGTTTCGGCGATCATCAGCACGTCGGGAGTGACATTGACGCCCTGCGCGCGGATCCGCTCGACTTCCGCCTTGAACGCCCACGGGTCGAGGACCACGCCATTGCCGATGACCGACGGCGTTCCGCGCACGATCCCGCTCGGAAGCAGCGACAATTTATAGACGTTGTCGCCGACGACCAAAGTATGCCCGGCATTGTGCCCGCCCTGGAAGCGCACGACCATGTCGGCCCGGCTGGCCAGCCAATCGACGATCTTGCCCTTGCCCTCGTCGCCCCATTGCGCGCCGATGACGGTCACGTTGCCCATTCTGTCTTCCTTCCGCGCATCTCTTGCCCGTTCGTCCCGAGCGAAGTCGAGGGGTGATTGCGTGAACGCCCCTCGACTTCGGCCTGCGGCCTCCGCTCGGGACGAACGGACAGCGCAGTTCTTCTTAAAACTTCAGCGGACGCACCAGCTTCACGCCCGGTAGCTTCTCGAGCCTGGCAACAACCTCCGGCCCAACCGGCTCGTCGACCGACAGTAGCAGCACGGCTTCGCCGCCCGCCTGCATCCGGCCGAGGTGGAAGGTGCCGATGTTGATGCCTGCCTCGCCAAGCGTTGTCCCGAGACGCCCGATGAAGCCCGGCGCGTCCTCGTTGACGATGTACAGCATGTCGCCCGCCAAGTCGGCCTCGACCTTGATTCCGAACAGCTCGACGAGGCGCGGCGCGCTGTTGCCGAATAGGGTTCCCGCGACGGTGCGCGGGCCGGCCTTGGTCTCGGCAGTGACGCGCAGCAGCGTGTGATAGTCGCCCTCGCGGTCGTGCCGCACTTCGCGAACGTCGAGGCCGCGCTCTTTCGCAAGGAAGGGCGCGTTGACCATATTCACCGTGTCCGAATGCACGCGCATGAATCCCGCGAGCACCGCGCCCACCATTGGCTTCATGTTGAGGTCGGCCGCGGCGCCTTCGGTCTCGATCGACAGGCCGGCGATATTGCCGTGCGCCAGTTGCCCGACAAGGCTTCCGAGCTTTTCGGCAAGCGCCATATAGGGCTTCAATCGCGGTGCTTCCTCGGCCGAAAGCGACGGCACGTTGAGCGCGTTGGTGATCCCGCCGAGCAGCAGGAAATCCGCCATCTGCTCGGCAACCTGGATCGCGACATTGACCTGCGCTTCGCTGGTCGATGCGCCGAGGTGCGGGGTCGAGATGAAATTGGGCGTTCCGAACAAGGGATTGTCCTTGGCCGGCTCCGTCTCGAACACGTCGAGCGCGGCCCCCCCGATGTGACCGCTCTCAAGTCCATCCTTGAGCGCCGCTTCGTCGATCAGTCCGCCGCGAGCGCAGTTGATGATGCGGACGCCCGGCTTCGTCTTGGCGAGGTTCTCGCGGCTGAGGATGTTGCGAGTCTGGTCGGTCAGCGGCGTGTGCAGCGTGATGAAATCGGCGCGGCGGAGAAGCTCGTCGAGCTCCACCTTCTCGATCCCAAGCTCGACCGCGCGTTCCGGCGTCAGGAACGGGTCGAACGCAACCACTTTCATGCGCAGGCCGAGCGCGCGGCTGGCGACGATCGAACCGATGTTGCCGGCGCCGATCAGGCCGAGCGTCTTGCCGGTGACCTCGACGCCCATGAAGCGGTTTTTTTCCCACTTGCCGGCCTGGGTCGATGCGTCGGCTTCTGGAAGCTGGCGCGCGAGCGCGAACATCAAAGCGATCGCATGTTCCGCAGTCGTGATGGAATTGCCGAACGGCGTGTTCATCACGACGACGCCCTTTGCCGAAGCGGCAGGGATATCGACATTGTCGACGCCGATGCCGGCGCGGCCGACCACCTTCAGATTGGTCGCATGATCAAGGATGTCCTTGGTCACCCGCGTCGAGCTGCGGATCGCCAGCCCGTCATATTCGCCGATGATCGCCTTCAATTCGTCGGGAGTCTTGCCGGTGATTTCGTCCACGTGGACGCCGCGGTCGCGGAAGATCTGCGCCGCCTTCGGGTCCATCTTGTCGCTGATGAGAACTTTGGGTTGGGTCATGATTCTCAATTCCCTTAAATCGTCATGCTGAACTTGATTCAGCATCCATTTCAGAACGTCTGCGGAGATCGCCGATGGACCCTGAAACAAGTTCAGGGTGACGGCGAGATTAGCCGGCGGAGACCTCAGAATAAGCCCAGTCGAGCCACGGCCCGAGCGCCTCGATGTCCGCCGTATCGACCGTCGCGCCGCACCAGATCCTGAGGCCTGCCGGAGCATCGCGATAGCCCGCGATGTCGAACGCAGCACCCTCGGCTTCGAGCAGCCCGGCGAACTTCTTGATGAAGGCCTCGTCGGCGCCTTTCACGGTCAGGCACACGCTTGTCCGCGATCGAATCGCCGGGTCTTCAGCGAGGTGGCCGAGCCATTCGCGTTCGGCGACGATGCGGTCGAGCGCCGCAGCATTCGCGTCGGACCGCGCGATTAGGCCACGAAGCCCACCGAGCCCCTTGGCCCACTCAAGCGCGAAGATCGCGTCCTCGACGGCCAGCATCGACGGTGTGTTGATCGTCTCGCCTTTGAACACGCCCTCGGCGAGCGCACCCTTGGAAACGAGGCGGAAGACCTTCGGGAGCGGCCAGGCGGGCGTGTAGCTCTGCAGCCGCTCGACCGCGCGGGGCCCGAGTATGAGCACGCCGTGGCCGCCTTCGCCGCCGAGCACTTTCTGCCAAGAGAAAGTGGCGACATCGATCTTGTCCCACGGAATGTCGTAGGCGAACACGCCGCTGGTCGCGTCGGCGAAACTCAACCCCTCGCGGTCGTCGGGAATCCAGTCGCCGTTGGGGACGCGCACGCCGGACGTGGTACCGTTCCAGGTGAACAGCACGTCGTTCGACCAATCGACCTGTGACAGGTCGGGAAGCTGGCCGTAATTGGCGCGAAGGACTGTCGGATCGAGCTTCAATTGCTTGACGGCGTCCGTCACCCAGCCTTCGCCGAAGCTTTCCCAGGCGAGCGTCGTCACGGGGCGTGCGCCGAGCATGGTCCACATCGCCATTTCGAACGCGCCGGTGTCGGAGCCCGGGACGATGCCGATTCGGTGCGTGTCGGGCAGCTGCAGCATCTCACGCATCAGGTCGATGCAGTAAGCGAGACGCGCCTTGCCGAGCTTCGAACGGTGCGACCGTCCAAGCACTTGCGTGGCGAGCTTTTCGGGGGTCCAGCCCGGCGGCTTTGCGCAGGGGCCGGAAGAGAAATGCGGACGCGCGGGACGCGCGGCGGGTCGTTCAGTCACTTTCAGTCTCTCCTTACAGAGAGCTCGCGCCGCGTTGGGACGGCGTGGCCCGCCGGCCCCTTTAAGGAGGTTCCCGTGCGATGCAACCCGCTTACATTGATTCGCGCCGAAACGAACGAAGGTTCCCGTTCATTCGCCACAAATGCACGGTTCACCGCTGATCGGGCGCAACTCATCCCGCTGGAGCCGCACCTAGGTTGAATTCATTAACCAACGCGGGTCAGTTCTAATCACGGCCAATCGGCGGCGGGCAATCCGCAGCTTGGCAGTGGGGCTGGGGAGCTCCTTTACGTAACGGTTTCGACGGCCTGCCTTCGCGGGCGTTCGAAGTGAGTTTTTGGAGCAACGACCGGATGCCGCAACTTCTAACCGCGAATGCACTGTTCCGTGATCGGGACTTGTTCATTCACGACGGCTCGAAGCTTCGCCGAATCCGCCTTTCCGCTCCCGTCCAGGCCCTTTTCTTCCTTTGCCTCCTCGCTCTCGTCGGCTGGTCCTGCTTTTCCGCCGCACGCATGATCGCCGGCTTCGGGCCGGTCTCGCCCTTGTCCGCTGCTGCCGAGCAACGCGCGGCGCAGATCGAGAAGAAGCAGGAACTGCTTACCGCCATGCTGGCTGGCGCCGATCTTTCCGAAGCGCAGCTTGCGGAGCTCGAAGCGCTTCCGCACCGCGCGAACAATCTAGACGTTCGCCTAACGCGCGCCGAGCGGGTTCAGGTCGCTCAGGCCGCCGCTGCAGCCCGTGCGCTGGACTCGCGTTACGAGCACGCAGCCGCTGAGCTTCAGAAGCTCGGGATCACCCCCGCGCGCCTGAACGACGGTGGCGTCGGCGGTCCGTTCGAGCCTGCGACCAAGGCCGACCCGACCTTCAAGCAATTGTTCATGAGCTGGAAGAAGCTCGACACGCTTCAGGACGGCGTAATTGCGGTTCCGTCGGACAAGCCGGTGCGCACCGCCGCCTTCACCAGCGGCTTCGGAGTGCGTTCGGACCCGTTCCAGGCACGTGCCGCGATGCATCCCGGAATTGATCTTGCCGGTGCCGCCGGCACCCCGATCTACGCCACTGCCGACGGCGTTGTCCTTCGCGCTGGCTGGAACAATGGCGGCTATGGCAATCTGGTAGAAATCGACCATGGACGCGGCATTGCAACGCGCTACGGCCACATGTCGGCGGTGCTAGTCCAGGCCGGCCAGCACATCACTCGCGGACAGCAGATCGGCCGCATGGGCTCGACCGGCCGCTCCACGGGCAACCACTTGCACTATGAAGTCCGTATCGACGGCCGGCCGGTCAACCCGGTCCCGTTCATGAAGTCGACCGACTATCTGGTCGCCATGCAGCGCAAGGCGGGTGCGGCTCCGATGGAACAGCTGGCCCTCGGCGGTCCCGCCAAGGCGCAGCGCTAGTCCGAAGCTTGCCGGGGGGCGCCGCGCTCCCTATCTCGCTCTCGTGAGCGAAGCCGACATCATCCTGACGGAAAGCGCCGCAAAGCGTGTGGCCGCCATTGCCGCGCGGCAATCGAAGCCCGCAGTGCTTCGGCTTGCTGTCGACGGCGGCGGCTGTGCCGGCTTCACCTACAAGTTCGAACTTGGGCAACCCGCGACCGATGACACGATCGCCGAAACCGACGGTGTGAAGCTTGTCGTCGATCCGGTCAGCCTCGACCTGGTTCGCGGCTCCGCGGTGGATTTCGTCGAGGACCTTGGCGGTGCCGCATTCAAGGTCACCAACCCCAATGCCGCCTCGGGCTGCGGCTGCGGCTCCAGCTTCTCCGTCTGACACTTCTCCGTTCGCTTCGAGCGCAGTCGAGAAGCGTGTGTCTCGACTTCGCTCGACACGAACGGCTACGTACAGGCAATGAAGCTCACTACTTTCAATGTGAACGGCATCCGCGCCCGCTTGCCCCGGCTGATCGAGTGGTTGGAGCGCGAGAAGCCCGAGGTGGTCTGCCTTCAGGAACTGAAATGTGCGGACGAGTCACTGCCGATCGCGGACATCGAAGCGGCGGGTTACGGCGCTGTGTGGCACGGCCAGAAGGGCTTCAACGGAGTGGCGATTCTCGCGCGCGGCGACACGCCTCAGCTGCGAAGGACCGGGCTTCCGGGCGATCCTGACGACAGCCACAGCCGCTATATCGAGGCGGAAGCGTGCGGGCTGATCGTCGCCTCTCTGTACCTGCCCAACGGCAATCCCGTTGGAACCGAGAAGTTCGAATATAAGCTGCGCTGGATGGACCGGCTGCGCGAACATGCTCAGGAGCTGCTAAAGCTGGAGCGCCCTGTCGTTCTGGCCGGCGACTGGAACGTCGTTCCGGAGGACCGCGACGTCTTCTCAGCCAAGGCGACGCAGCACGACGCACTGCTGCAGCCGGAGACACGCGCCGCCTATCGGACCATCCTCCATCAGGGCTGGACCGACGCCCTTCGCGCGCTTCACCCGAACGAGGAGCGGCTCTACACCTTCTGGGATTATACCGCTGGCTGCTGGCAGCGCGACGCCGGCTTCCGCATCGACCACCTGTTGTGCTCACCCGAAGCGGTGGATCGGCTGCGCGCCGCGGGCGTCGACAAATGGGCGCGCGGCGAGGAGAAGGCGAGCGATCACGCGCCGACCTGGGTTGAGCTGAACTAGAGCGCTTTTTCGTAAATCCGGTAGCGATGGTTGACGTACGCGCCCGGTAGCTCGGCGATCGACAGCATCCCCTTGTTATCCTCCAGGATCCAGCCGAACTCGCCGGTGCCGACCCCATAATTGCCGACGGCCGCCCGACGCGTGAACTCGATTAACATCAAAGCCAGTTGGCTGGCGAGGCGCGAGCCGTGGAGTTTCTTGGTGACTCCCATCAAGGGCACGCGCACCCGCGTCGTTTTCGGCTTGCGCAGCCGCCACAGCAGCTTGGCCCAGCCGAACGGGAACAGGCTGCCGTTGAGGTCGGCGATCAGTTCGTTGATGTCGGGCAGCGTCAACATGAACGCCACCGGTTCTCCGTCGAGCTCGGCGATCAGGACCAGGTCCTCGTAGATGATCGGTTTGAACTTCTTGCCGGCATAGGCGATCTCCGCCTCGGTCAGCGGGACAAAGCCCCAGTTTTCGGACCATGCGTCGTTGAGGAGATTGAGGATGATCTCAGCCTCCGAGTCGAACTTCGACTTGTCGACCTTCCGGATTCGAATGCGCGGGTTCTTTTCGCCGGCGGCGACGACGCGGTTGATCAGCGGGTCGTTGAGCTCGCGGATCTGCACTTCATAGGTCAGGAGGTCCTTGGCCTTGGAATAGCCCGCGGCCTCGATCCACTCCTGATATTGCGGCCGGTGATGGCCCATCATCACCGTCGGCGCCTGTGACGACCCCTCGATCTCAAGTCCCGGCTCGTCCCAGATCGACAGGCTGATCGGACCCAGCGCGCGCGTCATGCCCTCAGCCCGCAGCCACTCTTCCGCTGTCGCGATCAGGGCTGCGGCCGCCTCGCCGTCGAGCACTTCGAACATGCCCCACTGGCCGACCCCTGCGCCCATATGCTCGAGCACCAGTTCATCGACCTGCGCGCTGATCCGACCGACGACCTTGCCATCGCGTTCTGCAAGCCACAGCTGCGCGCGGGCATGTCCGAACCACGGATTCTTCTTCGGATCGATCAGGCCATGAACTTCGTCCTTGAGCGGCGGGATCCAGGCCGGGTCGGCGCGATAGATTTTCCAGGCGAGATCTACGAAAGCCTTGCGGTCCGCTTTTGTGAGGACTGGGCGGATCGTGATGGGCGCGGTCATGGGCGGAGACCTAGCGCGGGGCCTCGCAGTTCGCTAGCCGTCCGCGTTCAGACCCACGCAACTCCGACCTCGGCAAGGCGTTGGCCTACGGATTGTAACAACAGGAAGCGCTGCTTGGGCAGCCCGAAATCTATGCGCATCAAGTCCCGTCTGATTTTTGTCGCGGCCGCTCTTGCAGTGACCGCCCCGATCTCCGCCCAGCCGCGCGGCGACGAGCCGATCGCCGTTCCGCGTACGATCAAGCAAGGCATCGACTTCGTCTATGTCGATCCGCGGATGAACAGCGTTGCGAAGCGCCGCCAACGGCCGCAAAACTGGCTCCAGCGCGTTTTCAGCCTCGATTTCGGCGCGGGCCGCCGTAACGCACCCAACCCCTTCTTCGTCGAGCTCGGACGCGGTCTTCAGCAATATGAGGCGACTTGGGGACGTCTGCCGCAGGTCAGCGTCCCGGCCGGGCCAACGTTGAAGTCCGGTTCGACCGGCAGGCGTGTCGCTGCGCTGCGCTCGCGCCTCGGGCTCGCACCGGATGGCGGTTACGATGATCAGCTCAGGCAGCTTGTTGCGAATTATCAGACCGTCCACGGATTGCTGCCGGCCGATGGCATCGCCGGAAAAGCTACGATCGCGTCCCTCAATCGGGGCGCCAATTATTACGCGCGCCGGATCGCGATCAACATGGAGCGCGCCTACCGCCTTCCCACGGGCGGAACGTTCGATCGTTATGTAATCGTCGATTCGGGTGGAGCGCAGGCCTATTTCTTCAATCGCGACCGCGTCGCTGACTCAATGCGTGTCGTGGTCGGCTCGCCCAAGACCAAGACTCCGATGATGGCCGTCATCATGCGCAACGCCAAGGTGAATCCTTACTGGAATGTGCCGCCCGAGCTGATTCGGAGCCTGACCGCCAAGCGCGTGAGCGAGCAGGGGCTCTCCTACCTGCGCGACTTCCATTATGAAGTGTTGTCCGACTGGGGTTCGAACGCGCAGCCGCTCGACCCGAAGGCAGTGAATTGGAAGCAGGTTTCGGCCGGCAAGAGCCCGATCCTCGTTCGGCAGCTGCCGGGGCCATGGAATTCAATGGGTGCAATGAAGTTCGAGATGCCGAACGACTTCGGCATCTATCTCCACGACACGCCGCACAAGGAGCTGTTCACCGAGGAGGAGCGCCATCTCAGCAACGGCTGCGTCCGCCTGGCTGACTATCGCCGCTTCGCCACCTGGGTGTTCGGTAATGTTCCGCAAGGGACGACCGGCCGCGAGGAAAAGATCGACCTGCCGCGGCCGGTTCCGATCTACATGACCTATCTGACGGTGGCCGCGAGCCCGAACGGCGTTACGTTCCGCCCGGACCCTTATGGGTTCGATGCGCTCGCCATGCCGCAGATGTTCGGAAACGTAAGCTAAGGCTCGGTCGGCTAGCCGGTGCTGCGGCGCTCGATCGTAGCACCGACGGCCGACAGCTTTTCCTCGAGGCGCTCGTAGCCGCGGTCGAGGTGGTACACGCGCAGCACTTCGGTTTCGCCCTCGGCTGCCAGCCCGGCGAGCACGAGACTCATCGACGCACGCAGGTCGGTTGCCATCACGCTCGCGCCGGTCAGCTTCTCGACTCCGTGCACGAGCGCCGACCGGCCGCGAATCTCGACATTGGCACCCATCCGGCGAAGCTCGGGAACGTGCATGTAGCGGTTCTCGAAGATCGTCTCTTCGAGAAAACTTTCGCCGTTGGCCAGCGCCAGCATCGCCATGAACTGCGCCTGCATATCGGTCGCGAAGCCGGGGAACGGCGCAGTCGAAAGCGCGAGCGGGCGTAGCGGGCCGTCGGCGCTGACCTTGATGCCCTTGTCGTGGAATTCGATCATCATCCCGGCCTGGGCAAGCGCGTTCAGAGTCGCGCGCATGTCGTCCGGACGCGCGCCGATCAGGTCCAGCGATCCGCCGGTGATCCCCGCGGCGCAGGCATAGCTGCCGGCCTCGATCCGGTCCGGCATCACCGCATAGGTGCAGCCATGCAGCCCCTCGACTCCGTCGATTATCAGGTGGCTCGACCCTATCCCCTCGATCTTCGCGCCCATCGCGACCAGCAGATTGCAAAGATCGACGATCTCGGGTTCTCGCGCGGCGTTGAACAATTGCGTGCGGCCGGTCGCGAGCACCGCGGCCATGACTGCATTTTCGGTGGCGCCCACGGACACGACCGGAAAGCTGAAGTCGCCTCCGGGGAGTCGGCCCTTCGGTGCGACGGCCTTTACATAGCCTGCGGCAAGCTCGATCTCCGCACCCATCGCTTCGAGCGCCTGCAGGTGCAGGTCGATCGGCCGGTCGCCGATCGCGCAACCGCCGGGAAGGCTGACCGTGCTTTCGCCCGCCCGCGCGAGCATCGGGCCGAGCACGAGCACCGAGGCGCGCATCTTGCGAACCATGTCGTAGGGCGCGACGGTCGAAGCGATGTCGTTGGCGCGGAGCGTCATCCGGCGCCCGAACTCGCCCTTCTTGACGCCCTCGATCATCGTCGAGACGCCGAGCTGATTGAGCAGGTGGCCGAAGGTATCGACGTCGGCGAGCCGCGGCAGGTTGCAAAGCGTCAATGGCTCGTCGGTAAGCAAGGCGCAGGGAAGCAACGTAAGCGCGGCGTTCTTCGCGCCACTGATCGGGATCCGGCCCTCGAGCCTGTTCCCGCCTTTGATCCAGATACTGTCCATCGCCGCGCTTTAGCGGAGCAGGGGCAGTGTGCAACTATCCGCGCTTACGCCTTCTCCAGCGTGCACTGCAGCGGATGCTGGTTCTCGCGGGCGAAGTCGATGACCTGGCTGACCTTGGTCTCCGCGACTTCGTAGGTGAACACGCCGCATACGGCGACGCCCTGCTGATGCACCTGAAGCATCACCCGCGTCGCATCGTCGATGCTCATCGAGAAGAATTGCTGGAGCACCAGAACGACGAACTCCATCGGAGTATAATCGTCGTTCAGCATCAGCACCTTGTAGTTGGACGGCTTTTTCGTCTTCGGCCGAGTGCGCGTGACGACACCGGTCTCGATTTCCTCGAGCCCGTCGCCGCGCCCCGGCTCATCGCCGGCCATGTTCCAGACTTCAATCATCCTGGCGGTAGATATGGCAATGCCGCTACGGGCCGCAAGGCGGGATCGCCGGAGCGGACATGAAAAATGGCGGCCGCCCTGGAGGGAGGGCGGCCACCGCTTATTGCCTGAAGTTTAGGAGGGAGAGGTTTCAGGCAACGAGAGAGTTGATGCGCTCGGCATTGGCCGACGCACGGTTCGAGATCGGCTGGATCGCCTCGCCGGCAAGCTTGACGACGGTCTCGGTCAGGCGCGAGCTTTGCGCGACAAAACGGTCGAACGACGCGCGGTACAAGTCGCTCTGGATCTGCAGATATTCGGTCGGCGACTTGGCTTCCGCAAGCGTACGGATCGCGTCGGCGGCCTTCTCGACACCCTGGCGGCTGCTTGCAACCACGTCCTGGCCGAGCGAGCGAGCGCCCTCGGCGGCGAGACGGCTGGACTCGACCAGCGCCTCGACGTTCGCGCGGGTCAGGTCGGCCAGTTCCTCGGCGACCTTCTGCGTGCGGCGAGCCGCTTCCTGGCTACGCTCGCCGGCATCGGCGAACAGTGTCTGGAAGGGAGCGAAAGCGGGAACGGAGTCGAAGCCCGCGAAAATGCTATTGGTGTTGAAGCTCACGTCGTTGATCCTTTCTTGAATGACCGCTGCAGTCTTGCGAGCGGTGGTGCGGACCGGGCGGCGCTTCGGCGCGGCACGCTTCGCGGCAATCTTCGGCGCCTTGACGGCCTTCGGAGCGGCTTTCGCCTTGGCGGCGGCGCGGCGCTGACGGGCAGCGGCTGCGGCGCGAGCGCGCTTGGCGGCGGCATCGCTGTCCTTCACGACCTTGGTCGTCGTCTGAGCCACGGTTTCGGCAACCTTGGCGGGGGCCTCCGCAGCGGCGGCGATCGTCTTGGTTTCGTCTGCCATGTCGTCAATTCCCTTGTTGTTGCACTGCACAATATAGGTGTGCGGCTGCGAATTCAAGCATAAAATGGTGCACTGCACCAATTGGTCGCTTGACGGCCACGGCTCGTACGAAGCAAGAGCGGTCATGGACCCCGTTCAAGACGAGCATCCGCGACGCCGCCGCGGGCTGTTGATCGTCCTCTCGTCGCCGTCCGGCGCAGGCAAATCGACCATTTCCCGAATGCTGCTCGGCAGCGATCCTGACGTGACGATGTCGGTTTCGGCAACGACGCGCCCGAAGCGCCCTGGTGAGACGGAGGACGTCGACTATCACTTCGTCGACGATGCGTCCTTCGAGCAAATGATCGCCGAGGGCGAGTTCGTCGAGTGGGCCCCGGTGTTCAATTATCGCTACGGAACGCCGAAGGCTCCCGTGAAGGCGGCATTGAAGGCGGGCCGCGACATATTGTTCGACATCGACTGGCAGGGAACGCAGCAGCTCCATTCGGCGATGGGCGAGGATCTGGTCCGGATCTTCATCCTGCCGCCTTCTATGAACGAGCTGGAACGGAGGCTGACCTCACGCGGCACCGACAGTCCCGACGTGATCGCCGACCGAATGCAGCGCGCATCGGGCGAGATCAGCCATTGGGCGGAATATGATTATGTGCTGATCAACCGCGACACGCAGACTTGTCTTGCCGAGGTCCAGACGATCGTTGCAGCCGAGCGGCTGAAACGCGCGCGTCAGATCGGCCTCGTCCCGTTCGTTCGCGACCTCGTCGCGCTTCACTAATCCTGCTCGAGCAGCTCCAGGAACCGCGCGGCGACCAGGAAGTCCTTGCGCCGGTTCTCCAGCGCCAGTTCGGCTTCGGCGTCCGAGCCCCATTGCTCAAGCTGCCACTGTTCGTCGATGCTGACGGCGGCCCATGCGCTCTCCGCCGTGAACGCATGTTCGAGCACCGAAAGCGCTGCAACCAGCGAACCACTGATCGTCACCATTGGCGAGAGAGTGGCCAGTTGGAACACATCGAGCGCATGCACCGCGTGGCTTAGCCGCTCCACCGTCGCTTCGGGCTGTGGCACGTGGAGAAGCCCGCAGGTGATCCGGAAGTCGACGTCGAAGCGCCGCCTTGCCCAGCCAAGCAGAACGTCCCAGCTTTGCTGCTGGCGTGACGCAAGCTGTTGCGGACCCTCGGAGCGGTAACAGGTGAGATCGCCCTCCGAATATTTGGCGATGCCCGCTGCGAACGCCGCAGGATCAGGAGCGACGCGGTCGATGGCCGCATTGGCAAGGCCGGTGAGCGGCATCTCGCGCGGGTTCGCTTCCTCGGGCGCGTCCCGCCACTCGTCGGCAATCGCGCCGGCAAGCTTCGCCGTCGGCACGATCAGCGCAGCTCTCGCCGGAGTCCTGAGCGTCCTGCCGTCGAGCTGAACGCCCCAACCGCCCTGCTCCTCGACAGTCGCGGCTTCCTTCCAGAACCTTTTCACTCGCGCTCCCAGCTCCTGCGCACGAGCTTGGGCGCGACAACCGCGTCAATGGCTCCGACGATCGCCAGGATCGCGCCGAGTTGCGGCCAGCCGCCGTCTCGCAGGATATCCGTGAACATCACTGCGACGCCGAACAGAAAGATGGCGACTCCCGACAACCGCGCAAGCATCGAGATCAGGAAGCGCCGCTTCCAGACAAGCTCATCATCCATTGGCGCGCTCCAATAATTGCATGCCGAGATCGAGGACCTGATGCGGTTCGGTCGCAACGGCAGCCGCCCCCGCGGCGATCAATTCCTCGGCTTCATGATAGCCCCAGGCCGCTCCAATACCGATCGCACCAGCCGCAACGGCCATGCCCATGTCATAGCTGGTGTCACCGACTATGATTGTCGAGCGCGGTTCTGCGCCCGCGTCAGCCATCGCCGTAAGCGCCATCGACGGGTGCGGCTTCGACGGATGTCGGTCAGCCGTCTGCAATGAGACGAACCGCGCGTGGATATCGTTGGCTTCCAGGCAATGCCGAAGACCGCGATCCGACTTGCCCGTGGCTACCGCGAGCAGCCAGCCTTGCTCCTCCAGCGCATGAAGCAAGTCGCGAATACCATCGAACAACGGCTCCTCGACGCGGCCGGACGCACGGAGCGCGTGGAAGCCGGTCTTGTAGGTTTCGGCGAGCTGCTGGTGCTGTTCGCTAGACGCTTCCGGCACGAGCATCGCCATCGCCTCGATCAGGCTGAGCCCGATCACGCGACGGGCCGCTGAGTGCGATGGAGCTGCAAAGCCATGCAACCTCAGCGCCTCCGAAAGCGCCGCGTAGATATTTGCCCCGCTATCGACCAGCGTCCCGTCGCAATCGAAAATTGCCAGCCGCGTCATTTGCGTCGAGGCTTCGCCGCAGGCTTCGGCTGCCCTCCTCGAGATCGGCGTTCGCCCTTCCGCTCTTTCCGCCGCGCCTTGGCAGCCGCCGACACGCGCTTCGCGGCCTTCAGCGGGTCGGCGTCCTTCGCCGGCTTCTCGAGCGGCAGCCGGTCGCCGTCCATCACGTCGAATCCGAGCATTTCGAGACTCTCGGCGAAATGGTCCGGCAGGTTGGCGGTGACGTCGATCTGCTCTCCGCCCGGCGTATCGACTCGGATCCGCCGCGCATGCAGGTGCATCTTGCGGCTGATTCCCCCGGTCAGGAACGCTTCCGGCCCGCCATATTTGGCGTCGCCGACGATCGGATGGCCAAGCGCCGCCATATGCACGCGCAGCTGGTGCGTGCGGCCGGTAAGCGGCTGCAGCTCGACCCAGACGGCGCGATTGCCGGCCCGGTCGATCACGCGCCAGCGGGAGCGTGACGCAAGCCCGGCTTCCTCGCTCACATGCATCTTCTCACCGCCGGTTCCGGGCTGCTTGGCAAGTGGAAGGTCGATCAGCCCCTCGTTGGCCGAGGGCACCCCGACGACGATCGCCCAATAGACCTTGCGCGCGGTCCGCGAGGAGAAGGCCTTGGCGAAATGCCCCGCCGACCGGGCGGTCCGCGCCACCAGCAACGCCCCCGAAGTATCCTTGTCCAGCCGGTGCACCAGCTTCGGCCGGGCCTCGTCGTCCTCGACAAGTCCGTCGAGCAGCCGGTCGAGGTGCTGGTGCGTCTTGGTCCCGCCCTGCGTGGCAAGTCCGGGCGGCTTGTTGAGCACGTAGGCGTAGCGATCGTCGTAGATCACCATGTCGCGGACGTAGCTCGTCTCTTCGTCGGTCAGCGGTTCACGCACGCGCTGCGTTCGCTCGGAGCGGTCGGGCAAGGCATTCGGATCCGGAAAGCGGATGCGCTGGCCCGCCGCGATGCGGTCGCCCGGCGCGGCTTTCTTGTCGTCGAGCCGAAGCTGCCCGGTCCGCGCCCAGCGTGAAACGATGTTGAAGCTGACGTCCGGCTGGTGCCGCTTGAACCAGCGGTCCAGGCGGATGCCGTCGTCGTCCTCGCCAATCGTGAAAGTCTTGTCGTACGCCTCGGCCATAGCGGCGCCGCTTAGACGTTCGCCTGCCAATAGTCGAACGCCGCCGACTGGAGTTGGTCGATGAGCCTGCGCGCTTCCGGGCCTTCCCAGAGACCGTCGTAACCGTGGTTCGAAGCGCCGCCCGCGACCCACCAGCCTTGACCGGGAAGGGCATCCGACTGCCGCACCACCAGCACCGCCAGTTCCGGTTCGCCCCGCGCCGCGGCCTCGTTGTCGACAAAGCCCAGCACCTTGCAAAGCGCCCGCATCTTCGGCCGGGTGAACTGATGCCCAAGCTGATTGAGCAATTCGGAGTAAGTGATCGCCTCGCCGGCAGTTGCGGCGGCGATCAGATGGGCACGGACTTCGGCTGGATCGGCCAGCGGGCCGGCCTCGCTCATTCGGGCTGCTTCTCCACCGGCGTGAGCTCGAACACGTCGAGCTTGGACGTGCTTTGCGGCCAGGGGATCACCAGCCGCCACTTGAACGGTCGGAACCGCTCGAGCACGCCCGCCATGTCACGCTTCGGATCGTCGCCATAGGCTTTAGGCTGCTCCTCATCGCCCAGCCCAAGGCTACCGAGGAAGATCAGCCGGTCCGACATATCGTCTTCCCACAAACGGCCGGCCGGACGCGTGTTGCCGGTCTGCTTGACGATCGTTAGCAGGTCGCCCTCGACCTCGACATAGCAGAAGAAGGGTTTGAACTTCTCGAAGGCGAGCGCCTTCGGCTTGGCGCTCCCGAGCTTGACCAGGCGGCAGTAATAGCTGCCTGGTGTCGGCGCCGGCCGCGCAAGCGCCGCCCGCGGCTTGAGCAAATCGCCTTCGGCTTTGACTTCCCGCGCATGCGCCTTGTTCGCGTCTGCAAGGCCCGAGGCCCAAGCGAGGCCGATCCGCTGGATCCGATCCTCATCGGCAGCCGTGGCGACTTCCCGCCAGCGATCGGCCTTGGTTTTTGGCTGGACGATGCCCTGCAATGCCGGCTGCGGTTTCGGCGTAGGCGTGCACGCCGCGGCGGCTGCGGCAAGCATCAGTCCAAGGTTACGAACACGAAGCGGCATGGAGCGGTCCTTCACACCCATAGTGGCAGCCGTCGAGTGCAGTTTCAACCAACGCGCCGTTCAGCATAGGCCTTCAATTGCAATAGACTTGGCCTTCCTATCCGCACGATGAACGCCATGGCCAAGCCGGCTTTACTTATACCGCGTCGGTACTAGGCGGTGGCGCGGATGAACTCGGCCGATCCTTCTCCTGAACGTCGCACCGGTTTCCTGTACGGGCTCGCCGCCTATGGTTTCTGGGGCGTGCTGCCGATCTATTTCAAGCAGATCCCGAACGTTCCGCCGGTCGATGTCGTCGCGCACCGGGTCATCTGGTCGGTGCCGCTGCTGCTTGCACTGCTTGGGCTCACCGGCGGGCTGGCCGGATTGCGGGAAACGGTCCACCAGCCGCGCCTGATCGGCCTGCTGGCGATCACGGCGGTCCTGATTGCCGTCAACTGGCTGCTCTACATTTACGCAATCACCAGCGGGCACATCCTCGCGGGCAGCCTCGGTTACTATCTCAACCCGCTCGCGAATGTTCTCCTCGGACGCTTCGTGCTCAAGGAACGTCTGACGTCGCTGCAGTGGGCGGCGGTGATCATCGCCGCCCTCGGGATCGGCGCCCTCGCGATTGGCGCACTCGGCCAGCTTTGGATTAGCCTCGGCCTCTGCTTCAGCTTCGCCACTTATGGCCTGTTGCGGAAGATGGCGCCGGTGGACTCGCCGATCGGGCTGACCATCGAGACGGCGCTATTGCTACCATTCGCTGGCGTTTGGCTCGCCCTCGGTGTCGCCGCAGGTAAGCCCAGCTTTGGGTCCACCACGCACGATACCCTCTTCCTCGTTGCCGCCGGGATCGTTTCAACGACGCCCCTGCTGCTGTTTACCGCAGCCGCGCGCAAACTCCCTTATTCGACTTTGGGCATGCTCCAGTTCATTGCGCCAACGCTGCAGTTCCTGCTTGCAGTCGCGGTTTACGGCGAGCCGTTCACGACCGCGCACGCAGTTGCATTCGGCGCCATTTGGACCGCGCTTGCCATGTTCGTCCTCGCCATCACGCGGGCTGGCGATGCGGCCAGCGTTCCCGAACGAACAGAAACGCCAGCAGAAGCACGCCGAAGTTCGCGAGCATCGAACTGACGATCAGCGCGGCAGCCAACCAGACGACAGGTTTACGCTCCTCATCCAGGAGCAGGCCCATGGTGGCAACTGTCAGACCGGCAAGGTCATAACCGAGGGTGTAGGGTGACAGCAAAATCGTCGAAACGGCGAACGCGGCATAACGGTCGACGGGCTTACTTTGACGGTTGAAGACCAGCCAGGTGCACGCGATACCGAGCGGAATTCCAAACAGGAATAACCAGCCCGGCAAGCCTAACTGAAGCGCCAACCCGTAGATTCCCTTGTCTTCTCGATCGATGCCGTGATCTTGCAAGTAGCCGTGGAACTGGGTCACGCCCGAGAGCCACCGCAACCAGGCTTCGGGACCCCAAAGTATCCACGTCAACAGCAACAATACGAGTGCAGTAGCTGCTGCCCAACCAATGGCTCGATATTGTCGCGCCGCCAACAGAGCGAATGGGGCAGCCACCAAGGATTGCGGCTTGATGACTGCGGCGCAGCCAAGCAACACGCCGACCGCCCACGGTCGCCGCGCGCTAACCCCCCCCGATGATCAGGCCGCCGACGAAAAGACTAACCTGTCCGCCCACGGTGACGCCAAGCACGGCCGCGGTGAAGAAGCCCAAAAAGATGGCCTTGGGCTCAACGATACGTCGGGCCGCCACGGTCATTGCGAGCAACCCCAAGAGCGACCAAGTGGCGAGAGCTAGCGGGAAAGGCAGCGCACCGAATGGCAGAATGAGGAGAAGTGCGGTGGGCGGGTAGGGAAAGACGAAGCTCGCTTCCGTCGGATCCCGCGCCAGAGCGACCGGCCCGTACAAGTCGTGCACCGGAATTTGGGAGATCTTCCAGAAGAGTTGGAAATCCCCGAGATAATCGTCGATGCGGAATTGGACGATGATCCAGGGGAGGGTGATGATGATCCCGGTCGCAAGCGCAACGAAAAGCAGGCCGTAACGCACGGCGGCGCCGCGATCCAAACTCCATCCGTCCACGGCAGCCAGGCGCATTCGTTCCTCCGGGGGCTGTACTGCACTGAGCATGGTTTTTTATTCTTTACCAATTGCTCCTGCTTCGATGCGCGGAGCCTTTCAATTCCTGCTCGCGGCCGGCAATTACGGGAGCCTTTCGCGCGCTTGCCTCCAGGTTTGGCACTTCTCCGCCCGTTACCATTGGGAACCGACGGACGAGCGTGGCATTCCGCTTCCATGCGTCACGCCGCCTTCCTGCCACTGCTGCTGGTTTCCGCCTGCGTTCAACCGCAGCCTACCGCGGCTCCCGCGAGCGCCGGGCCGGCACAGCCCGCGCTTGCCTCGTGCCCGGTGTCGGAATCGAGCGACTGGCACGCCTGGATCAACGCCATGCCCGGTCCCAATGCAACGCCGACCCTGATCGTCACGGGCAAAGCCGTGGTTTCGAGCGGGGGCTATAGCGTCGGGTGGGGAGATCCGCTGGTGATGGAAAGCTATCCGGTCCAGGTCAGCGTCGAGCTGCGGCCCGTCCGAGCATCCGAGATGCACACTCAGGCCCTCGTCACCAAGGAGGTTCGGGGCGAGTGGCCGATGCGCGAGCCCGTCGGGTCCGTGACGATCACCTGCGGGCCGAAGACCCTCGCCCGCATATCCCCTGTGGAAAGCGCGCGTTAGCCTGCTACAAGCCGCCTCATGTTCAACATCGCTTCACTGATCATCGGCGTCGTCGCGCTAGTGTTCGCCGTCATTGCCTTTCTTCCTCTGCTCGGATGGGCGAACTGGCTGATCATTCCGCTTGCTGTCATCGGTGCGGCGGTCGGCATGGCCTCGCGCAGCAACGCCGGGCGCAACCTGAATCTCTTCGTGATCGTGGTCGGCGTCGTGCGGCTGATGATCGGCGGCGGCATCTTGTGAAGCGCGACCCGCGGGTCGAAGCGTACATCGCCAAGGCTGCGCCCGCGCTGCAACCCATCCTCGAACATGTCCGCACGCGTGTCGGTGAGACGATTCCCGAAGCCGAAGAGACGACTAAATGGGGCGGCCCCGCTTATACTCTAGGCGGCAAGCTCCTGCTGCTCACTCATGCATTCAAAGGGCATGCAGCGCTGAGCTTCTGGCGCGAAGCCGAATTGCTTGGCGAACGGCAGAATAAGGACGCCATGGGCCAGTTCGGGCGAATCACGTCGGTCGACCAACTGCCGTCCGACAAAGAGTTCGAGCGGCTGCTGCGCGAAGCGGTGACCCTATCCAAGGAAGCGCGCGCGCCGCGGCAGCCGAAGCACCCGGCAACGCCTAGAGAGCCTCATCCAGACTTCACTGCGGCACTGGAGAAATCGCCGAAGGCGAAGGCAGCCTACGACGCGTTCGCGCCGAGCCACCGCCGTGAATATTGCGAGTGGATCGCCGAAGGGAAACGCGGGGAAACGCGCGCCAAGCGCATCGCGACGACAATCGAATGGCTCAGCGAAGGAAAGAAGCGCAACTGGAAGTATGAGCGGCCCTAACGCGCCTTCACATAGCTCCCCGGCGCATCCTCGATCGCCTTGAGCTTGCCCTTGCCGGGGACGCGCGGCCCGTCCGCCTTGACCGTGGCCGGGTCGGTCCGCTTCAGCCACTGCACCCAGTCCGGCCACCAGCTGCCCTTGTGCTCGGTCGCGCCGACGACGAACTCGTCGAGGGTTTCAGGCGCACCCTCATTGACCCAATATTGATATTTGCCCGCCGCCGGATGGTTGACGACACCGGCGATATGGCCGGAGCCGGCGAGGACGAAGCGCTTGTCGCCGCCCAAATGGTTCATCACCTTCCACACGCTTTCGGGCGGGGCGATATGGTCCTCGCGGCCGGCCTGGATGTAGCTCGGCGTCTCGATCGTCTTAAGGTCAATCCCCACGCCCGCGACCTTGATCGCGCCGGATTCGACCAGCTTGTTCCCGCGATAGAGGGTTTCGAGATAATCGCGATGCCACTTGCCCGGCAGGTTGGTCGTGTCGCTGTTCCACTGCAGAAGATCGAACGGCGGCGGCTCCTCTCCGAGCAAATAATTGTTGACGACATAGTTCCAGATGAGGTCGCGGCCGCGCAGCAGGTTGAACGTCGCCGCCATGTAGCGGCCGTCGAGATAACCCTTCTCGGTCGTGAGCTGCTGGAGCAGACCCATCACTTCGTCGCCAAGGAATAACTTGAGGTCGCCGGCTTGGGTGAAATCCACCTGGGCCGTGAAGAAGGTCGCTGACTTGACCTTCTCGGCCTCGCCTTTGGCCTTGAGATATGCAAGCGTTGCCGCCAGTGTCGTCCCTGCCACGCAATAACCGACCGCATGAACGCTCTCGACGCCGAGCAAGTCGCGCGCGGTGTCGATCGCATCGACCTGACCGCGCAGGACATAATCGTCGAGCACCACGTCCTTCATGCTTTCGTCGGCCGACTTCCAGCTGGCCATGAACAAGGTGATGCCCTGCTCGACGCACCATTTGACGAAGCTCTTCTCGGGTGTGAGATCGAGGATGTAATAGCGGTTGATCCAGGGCGGAAAGACGACAACCGGCGTTTTCAGGACTTTGTCCGTCGTCGGCGTGTACTGGATCAGCTGATAGAGCGGCGTTTCCCTGATCACCTTGCCGGGAGTGGTCGCAAGATCCTTGCCGACCACGAACGCGCCCGGCTTGCTTTGCGTCATCTGCCCTGCAGCGACGTCGCGCAGCATGTTCGACAGCCCGCGAAGCAGATTCTCGCCGCGCGTCTCGATCGTCTTCTTGAGCACCTGCGGATTGGTGAGGGCGAAGTTCGAAGGGCTCATCGCGTCGAGATAGGCGCGCACCGCGAACTTGAGCCTAGCCTTCTCGGTCGCATCCACGCCGTCGATCTCGTCGACGGAGCCGAGCATCTTGTCCGACAGCGCCAGATAGGTCTGGCGGATGGTGTTGAAAAGCGGGCTCTCGCTCCACTCGGGTGCGGCGAACCGGCGGTCCTTGACCTTCGCCGCTTCCGGTGAGGCAGTCACGCCCAGCATCTGTCCCCAGGCTTCCAGACCCTTGGCCCAGGCCTGCGCGCCCGCCGTCATTAGCGCCATCGGGTCGGCCGCAAGGGCCGGTCCGGTGCCCGGTCCGGCCTCGCCCGCTTCGATTGGAGCACCGAAAGCGAACGCGCTCGCCGGGTTCCAGGCGGGGAAGGGCTGGTCCTTCGCAAGCCCGTCGGCCCAGGCTTCCATCAGCATCTGCTGGGCCTTGCCCATTACCAGTGTCCAATGCTGCCAGTCCTCGAGGCTGGGGAAACCCGCAGCGCCGCTGTTCGTCTTGTCGTTCATTGCTCCAATGTAGGCAGCTTCGGCGCCAGAGTCGAAGCACACTTGCCGCACCGCACCATCATCGTCATGAGTCGCCCCGCTATGACCGATGATTTTTACCGCATCCAGCGGCTGCCGCCCTATGTCTTCGCCGAAGTGAATTCGATGAAGGCCGCGGCACGCGCAGCGGGCGAGGACATCGTCGATCTCGGCATGGGCAACCCCGACGGCGCTCCGCCGCAGCATGTCATCGACAAATTGTGCGAGGTCGCAAGCAAGCCCACGGCGCACCGTTATTCGGCCAGCAAGGGCATCCCCGGGCTCCGCCGCGCCCAGGCGGCCTACTACCAGCGCCGCTTTGGCGTCGAATTGAATCCCGACACGGAAGTGATCGTGACGCTCGGCTCGAAGGAAGGGCTGGCCAACCTCGCGCAGGCGATCACCGCGCCTGGCGACGTCGTGCTCGCACCGAATCCGAGCTATCCGATCCATACTTTCGGCTTCATCATCGCCGGGGCTGCGATCCGCTCGATTCCCGCTGCTCCGGGCGAGGACTTCTTCGAGCGGCTTCGGCTTGCCGTCCGCTATACGGTGCCCCGTCCCAAGGTGCTGGTGGTTGGCTATCCGTCCAACCCGACCGCCTATGTCGCCGACATTGCCTTCTACACGCGGCTCGTGAACTTCGCCTCCGAGCACGACCTGATCGTAATCTCCGACTTGGCCTACGCCGAAATCTACTTCGGCGACGTCCCGACGCCGTCAATCCTGCAGGTGCCAGGCGCCAAGGACGTGGCCGTCGAGTTCACATCCATGTCGAAAACCTATTCGATGGCCGGCTGGCGCATGGGTTTCGCGGTCGGCAACGCGCGCCTCATCGGGGCGCTCGCACGCGTGAAATCCTATCTCGATTATGGCGCCTTTACCCCGATCCAGGCCGCGGCCACCGCCGCGCTGAACGGGCCGCAGGATATCATCGAAGAAAACCGCAAACTCTATAAAAAGCGCCGCGATGTGCTGGTGCAGAGCTTTGGGCGTGCTGGCTGGGACATTCCGGTTCCGCAGGCGAGCATGTTCGCGTGGGCGCCGATTCCGGAGCAGTTCCGCGACATGGGCTCGGTCGAATTTTCAAAGCGCCTGCTGACAGAAGCAAAGGTTGCGGTGGCGCCCGGTGTCGGCTTCGGCGAGGAAGGCGAAGGCTATGTCCGGATCGCCTTGGTCGAAAACGAACATCGCATCCGCCAGGCGGCGCGCGGAGTGAAGAAGATGCTCGCCAATCCGAGCGGCTGGAACGGCCCGCCCCCGTCGGGGTTGAAGGATCATGGTAACGACTGAGGCAAGATCGGCCCGCAACAGCGCGCGCGTTATCGGTGCGGCTGGGGTGGTGACGATATTGCTGAGCGCGGGCGCGGCATTGCTTCCGCTGGCCGACCGCGTTCCCGGAGCCAATGTAGTCGGATCGCTGCTTCTGGCGGCGGGACTGGTCGAGACTCTGGCCGGCACGCAACGCCACGATTCGCGCACATTTGCCATGCTTTCCGGTGTGGTGACCGCGGTCGCCGGGCTGTTCCTGGTGCTCAGCCCGATCACCCATGTCTTCCCGACCTTCTACGTAATCGCGGCCTGGCTCGCGCTGCGCAGCCTGACTTTGATGGCGGCGAGCACGCTGTGCGACGGGTCGGTTCGCACCTGGACCTGGCTTTCCGCCGCAACCGACCTCGGACTGGCCCTGATCATCCTCGCTGGAATCTCGATTGCGACCCTGGTCATCGGCCTGTTCGGGCCGACGCCCGAGGTGGTGGCAAGCTTCGCCTGGGTTCTGGCCTTGAGCTTTGTCGTAAATGGGACTCTATTGCTGGAGATTGCGAGCTGTCTTCGCGCCGGGGATAATTGATCAGATGTTTCCCGAAATCACGGCTTCCTCAGCGACGCAGGTCGCGCACATCATCCAGCTTGCAGTCGCCCCAATCTTCCTGCTCGCAGGGGTCGGAGCGTTTCTCAACGTCTGCGCCGGGCGCCTTGCACGAATCATCGACCGGGCCCGCGCGATCGAGCCGATGATTTTGAACTCGCGGGGCGAGGAGCATGATCGCTGGCTCGCCGAGATTCGCATTCTCGACAAGCGCATGGCGCTGGTCAGCCAGGCGATCTTCTTCTCGGTGCTTGCGGCCGTGCTCACCTGCCTGGTGGTGGTCATCCTCTTCGCCGCCTCGCTGACCAATGCCCAGTTCGGCACGGCCGTCGCCTTGCTGTTCATCGGATCGATGGTCGCGGTCGGAATCGGGTTCGCGATCTTCCTGTTCGAAACGCGGCTGGGCTCGCGCTCGGTCAGGATCCGCACCGACATCCTCGAGCACGAGGCGGAGCGCGAATAAAGCCGGGCCCGGATCAGGAAGTTGTAACTCTTCCGAGTTCACCCTAATCCGAAACTTCAGGGGGAATAGAAATGGCGCTGGGAATTCTCGTCGCGCTGGCGACGGCAAGCGCGAGTCCGGCGGAGGCACCTCGCGCGGCCGCGCCGGCCGCCAAGCCGGCGGTCGCCGCAAAGGGCAAGGCGTCTGCAGAGAAGCCGGACCCGATGCAGACGATGGCCGCGATGGTGAAGCTCTTCGACAAGTTCTTCCCGGCGGGCCTGGATCCAGAGCCCGCACGGCTTGCTGCCGCCCGCACTGCCGCCCAGGCAATGTTTCCAAAAGGCGCCTACGCGGAGGCGATGAGCGGGTTGGTGAACCGGACGGCCGACCGCGTGCTCGACATGAGTGAGGCGGACTTCGCGTCGATGGTCCCTCCGAGCAAGGACAAAAAGGCCAAGCCTGCAAAGGCGCCGAGCACCGAGCCGCTCCGCCTGATGCTCGCCAAGAAGGACCCGATGGTCGACGCCAAGATTGCAGCCGTCCGGGCGTTCGCCTCGACGATGTTCGTGAAGCTGGGCGATGTGGTCGAGCCCAAGTTCCGCGAGGGCATGGCGCGCGCGCTGGCCCGCAAATTCGATGCTCGCCAGCTTGGCGAAATCCAGGCGTTCCTCGCAACCCCGACCGGTGCAGCCTACGGCCGCGAGATGGTCGGCATCTGGTTCGAGCCGGACGTGATGCGCGGCTCGTTCGAGGTCTTCCCGGAGCTGATCAAGATGATGCCTGCGATGAGCAGCGATGCCATGGCGCTCGGTGCCCAGTTGAAGTCGGAAGCCAAGGCGACGGCCGAAAAGAAGAAGGCCGACTAGCCGCCTCCCGGGTCGCTGCCGAACATCGGGGCGATCCGACTAAGCTGCTGGACCCGAGCAGGCGGTCGGCTACAGTCGATCGCATGAGCTTCGCACTCGACATCGAACGTTCGGTCAGCGGCCGGCCGTGGCGCTGGCGCAGGTCAGGTGAGCCCGGCCTCACGCCGGATGCGCTCGTCGATGAGCTGCTGCTGGCGCGTGGCGTTGAGCGGCACGACCTCGCCCGCCATCGCACCCCGACCATCCGCGATTTCCTGCCGGACCCTTCCTGTTTCAAGGACATGGACAAGGGGGCCAAGCGGTTGGCCGACGCAGTGCAGGCCGGCGAGAGCGTTGCGATTTTCGGCGATTACGACGTGGACGGCGCCACGAGCTCGGCGCTGCTGGTGCTCCTGCTCCGCCGCCTGGGCGCCGAGCCGATGGTTTATATCCCGGACCGGCTGATGGAGGGCTACGGGCCGTCCGGCAAAGCACTTGTCGAGCTGAAGGGCCGGGGAGCAAGCCTCGCTATCTGCGTCGATTGCGGAGCGCAGGCCTTCGAAGCGCTCGAGGAAGCGAAGGCCGCAAGTCTCGACGTCATCGTGGTCGACCACCACCAATGCGCGAGCCAGCTCCCCGTGGCCTTTGCGCTCATCAACCCGAACCGCCTCGACGAGGATGAGCTCGGGGCATCGCACGGCCACCTCGCCGCGGTCGGCATGGCCTTCCTGTTGGGCGTGGCCTTGCTTCGCGAACTCAGGGAGCGTGGGTTCTTCGCGGGGAAGACCGAACCGAAGATCATCGACCTGCTCGATCTGGTGGCTCTCGGCACGGTCGCGGACGTAGCCCGCCTGAAGAACCTCAACCGGGCCTTCGTGACCCAGGGCCTCAAGATCATGTCGGCGCGGCAGAACATTGGGCTGGCCGCGCTCGCGGAAGCCGCGCGCCTGGTGAAGCCGCCAGGTTGCCGCGACCTTGGCTTTGCGCTCGGTCCACGAATCAACGCGGGCGGGCGCGTCGGCAAGTCGGATCTCGGCGTCCGTCTCCTCACCTGCTCGGATCCGGAAGAAGCCCGCACCATCGCCGCCGAGCTCGACCGGCTGAACGAGGAGCGCCGCGCCATCGAGATGCTGGTGTGCGATCAGGCGATGGAACAGGCCGAAACCCAAGGCGACGTGCCCGTCATCACAGTAATGAATTCCGGCTGGCACCAGGGCGTGATCGGCATCGTCGCCGGCCGGGTGAAGGAACGGTTCGGACGTCCCGCAATCGTCATCGCCGAGTGCGAGGACGGTAGCGGCAAAGGCTCCGGCCGTTCGATCAGCGGCGTCGACCTCGGCGCTGCGGTGCTTGCGGCCAAGGAGAGCGGCCTGCTCATCGCGGGCGGCGGCCATGCGATGGCGGCTGGGCTGACGCTGCCTGCGGGCGGCCTTGAGGCCTTCCGTCATTTCATCAACCAACGGCTCTCCGCCGATGTCGAGAGCTCTCGCGGGTCCCGCGCGCTCCTCCTTGACGCTTTGCTGGCTCCGGGCGGGGTAGCCGGACACCTGTGCGACGCGCTCGACGCTGCCGGACCCTATGGCGCGGGCTGGCCCGCCCCCCGCGTTGCAGCCGGCCCGGCCCGGCTTATCAAGACCGGCATTGTCGGCGACGGCCATGTGCGCGGGCTTGCTTGCGGCGACGATGGCAAAAGCTTCAAGTGGATCGCCTTCCGAAGCGCCTCGACGGATCTTGGGCAAACACTGCTCGCCTCTACTGCAGACACACGCTGGTGGCTCGCCGGAACTGTCAAGCGCGACGAGTGGAACGGCGGCAATGCGGCCGAAATGCACTTGGAGGACGCGGCGCTCGCTTGACCCTGCAAGGCTCCTCGCCTAACCGGCTCCCGCTCTCACGGCCCCTTCGTCTAGCGGTTAGGACGCGGCCCTTTCACGGCTGAAACACGGGTTCGATTCCCGTAGGGGTCACCAGCGTTCGAAGTGCCGGGGGCACTTCGAGGAAGGTGGTGACAGCCCGCACCACGACTGTGCCACATCCCTGAGCGGTCCGAACGGCTTGAATGCCGCTTCACCCACTGCTATGGGCCCGCCACCGCTGCAGGTGCGCCTGCGGTGCGACCAATCATTTGCCGGGCAGATGGAACAGCGGAATGGGCCGCCACTCCATGACGTTCGGCGGCCTATATGGCCAACCAGGAGTGTGACGGCAGCTTATGCAAATCATCGTTCGCGACAATAATGTCGAGCAGGCGCTGCGCGCGCTCAAGAAGAAGCTGCAGCGCGAAGGCGTCTACCGCGAGATGAAGCTTCGCCGTCACTACGAAAAGCCGTCCGAGAAGCGCGCCCGCGAGCGGGCCGCCGCAATCCGCCGCGCCCGCAAGCTCGAGCGCAAGCGCGCCGAGCGCGAAGGCGTGCGCTAAGCCTTCCGGCTCAGGCGCCCCGGATCAGCATGTCGGATAAGGTTCAAGCCGAAGTACGCCACAGCCGTGGGCGCTCGCTCAAGCTGTTCCTCGCCTTTTTCCTGGTGATCGTGGCTGGAGTCGGCCTGGCCTATGTCGGCGCCGGCGCAATGCGTCCCCAAGTTAGCGATTCGGGCCTCAAGTTCCGGGTCGTCAAAGAAGGAACCGGCGAGCCCATCGCCCCAGCCGATGCGGCGCTGATGGATTATGTCCTCACCGCCGACGATGGCACGGTGCTCGATTCGAGCGAGGCGCATGGCGGCGCCCAGCCCTTTTCGTCCGATCAGGTCTTCCCCGGCTTCGCCGAAGCCATGACGCGGATGCGCGAAGGCGGCGAATATCGCTTCACCATGCCGCAAAATCTGGCGTTCGGCGCTGGCCCGCCGCCCTCCG
>JBDSMG010000012.1:0-30910 GCA_039915925.1 Sphingomicrobium sp.
GTTGGCATAATAATGCGAGCGGGCTGCGTCGAACATGATCATGTAAAGCTTGCCGTCGACCACGGCGCCGACCACCCGGCCCTTGCGCCACAACTCGTCGCCGTCGAGGTGCTCATAATCCCATTGAAAACCGTTGCGGCCGAGGAAGCCGCGCGGTTGCAGCGACAGCGTGCGCACATCCACCGCGCCGCCCCGCACCCGGTAGAGACTCTCGATCATCGAGGTGATTTCCGGAGCGCTCATGTCGGACCGGAAACGTGGCACCTGCCGATCCTCGAAGCTGTTCTGCCGGATCAGCGCGCGGTTGTTCGAAAGCCCGCTGACGAACGTGAGACCGTCCAGATACGGGCCGTTCAGAGTCCAGTCCTCGACATCGCCGACATCGTCGAAGAGCCGCGGACGCTGGCGGTTCCATTCGCGCGGCGGAGTGACGATCAGGCTATGGTCGCCCACCCCGGTCGGCTTCACTCGAATGAGCGAGTAATAGCCGCTTCCGAAGCTCTCGCCGCCGACCGTCGAACAGCCTGAGATCGCCACTGCGGCAACGCAGGCCAGGAGGAGTTTGCGCGTCATCGTCAGGCTCCGATCATCTGGCGGACGAATGGCGCATCGGGCGCATCCGGTTTCATCTTCAGATAGTGGGCAAGCGCGCTCCTCGCTTCCGCCGCGCGTCCCTGCTTCATCAGCTGCAGCCCGTGCCAGCGCCATGCATCCGCCGGCGCGTCCGGATAGCCGACGGCGGTCGCATAGCCCTGCGCAGCGCGCTGCTGATCGCCCGGCCGGTTGCGCAGCCGCCATACTTCCGCCTCGTAGAAGCGCAGCGGCCCGTCCCAGCCATCGCGCGCCAACGTCTCAATCAGATATTGGCTGGCGCCCGGATCGTTGAGCTTGACCTGGTCGTCGAGCAGCATCGGCCGGATCGGTCCGATCGCCTGCATGTACCGTGCGCGGCGAGCGTCGTAGGCCCGACCGGGCACGGTGACTTCCGCGGCATCGATATTGAGGTCGGCAAGCCGGCTCTCGGGCGACGGGTGTGTGCCGAACAGCGATATGTCGCGATGGCGGCGCTTGCGGCGATAACGCGCGCTCGCTTCTTCCTCGCCGATCAGCTGCCGCCACGTATTGGCCATCTCCGCCGCGGGATAACCCTGTTGCGCGACCAGCTTGGCACCGAGCGCATCGGCTTCCGCCTCCATCGCGCGGCTGTATTGAAGCAGTGACATGATCGTGCCGAGCTCGGCGAGTTGGCCGATGTCGCCCGTGTAGAAGCCGCCAGCCGCGCCGGCCCCGGCGAGCGCCAGCGAACCAATCGCGAAGAGGTCGGACTTGCGCTTCATGTCGCGCCACGCCCGGAGCTGGTGCTTGCGCAGGAAGTGACCCGATTCGTGCGCTATCACGCCCGCCAGCTGAGCTTCGTTGCGCATTCGCAGCAGCAGTCCCGAGAAGATCAGTGCGAAACCGGTCGGGAACATCATCGCGTTGAAATCCGGCACGCGGGCCAGATAAATGCGCATGTCCTTGGCCGCCGGGCCTCCGACGGCGCCGATCAGGTCGCGCAGATAATTGGAGAGCTTCGGATCCTTGATCAGCAGGTTCGATCCCGCGACCTCTTCCTCGACGCGGTCCATCTGCTGCCACATGCCGCGCTCGTCGACGTCGACGGCCTTGTAGCCGGGGCCGATCAGCGGGACCATGTCGGCGGGACGAACCCGCGCCTGTGCGGTACCGGTGGCCGTAGCGGCAGCAACCGCACCGCCGCCGATCAGCAGCGAGCGACGCGAGAGCTCAAGACAACGCATGCACATCAGCGCTTCTCCATCCGCTGGCGCGCGATCCGCCCGGGCTTCATCCGACCGACCAGCCGTTCCACCATGGTCGCCGCGCCCTGCGGGTTCCGGATGTCGCCGAACTTCACTCCAGGAAGCTGACTTCCGGTCTGGACGACGTTGAACCAGACGACTTCGCCGGTCCTTAGATCGACTAGCGAGGCATAGGCGAATTCATTGCTTCCGCCGCTCGGCGCGCAGATCCCAATCAGGCATCCTGCGGTGCCAATCACCTGAAGCGCGATGCGGCCGGTCGAGGCAATATTGTCCTCGGCATGCATGAACAGCGCATAATCAAAGCCGGTTTTGCGCCCGAGCGCGACCGCATCTTCGCCAAGCGTATATTCAAGCCCCTTGCGCCGCTTGGTCGGAAGATAGGCGCCCATATATTTGTGCAGCGCGATCGAACTGCCAACCGCCTGGTGCAGGCGTTCAAGGTCGGCGACCTGCTCCTCGCTCACGCCGCGAAGTTCGTTGCGCCGGGCAAGCACCTGCACCTTGCCGCCGCGTTCGGCCTGCTGTGCGCGCAATGCTGAGATAATGTTCGTCCGCGCCTGCTCGGTCCAGTCGGCACGCGCCTCCTGCATGCCACCGGTCGTCAACGACGAGACCTGAACGTCGGGGCGCATGACCAGCAGACGATAATCGCCCTGCGGCGGAGCAAACTCGAGGTCGGCATATTGGCGCGTCTGGACGCAGGCGGTCAGCGATACGCTTAGGCCAAGCGCTAGCGCAATCGAAAGGCGGCGCATCGTCTCTCCTCCGGAGCAGCCAACCGGCAGGCGCCCCCTAAGGTTCCCTTTGTCCTGAAGCCGATTAACGCCAGATGAAAGTCTTTATAACTGAACGCCTTAGCGGGCCGGGCAATCGGCGCCTTCGACCGCGAGCAGGCATTTGCCGTCGACACTGCCCGGCTTCACTTCGAGTCCGATCATCGCCGCAAGGGTCGGCATGATGTCGACCGTCTCGATCGGCTGCTCGCGATCGCTGGGGCGCATGCCCGATCGCCAGAACAGAATCGGGACACGGCGGTCATAGTCCCACGCGCTTCCGTGCGTTGAGACTGTGTTTTTCGTATCTCGCACCGAAGTGACGTAGCGCCCCAGCAGCACGATGATGTCGCCGGACCGCTGCGGATCGAAGGACGCGCGCGCACGCTCAATTAGCGTCCAACGATCGGGCGTGGTTTTGGGCAACGGGGTCGCGGCCACTTTCGCAGCACTGAACGCCGCCTCGACCTGCGGCTGCGCCCGATATTCGGCAAGTGCTTCCATGAGTACTCGCCGCCGGTCCGCGCCCGTCAGCGAGCGGTCGAGATAGATGTTGCCCGAATAGCCACCGTGGAGCAGCTCGCCGGTCAATCCGAGCTTCGCTCCTACTCTCTTGCCGACTTCTTCCGCCTTCAGGTCGGCGCTCACCCGAGTTGCGGCGATGCCCTTTTGGCGTAGCCGCTCGGGAAGGTCCTGCCCCCCGTGGTCTGCAGTCAAGGCGACGGCATAATCGAGGCCGGTCCGGTCGAGCACCGCCAGGAACCCCCCGAGATCGCGGTCAAGCGACAGCAAGTGCAGGCACATCTCCTGTCCGCCCGGGCCGAACTCGTGACCGATAAGATCGGTTGCCGAAAGGCCGATCGTGAGCAGGTCCGGCGCGCTCCCCTTCCCCAGCTTCATCTCGCCCACGAGCGCGGCAGCAAGCGCCAAGGTCGTGGCGTCGAATTGAGGCGACTTGCGGAAGCGATCCTTGTCGCCGGCGCCGCGCTCGAACCGGCCACCACCGACCGGCTTGCTGCCGCCTTCTGGGACGATCTCACCACTTCGTGCCGCACAGAAGGGCGGCGGGGCGAGGCCCGGTTCAGCCCGCGCTGCCGCCGCTGCAGCCAGCTGATTGATGATTGTCACACTTCGCGGCGGCGCAATCGCCAGGTCGGAAACGAAAGCATCGTCCTTCCAGTACCAGCGCTGATCCGGCCGCTGGCCGCTCATCATGACAGCCGAGCGGTCCTTGCCTGTCACAGCGACGGTGCGGGAGCGCGGCCAGCGAAGCTTCATCCGCTCGCCAAGCGTCGGCACTTTCAGGTGCAGAGGCGAGACAATGTATTTGTCCGAGGACGTTCCGGGCACCCGCTCGTCCTCAACGCAATAGACCGTCTTGTCGTCGCGAGCGACGGACTGATCCATCCAGTTGTTCGCGATAATCCCGCTGCGCGAAGGCCGATCGCCGGTCACGATCGCGGCATGGCCGGGGCAGGTCTCGGTGATTGCATGCCCCTGATATCCGTTGCGGAACACCGTTCCCGAGGCGACCCGGGCGAACCCGCCCGTGAACTGCGGCCTGTACTGGTCGAACAGGTCCGCCGAGAACTGATCGACCGCGATGACGACGATAAGCTTGGGCGGAGCGGCCGCGGCCGGCGTCGGCAGCGCGAGAGCAGCGAGGGCGATGAGCTTGCGCATGGTCAGAGCATAAGGTCGCGCCGAAGGTCAGTCCAGCTTCGCCCGCAGCCGTTCATTCACCACCTGCGGGTTGGCTTTGCCCTGCATCGCCTTCATCGTCTGGCCGACGAAAAATCCGAACAGCGCGACCTTCCCGGCCTTATACTGTTCCACCTTGTCGGCATTGGCGGCGAGGATCTTGTCGATCTCGCTGTCGATCGCGCCGGTGTCGCTGGTCTGCTTGAGCCCGCGTTCCTCGACGATTCGCCCGGCGTCCTGACCGCTCTCGAGCATGATTTCGAACACCTGCTTGGCCAGGCTTCCGCTGATCGTCCCGTCGGCCACCAGCTTGAGCAGCTCGGCGGCCTGCGTTGGCGAGACGGGGCTTTCCTCGATCGACTTGCCGAGCCGGTTCAGCGCTCCAAACAGTTCGGACGACACCCAGTTGGCAGCGGCCTTCGGCTCGGTTCCGGACTCGAGCAAAGTGTCGAACCAGCGCGCCGCCTCCACCTCCGCCGTCAGCACGCTTGCATGGTAAGGAGTGATCCCATGCCGTTCGTAGCGCTTGCGTTTGGCATCGGGCAGTTCCGGAAGCGACTCACGGCACGCCTCGAGGAAGGCATCTTCCAGCTCGAGCGGAAGCAGGTCGGGGTCCGGAAAATAGCGGTAATCGTGCGCGTCTTCCTTCGACCGCAGCGTGCGTGTGACATTCTTGTCGGGATCGTAGAGCCGCGTTTCCTGGACGATCGTGCCGCCATCCTCGAGCACGTCCACCTGGCGGCGAGCCTCATGCTCGATCACCGCCATGACGAAGCGCACGGAGTTGACGTTCTTCGTCTCCGTCCGCGTGCCCAACTCATCGCCGGGCTTACGCACACTGACGTTGACGTCGGCGCGCATGGAGCCTTCTTCCATATTGCCGTCGCACGATCCGACGTAGCGGAGGATCGCCCGCAGCTTGCGCAGATAAGCGCCGGCTTCCGCGGGCGAGCGCATGTCCGGCCGCGACACGATCTCCATCAGCGCAACGCCCGAGCGGTTGAGATCGACGTAGGACATGGTCGGATGCTGGTCGTGCATCAACTTGCCGGCGTCCTGCTCGACATGGATGCGCTCGATGCCGATGGTCTTGACGCTGTCCTCGTCCTTCTCGTCGAGCAGGACCGTGATCTCGCCCTCGCCAACCAGCGGATGGTAGAGCTGGCTGATCTGATAACCTTGCGGAAGGTCGGCGTAGAAATAATTCTTCCGGTCGAACCGAGACCATTTGTTGATCTTCGCGTCGATCGCCATGCCGGTGCGCACCGCCTGCCGAATGCATTCCCGGTTGAGAACGGGAAGCATGCCCGGCATCGCGGCGTCGACCAGGCTCACTTGCGTGTTCGGCTCGGCGCCGAACTCGGTCGCGGCGCCGGAGAAGAGCTTGGCCTTCGACACGACCTGAGCATGAACTTCAAGGCCGACCACGACCTCCCAATCCCCGGTTGCGCCTTTAATGCTGTAGGTGCTCATTTCCTGTCCCGCTTAGAACCGTGCTTGGCCTCCCAAGCATCCAAGATGCGCTTCCTCCTTTGGTCGCTCGCTCTGTCGGATTCTGTTTCAACAACAGGCATAGTCAGGCCCCCGAGAGAGGCTAAAAACGACAGCAGGTCACCAAGCCACTTCACCACCATTTCTCCGGACGCGCGGTGAATCCAGCCCGCTCCTCGATCGCCAGCCCCGCGTTGAGCACGCCCTGCTCGTCCAGCTCGTTGCCGATGATGTGCAGCCCGAGCGGAAGGCCCTGCTTGTCGAGCCCGCCCGGAACGCTCATCGCCGGCAGCCCCGCGAGGCTCGCCGGCACCGCGAACACGTCGTTTAGGTACATTGCGAGCGGATCGGTCGTCTCGCCGATGCCGAACGCCGCCGACGGCGCGGTTGGCGTAAGGATCAGGTCGCACTGCTCGAACGCTTTTCGGAAATCCTGCTTGATCAGCGTCCGCACCCGCTGCGCCTTGTTAAAATAGGCGTCGTAGAAGCCGGCGCTGAGCACATAGGTACCGATCATGATCCGCCGCTTCACCTCGGCACCGAACCCGGCGGCGCGCGTGGCGGCGTACATGTCATCGAGGGTCTTCACGCCCTCGACCCGCAGCCCGTAGCGGACGCCGTCATAGCGCGCGAGGTTCGACGATGCCTCCGCCGGCGCGATGATGTAATAGGTGGGAAGCGCGTATTGCGTGTGCGGAAGACTGATCTCGATCGGCTCCGCACCCGCATCGCGAAGCCATTCGATGCCCTTGTCCCACAAGACGTTGATGTCGTCGGGCACCGTATCGATGCGATATTCCTTAGGGATTCCGACGCGCTTTCCCTTGAGATCGCTGGACAATCCAGCTTCCCATTGCGGCACGGGCAAGTCGAGCGAAGTCGAGTCCTTCGGATCGAAGCCGGCCATCGCCTCAAGGAGGATCGCGCAATCGCGTACGTCCCGCGCCATGGGCCCGGCCTGGTCGAGCGAACTCGCGAACGCCACGATGCCCCAGCGCGAGCAGCGTCCATAGGTTGGCTTGATCCCGGTGATGCCCGTGAACGCCGCCGGCTGCCGGATCGAGCCGCCGGTGTCCGTGCCGGTTACCCCCGGTGCAAGCCCCGCCGCGACGGCCGCAGCCGATCCGCCCGAGCTTCCACCAGGCGTGATTGCCGCATTGCTTCCGTCGTTCCGCTTCCACGGGCTGATGACCGGGCCATAGGCACTGGTCTCATTCGACGAACCCATTGCGAACTCGTCCATGTTGAGCTTGCCCAGCATGCCCGCGCCGGCGGCGCGCAGCTTGGCCGTGACAGTGCTCTCGTACGGCGGCTTGAAGTCCTTTAGAATGCGGCTGCCCGAGGTGCTGTCGACGCCCTTGGTGGCGAACAGATCCTTGATGCCGAGCGGGATGCCCGCGAGCGCGCCGAGTTCGACCGAACCTCGCGCCTCGTCCGCCGCGACCGCGCAGGCGAGGGCGTCTGCCGGTGTCTCGACCGTATATGCGTTCAGCGCCCTGCCCGCCGCGACCGCTTCGTTAAACGCCCCCGCAATTTCCTGCGCGGTGAATTCGCCGGCACGGAATCCTTCGCGAAGCTGGGCGATGGTTTTGAGGGTCAGTTCCGACACTATTCGATCACCTTCGGAACCGCGAAGAAGCCATGTTCCGCCCCCGGCGCATTGGCCAGCACGGCATCGCGAACGTCGCCGTCGTTCACGACATCGTCGCGAAGCCGAAGCTTCTGGTCGATCACCGCAGTCAGCGGTTCCACCCCGTCTGTGTTCACCTCGCCAAGCTGCTCGATCCAGCCGAGGATGTTGTTCAGCTCGGGCACGAGCGCCTCGACCTCGGCGTCGGTCATTTGCAGCCGCGCGAGCTTGGCGATGTGCCGGACGGTTTTCGTATCAACGGACATGAGCGGCGCGATAGCGGTGGCCCTTACGGGCGGCAAGCGCTCCTATTCGAACACTTCGCCGACCGGCTGTCCGTCGACGAAGATCTGCCGTCGGGAGACGTTGCGGACTTCCACATTGGTGTCGGTCAATTCCATTGATCGCTCCGGGGTGATCTCGGGCTGGGACCAGTTGTCATATTCGCTCCAGTCTCCAGACTTGCGCGTCGAGAGCCGAAGCGACTGGATTGGCGAATTCTTGTCTGTCCGACCGACCAGCACGGCCCGGTCTTGATTGACGAAGACGAGAGCGCAGTCCGCGACCCGGCAGAACCGGCTCCTAGCCGCCACGTCACGGAGTGGGGGTGGCACCGCCGTTCCCTCCGGCAGAACGCGCAACTTGGCTTCGACATTCGGCGCATTGGCGGCCGCTTCGACGGCCTCAGTCACATCGTAGCGCTCTTTACTCTTGAGCGCGGCCGCCGCCATCCGCCGATGCTCGACCGGCCCGGACCGGGCCATATGCGCAAGCCGCCTGCGCCCGGCCGGCCCGAACTGAAACGCCATCGCCTGCCAGTCGAACTTGTCCGCCGCGACCTTGCCGCTTCGCAGCCCCGCAATCTGCGAATTGGCCGAGATTGCGCCGAAGTCGAGGATCGGAAGCGCCAGGAACAGCGCCAGCCCGCACACGCCGATCGCAAGCGCGGTCTGCAGCGGCCGCAACGCGACGTCGAACTCGGCGCGACGTCGGATCGCAGACCACCAGCCGGCGGCCCCGTAAGCAAGCGCGACCAGCACCGCAAGCACGCCCCAGATCCGTTCCGGCGTCCAGCCATATTGGCCGATACGCTGCCCAATCGACAGAGCGGCGACGATCGCAAGCGGAAGAATCGTCTGCGACAATATCAGCGCCGACCAGTGGAGGATGCGACTCGGGCGCTTCTCGACAGTGCCGTCGCCGATCACGGCATTGGTCAACGCGAACGCCGCCGCTCCCGCGAGCAGGAGCATCGGCGTTGCCGGCACGGACGAATTCCACAGGTTGTGCAGCCCGGTAAACGGAAGCGACAGCAGGAAGAGCAGCAGCGCTCCGGCAAGCACGGGGGCAAGCACCGAAAGCACGATGGTGACCAGCCGGTAAAGGATGGTCGCTAAACCGTCGCGCTCCCGCAACAGGCCGACGGCGGCGCCGAATGCAAAGCCTGCAAGCGCCCAGGCGAAGGCGCTTTCCTGAAGCAGATCAGTGAAAAGGCGTATGCCGATCAGCCGAAACAGGCCCGCGATCAGCCAGGCGAGGAGGAAGGATATTCCGGTGAAGACCAGGCTCGATCCGCCGATGACGGCATCGACCCACACGTGGCGGTGAAGCCGCGGATAGGGAAATCGCCACGCCCCTTCGTCGCGGATGGTCTGGAACAAGGGCGCGGCGAGCAGGACCGCGAACAGGCCGGAGAAGAACGGCCATTCGAAGATCGTCGGCTTGTTGTTGTAGCCGGCGGTGAACCAGCCGACGAGGGCGATCACCCCTCCCCAGCCGAGTGCGAAAGCCGCCGACCACCACCAGCGCTGGCGCTCGACTGTAAGCACGAACGACAGTGCGGCAACGGCAACGAGCGTTGCGAGCGCCGCCTTCGCGGGTTGCGGCAGTCCGTAGCGGGGATAGTCCGTCAGCGCGTCGAACAGCAGCCCGGCAGCCGCGCACAGGCCAGCCATGATCCACGGCCTCAGCGGCCAGGCGCCCTCCCCCTCGTCCCGAACGTCCATGAAGCTCTCCCCGCCCGAGACTGGCAGGCCGGACGAGTGGCGGCAAGCTATGCATTCAACACGCGCGGCAAGCAAAGATGGTTAATTTGACGGCTACCAAAGACATTTAAACCATTTTGACGTGCAGTCGTCATTAGCAGGGGCCTCGATGAATTGTTTGTGGGGAACCAAAATGCGTCTTACTCTCGGTATCGCGGCCCTCGCCGCCACAATGGCGGTGGCCACTCCGGCTTTCGCTCAGACCGTCACTGCCAATGCCACCGCCGAAGCGCGCGGCGTTGTGCTTCTTCCGCTCACGCTGACCAAGACCAGCGACGTCGATTTCGGCACCGTGATCGCCAGCACGACCGTTGCCGGTTCGGTTACGATCGATCCCGACACGGGTGCGCGTTCGGTGAGCGGTGGCGTGCTCGGTGTTCCGACCTATCCGGGCGGCCGCGGCCTGTTCCAGGGTGCGGGCACCGTCGGTAACGACGTCATCCTGACGTTGAATGCGCCGACCGTTCTGACCAGCGGCGCGAACATCATCAACGTCAGCTCTTTCGTGCTCGACAATGGCGGCGCTACGACCCGCACGATCGACGCAACCGGCGCGTTTGCGGTTGGCGTCGGCGGAACGTTCGACATTGTCGCGGCTCAGCCGAATGGCCTGTACACCGCTCAGTTCGACCTGACGGCCGAATATCAATAAGCTGATCAGAGTCAGTTAGGTTTAGGGCGGCTGCGTGATCTCACGCGGTCGCCCTTCCCGTTTTTACGCTCGCTGACTTTGCGCGGTCCGCGTCCGTCTGCAGAAACAAGGCTTTACTGAAGCGCGCCGCCTTATAGGGTGCGGCGCATGATCAGACCCCTGATTGCGCTTGCAGCGCTGCTTCTCGCCCCGTCGCCCCTCGTCGCTCAGCCACTCACCGCGCAGGAGTCGGCAGAGATCGACCGGATCGTCGCAACCTCGATCGACAAGACCGGTGTCCCATCGGCCGAAATCGCGATCGTTCGCGACGGCAGGATCGTGCTCAACAAGGCCTACGGCAAAGCGTCCGAGCGGATCGCTGCCGCCCGGCCCGACCTGCCCTACCAGATCGCGTCCAATTCCAAGCAGTTCACCGCGATGGCGATGCTTCTGCTGGAGGATGAGGGCAAGCTCAGTCTGAACGACAAGGTTTCAAAATATCAGCCGGACATCAGCGGCGCCTACCGAATCACCTTGCGCCAGCTGCTCGACCACACATCGGGGCTACAGGATTATTGGCCGCAGGATTACAGTTTCGAGGCAATGTCCCGACCGGTCGCTCCGCAGGGGATCGTCTACATCTGGGCGAAGAAGCCGCTCGACTTCCAGCCGGGCGAGCAATGGCAATATTCGAACACGGCTTATGTCGTCGCCGGCATGATCATCGAGAAAGTGAGCGGCGAGAAACTGCTCCCCTTCCTCCAGCGCCGTATCTTCCGTCCACTTGGGATGACCAGCGTCATCGACCAGGACGACGCCAACGGACTGACCTTCCCGCAAGGCTATGGCCGGTACGCGCTTGGGCCCCTGCGGCCGGTAACTCCGCCGGCGCGCGGCTGGCTCTATTCGGCCGGCGAATTGTCAATGACCGCCGCAGATCTCGCCAGATGGGACATCGCCCGGATCGACCGCACGCTGTTGCCGAAAGATGATTGGGACGCGCAGGAAACAACGACCAGGCTCAACAACGGCACGGACAGCAACTACGGATTGGGCGTCTTCGTGCGTAATCAGAACGGCCGCCGAGCAATCACCCACGGCGGCGAGGCGGTCGGTTTCCTGTCCACCAATAATGTCTATCCGGCCGAGCGCGCCGCAGTCGTCGTGCTTACCAACAGCTGGTCGGGCGGAGCGTCCGCCATGATCGCGCGCGACGTTGCGAAGCTGATTTTGCCCGCGCCGGCCCAGGACCGAGCGGCAGTTGCGGCGGCGGCACGGGCACGGTCGGTCTACGACCAGCTCCGATCCGGCAAGGTCGACCGGTCGCTGCTGACCAAGAACGCCAATTACTATTTCACGCCGCAAGCCATCGCGGACTTCCACTCCAGCCTCGCTCCGCTTGGCGAGCCGACCGCGTTCGAGCTTTCCGGCAAACCCGTCCTGCGCGGCGGGTTCGTGATCCAGGGCTACACGATCAAATATCCGGACCGGACACTCGACCTCTCGACCTTCTACGAGCCGGGTCCGAATGGCCGAATCGAACAATTCCTGGTCAGCCCGGGCGAATGACCGACTTCGCTTCGCTCCTCGTCGCGGATCGCGGGCAGTCCGCGCGAACGATCCATCTCGTCGACAAAGGCTCGTTCGAGGATTGGGCCAAATCGCGCCCGGCCGAGGACCGCGCCCTGCTCGAAGCGCACCGCTTCGACGGCAAGTCGAAACATGCAAGCGTGATCCTGCCGCGCACTGGTGGCGAATTCGAGGTCCTCGCCACCGTCGCCGATGCGGGGAAGCTTACGCCCTGGTGCATCGCCAAGCTCGCCCACACCCTTCCCGAAGGCGCGTACCGCCTTGCCGCTGGCGCTCCGGGCAAGGCGGCGCTCGGCTGGCTGCTCACCCAGCATCGCTTCGACTCCTACCGGAGCAAGAAGAAGCCCGAAGCGGGCCCACGCGTGCTCGTCACAACTGAACCGGCCCACATCGATTCGGCGGTGCGCCTCGCCGAGGCGACGGCGCTGGTCCGCGACCTGGTCGACACGCCGCCCAATGATCTCGGCCCGGCCGAGCTCGAGCAAGCGGTCCGCTCAGTGGCCGAAGCCTGCGGTGCCGAACTCCGAGTCACGCTCGGCGATCCGCTGACCGAGGGCTATCCGCTGATCGACGCCGTCGGCCGCGCCGCCGGGCGTGAACGAGCCCCGCGCCTGATCGAGATGGAATGGGGCAATCCGGCGCACCCGCGCGTCGCGATCGTCGGCAAGGGCGTATGCTTCGATTCGGGCGGGCTCGATCTCAAGAATGCCGCCGGAATGCGGCTGATGAAAAAGGATATGGGCGGCGCCGCGCACGCCCTTGCACTCGCCCAGCTCGTAGCCGCTGAGCGTCTGGCGATTCGCCTCCACTTGCTCATTCCAGCCGTCGAGAATGCCGTTGGCGGCAATGCCTTCCGCCCTGGCGACATCGTCCGCTCGCGCCTGGGCCTGCAGGTCGAAATCGATAATACGGATGCGGAAGGCCGGCTCATCCTTGCCGATGCGCTTGCTCGCGCGGTTGAGGACAAGCCCGAATTGATCATCGACTTCGCGACGCTCACCGGCGCGGCGCGAATCGCCCTCGGGCCGGACCTCCCGGCCATGTTCGCCAACCAGGACGACATCGCGCGAGATCAAACAGGCGGCCGCCGACGCCGACGACCCGATCTGGCGCCTGCCGCTGTGGGACGATTACGACGACATGCTGAAAAGCGACGTCGCCGACCTTGTTAACTCCGGCGGCGGCATGGCGGGGACGATCACCGCGGCGCTGTTCCTTCGGCGCTTCGTTCCCGCAGAACTGCCGTGGATTCATCTCGACACCTTCGCATGGAGTCCCACTGCCCGCCCCGGGCGACCCAAAGGCGGCGACGCCCTGGGGCTGCGTGCAGCATTTTTCATGCTGCAGGCGCGCTATAAAAGGTCTTGAACGGGGAGCCGAAATCGGACCCAAAAGCTAATTTCCGCTTTTTTCCTTTGATTTGGCTGCAACATTTCGGCTCCTTACCGGTTTGTATCCGCGACTGACCCCGACGCGACGGAGACATACGGATATGAGCGAGGTTTCGCTTTCCGGTTGGATGAAGGCCTTGATTGCCTATGTCCGTTCGGGTGAGCCCGACCTCACCAACCGGCAAATGGCATTATTGATGCTCGTCTACCTTTCCCCCGGTCCGCATACCGTGCGTGGCCTGGCGAAGGTGCTTGGCGTATCCAAACCCGTTGTTACGCGCGCCTTGAACACCTTGGGCGCACTCGGCTATCTGCGCCGGGAGCGCGATCAGGACGACCGCCGCAACGTATTCGTCGTCCGCACCAGCAACGGGGCCGATTTCCTTGAAGGGTTCAAGCGCAACATCCGCGACGGCAGCGGCGATAACGGCTCGCCCGCCCACCGGCCCATCATCGGACAGTCGCCAGCTTTCGCTCACCAGCGCTGAGATCGCGCTCGCCGGTCCGTCCGAACTGCCGGACCCGGCATTCCACGCTTATCGTCACGACCTCGCCGACCGGGCGCTCGCCGGGCGCGTGATCGCATGTTATTATGCCGATGCAGTCGAACTCAGGCTCGCTTCCGAAGCGGAACTGAAGGCCGTCCCGAGGGAGGACTCCAAAGTTCTCGCCCGGCTCCCCATCGGCGCCGTCTTCCGCCTGCTCGAAAACAAGCTCGGCTGGGCCTGGGGTTATGCGGCGGACGGCTGGGTCGGCTATGTGAAAAGCGAAGCGCTACAGCTCGACTGACTACATCTCACCGCGCGCCCGGCGGATCGCGAACCATCTCTTCACATTGGCATTATGCTCGGCGAGCGTGGCCGCGAACACGTGACCGCCGGTGCCATCCGCAACGAAGTAGAGCGCTTTCGTCGGTGCCGGATCAAGCACGGCAGCGATGCTGTCGCGGCCGGGGTTCGCGATCGGACCTGCCGGAAGCCCTGCCATTCGGTACGTGTTATAGCCGGTGTCGGCGTTCAGCTCGGACCGCAAAATGCGGCGGCCGAGCGGCTTGCCTTTGGTAATCGGGTAAATGACGGTCGGATCGGCATCGAGCTTCATCCCGATCCGCAGCCGATTGCAATAGACGCCCGCGACCAGGCGTCGCTCCGAAGGCTTGCCAGTCTCCTTCTCGACGATCGACGCGAGCGTAACCGCCTCGGCCGGCGTGTTGACCGGGCAAGTCGGCTTGCGCTTCACCCACAGCCGGTCGAGCGTCTTGCTCATCGCCGCCTGCATCCGGCGCACCACGGCCGCCCGGCTCTCGCCCCGCTCGTAGCCATAGCTGTCAGGAAGCAGGGAGCCTTCGGCTGCGAGCGGCGGCGCGCCGGTCAGAGAGGCCAATGCCGCCAGCTTTTCCTGAACAATGATCGACGGCATGCCTTCGGTGACCGTGATCAGCCGCTGCACCGGTTTCCCGTGCTGGAGCAGGTCGAGCACGTTCGCGCCGCCCATGCCTTTCGGGATCTCGAACTCGCCGGCCTGAATGGGATCTGCCGAACCGAAGATCCGCGCCATAGTCCGATACGTCGCGGCGTTGCCCGGAATCGCGCCAGCCTTCTCGAGCTTCCGAGCCACCGAGGAGAGCGTCGAGCCTTCTTCAACGATGATCGTATGCGGGCCCGGCTTCGGTCCCGAAGCCGCCCACAGCATCCAATAAGCACCGCCGCCGATCAGCAAGGCGAGTGCGGCGGCGATGATGATCAGCCGGCGAACCATCAGCTGAGCTTAATCGACCGCCTTCATCACGAGGCTGGCGTTCGTGCCGCCGAAGCCGAAGCTGTTGTTCAGCACGGCCTTCACTTTCCGCTCCTTGGCCTTGTGCGGGACAAGATCGACGCCGGCGCAGCCATCGCTCGGATTGTCCAGGTTTAGCGTGGGGGGAACGATCTGATCGCGCATCGCAAGCATGCAGAAGATGCTCTCGACGGCTCCGGCGCCGCCGAGCAGATGCCCGATCGCCGACTTGGTCGAGCTCATCGACATGGTTTCGATATGGTTGCCGAACAGCCGCCGGACAGCCCCGAGTTCAAGCTCGTCTCCCAGCGGCGTCGAAGTGCCGTGCGCGTTGATATAGTCGATGTCGCCGAGGTCGAGGCCGGAGCGTTCGAGCGCGTTCTTCATTGCGCGGAAGCCGCCCGCGCCTTCTGGATGCGGAGCGGTCACGTGATAAGCGTCGCCCGACATGCCGTATCCGACCACTTCGGCATAGATTTTGGCACCGCGCTTCTTGGCCCGCTCATATTCCTCGAGCACGACCACGCCCGAGCCCTCGCCCATGACGAAGCCGTCGCGGTCCTTGTCGTAGGGGCGGCTGGCCTTTTCCGGCTGATCGTTGAACGCCGTCGAAAGCGCGCGCGCCTGGGCGAAGCCGGCGATCCCGATCGGGCAAATGGTCGCTTCCGCGCCGCCAGCGAGCATTACGTCCGCGTCGCCCAGCATGATCATCCGCGCCGCGTCGCCGATCGAGTGAGCGCCAGTCGAGCAGGCGGTCACGACCGCATGGTTCGGACCCATGAGCCCGTATTTGATGCTGACCTGGCCGGAGACGAGGTTGATCAAGCGCCCGTGCACGAAGTGCGGGCTGACACGGCCTGGCCCCTTCTCGTGCAGGACGAGGCTCTCGGACTCTATGCCCGGAAGACCGCCGATACCCGATCCAATCGACACGCCCGCACGGAAGCGCTCTTCCTCGCTCATGTCGGTCAGCCCAGCATCCTCAATCGCCTGCCCGGCTGCGTCGATGCCATAGATGATGAAGGGATCGACCTGCCGCTGCACCTTGTGGTCGACCCGCCTGGACGGATCGAAGCCATATTCATGGTCGGCCGGCTTCACTTCGCACGCGATGCGGCACTTATATTCGCTGGCGTCGAAATGAGTGATCGGCCCGGCGCCGCTCTTTGAAGCCAGGATGTTCTTCCACGTCGTCTCGACGTCCGCCCCCAGGGGAGTGACGAGACCAAGACCTGTAACGACCACACGGCGCATCGGGATCTCCAAACATATCAACAGGCCCAGAACCCGTAGGGCTGAGCCTGTCGAAGCCCTGTCTTGTACCTAGCGCACAATCAGGAAGTTAGGGCAGCCCCCTTCGGCTGGCCTTGGCCGGCCGCTCAGGGCAGGCCCCGACGTGCTCAGGGCAAACGGGTTGCTCGTATCAGCCCTTGTTCTGGTCGATATAGTCGATCGCATCCTTGACGGTCGTGATCTTTTCGGCGGCGTCGTCCGGGATTTCGACCCCGAACTCTTCCTCGAAAGCCATGACCAGTTCGACGATGTCGAGGCTGTCCGCACCCAGGTCATCGATAAAGCTCGCCTCTTCGGTGACCTTTTCGGCTTCGACGCCGAGATGTTCGACGACGATCTTCTTCACCCGATCGGCAGTCTCGCTCATGCTCGTTTTCCTCCGTTTAAGCTTTGCGCTGCCCTAGCGGGGCGGTGGTGCGCCTGCAAGTGCGGGACTTGGTATGCCGGCCGCACCGACCTACGTCAGCTGCATGTCCGCCGAGCGTCCCCTTACCGAAGACGAAGTCGCCCTCGCCCGCTCCATCTTCGGCGATGCGATCGATTACGCCAAGGTCCGGATGATCCGCCGCAAATGGTGGCCGCTGCAGCCGAAGAATGCGGCCATGGCGCCGACCGGCAACATCCACTTCCACCCGCACGGGAATCTGTGGTCGGACGATTTCGGTGCCGAGCCGCTGCACCTGCAAGGGCTCTTCATCCACGAACTCACTCACGTCTGGCAGACGCGGCAGCGCGGCACATTTTACCTCCCGCTGATGCGCCACCCCTTCTGCCGCTACGCCTACGAACTGGTCCCCGGAAAGCCGTTCGACTGGTACGGCCTCGAACAACAAGCGGAGATCGTCCGCCACGTCTTCATGCTGCGACGCGGGTACGCACTGAAACAGGCTGCCGTGCAAAACGAACTCGAACGGCTGCTGGCATTCAGCGCATAAGCCGTCGCAGGTGCAATCTACCGGAGCTAGATCAGCGTCGGCCGCGTCCGATCCGACTGCACGCGCGCTTCGTGCACCGCGGCTTCGCTGTCGTAGTGGTGTGCCATCCTCAGAAACAGCCCGCGCAATTCCTCCGTCTGGCGGGTGGACGCCATCGTGCGGCACTGCTCGGCCATACGGCGAAGTCCGTCTGGATCGTAAAGCATTCGCGCGACAGCGCGGAGCAGGGACATTGGTTCCTCCGACTCAACCATATCGGACCAGGTCGGTTGGAGCAGGGAGGCGGGCAGAGTCGTTTACCAAGCGAGAGGAGTCTCGCGTGCCACAGAGTCCAATGTTGAAGGACTTCGCCGAACGCTGCCGCAAGCTTGCGACATCGGAAACCGATCCGAGATTGCGGACAACGTTCCTGCAGATGGCCGCCGACTACGAACGCCGGGCCCAGATCCCCGGCCGCTGATCAGTCGGACGACTTGGCGACCCCGACCAATGCGGGACGAAGCAGCCGGTCCTTGAGCATATAGCCGGCCTGCATCTCTTCGATGATTGTGCCCGGCTCCGCGTCCGACGGAATTTCGATCATCGCCTGATGCTTGTGCGGATCGAGCTTCTGACCCTTGGATTCGACCCGGGTCACGCCATTGCGCTGGAACGCCGATTCGAGCTCGCGCGCCGTCGCTTCGATGCCGGCAAGGAAATTGGCCGCGGTCTGGTCGGCACGAAGCTCGTCCGAAACGGCGGCAAGCGCCCGCTCGAGATGGTCCTTGATCGCCAGCATGTCGCGAGCGAAACCGGTCGCCGCATAAGCCGCCGCCTGCAGCTTCTCCGCCTCGAGCCGCCGCCGCACGTTCTGGGTTTCAGCCGCGGCATAGAGCGCCTTGCTGTTGGCTTCCTCGAGCTGTTTCTCCAGCTCCGCGACGCGGTCATGCTCCTGCAATTCGGGCGCACCTTCCGCGGTTTCCTTGCGGATTTCTTCGGCTTCGTCGTGCAGCTTCTGGTCTTCGTTCATGCCATCAATCTCGTCAGTGCTTTCGCTGTGAAATCAACCATGGGGACCACTCGGGCATAGTTCAACCGCGTGGGGCCGATCACCCCCACAACGCCGACTACTTGCCCTTGTGCCCCACGATACGGTGCCGCGATAACCGACGACCCCGACAAGGCAAACATCCGGTTCTCGCTGCCGATGAAGATACGGCAGCTGTCGGCATCGCGTGCGCCTTCGAGGATGCGCGCGATCTCCTGGCGGTTCTCGAGTTCATCGAGAAGCATGCGAACGCGTTCGAGATCCTCCGCGGCAGTTTCGTCGATCAGGTTTGCCTGACCACGGACGATCAGTACCGGCCGTCGTGCATGATCGATACTCCAGGCGGCCAGGCCCGATGCAATCAGCTCGGCGGCAGCCTTGTCGACGGCTTCCTTCCGGTCGAGAATCTCAGCCCGAAGGCGCGCCTCGGCGTCGGCCAGGGTCAGACCCGCCAAACGCGCATTGACGAAATTGCTGACCTCGTTGAGCGCCGCCGGGTTGATCGACCCATCGAGCGGGACGATGCGGTTTTCAACATTGCCGTCGGCTCCGACCAGCACCGCCAAGGCGCGGCTCCGGTCGAGCAGGACGAAGTTGAGCTGGCGAACGCGCATTTCCTGCTTTGGCGCCATCACGACGCCGGCACAGGAAGAAAGCCCCGAAAGCGCAAAGCTCGCCGCGGCAAGCGCATCCTCGATCGGCTGCTCGCGCTTGATCTGCGCCTCGATCGCGGCCCGTTCGCGCGGATCCGGCATGCTCGCCTGCATGATCCCGTCGACAAACAGGCGCAGCCCGGTCTCGGTCGGAACGCGCCCGGCGGAGGTGTGCGGATGGCTGAGCAGTCCCCGCTCCTCCAACTCCTGCATCACTCCGCGGATCGAGGCGGGCGAAAGGCTGACGCTGCCGGCAAGCGCCTTGGACCCGACCGGCTGCCCGCGTTCGATATAGGCCTCGACCACATGCCCAAAGATGACGCGCATGCGGTCGGTCAGTTCGGCGATGGGTTGGGTCATGATCGCGATGTAGTGCGCGGGGCGCCAGCGCTCAACGGTTGTCGCTTCCACTTCCGCTGCGCGCCGCAGCCGTCTAGGGCACCGCCCGAACCATTATCAGGAGAATCCCATGCGCCCGAGCGGACGCGCCCCAGACCAGATGCGCGAACTGACGTTCGAACCCGGATTCACCGTCCATGCCGAAGGATCGTGCCTCGTGAGCTTCGGCGACACGCGCGTGCTCGTCACCGCTTCGGTGGAGGAAAAGGTCCCGCCCTTCCTGCGTGGCAAGGGCCAGGGCTGGGTCACGGCGGAATATGGGATGCTCCCCCGCGCCACCCACACGCGCGGCAACCGCGAGGCGGCCAAGGGCAAGCAGTCGGGCCGCACTCAGGAAATCCAGCGCCTGATCGGCCGTTCGCTGCGCGCTGTCGTCGATCTCCAGAAGCTCGGCGAGCGCCAGATCACTGTCGATTGCGACGTCATCCAGGCCGACGGCGGCACCCGCACCGCCTCCATCTCCGGCGCCTGGGTCGCGTTGCGCATTGCCGTGGACAAGCTGATCGCGGCGAAGAGCCTCACCGACGATCCGATCCGCACTCAGGTTGCTGCCGTTAGCTGCGGAATTCATGACGGGACGCCGGTGCTCGACCTCGACTATATTGAGGACAGCAACGCCGGAAGCGACGGCAATTTCGTGCTTACCGCTGACGGAGCAATCGTCGAGGCGCAACTTACAGCCGAGGGCGAGACATTCGACGAAGAGGGCCTGCTCCGCCTTCTCCGCCTGGCCCGCATCGGCTGCACCGAAATCTTCGCCGCCCAGCTGAAGGCGACAGGCCGGTGAGGCGGATCGGCGAGAAGCTGGTCATCGCCACCCACAATCCGGGCAAGCTGCGCGAGATCAGCGCGTTGATGCAGCCGTTCGGGATCGAATGTATTGCCGCTTCCGACCTCGACATACCGGAGCCGGAAGAAACCGGCGTGACGTTCGCCGACAACGCTGATTTGAAAGCCCGCTATTCCGCTGACCTCAGCGGCCTTCCAGCGCTTGCCGACGACAGTGGACTATGCGTGGACGCGCTTCAGGGTCGGCCGGGCATTTTCTCCGCGCGCTGGGCCGAGGATGAAGCCGGCAATCGCGACTGGAACCGCGCCATGCGCCGGGTCTGGGACGAGGTTGAAGCAAATGGCCCGGATTCCAGCCGCGACGCCCACTTCGCCTGTTCGCTGGCAATCGCGTGGCCGAACGACGGGCAGTGCGAGACTTTTGAAGGCCGCGTTGATGGCATGCTCGTGTGGCCGCCGCGCGGAGCCAAAGGCTTCGGCTACGACCCGATGTTCATCGCGGCCGGCCGCGATCAGACCTTTGGGGAGATGGACCCGGCCGAGAAGCACAGCATCAGCCACCGAGCGGACGCGTTCCGCAAGCTGGTGGGGTCGCTCGACAGATGAACTATCCGTTCGTCCCGAGCGAAGTCGAGGGACGTGTCTCGACTTCGCTCGACACGAACGGATCTGTGGGCGCTCAGTCCCTCGCCCTCTACATCCACTGGCCGTTCTGCGTGGCCAAATGCCCGTACTGCGATTTCAACAGCCATGTCCGCGCGACCATCGACCAGCAGGCATGGCGCGATGCGCTGCTCGCCGACCTCGCCCATGAAGCACAGCTTCTGCCCGGCCGCCGGCTGACCTCAATCTTCTTCGGCGGCGGAACGCCGTCGCTGATGGAGCCTGCCACGGTCGCGGCATTGATCGAAGCCGCCTCCTCCCACTGGCAGGCAGCCGACAACATCGAAATCACGCTCGAGGCCAACCCCAATTCGGTCGAGTGCGCGCGCTTTGCGGACCTGGCCGCAGCGGGCGTGAACCGCCTCTCGCTCGGTCTGCAGAGCTTCGATGACGCAAGGCTCGCGTTTCTCGGCCGTGCGCATTCGGCTGCGGAAGGCATCGCCGCACTCGATGTTGCGCAGCGTTACTTTGACCGCGTCAGTTTCGACCTGATTTACGCGCTTCCCGGCGACAGCGAAGTCGAATGGTCCGCGATGCTCCGCCGCGCGCTCGCATTTGGCACCGGTCACCTCTCACTGTACCAACTGACGATCGAACCCGGCACGAGGTTCGCCGCGCTTCACGCGGCGGGGAAGCTCGAGCCGCTGGATGCCGATCAGGCTGCGGCTCTGTACGAACTTACGGCCGACGTGACGGCAAGCTCAGGCCTGCCCGCCTATGAAATCAGCAATCACGCCCGGCCAGACCAGGAAAGCCGCCACAACCTCACTTATTGGCGCTACGGCGATTATGCCGGCGTCGGACCGGGCGCGCACGGCAGACGGCTCGGCCAGCGCACCGTCCGCCATCGCAAGCCCGAGAATTTTCTTTCCGCGATTAACCGCAACGGAAACGGCATTTGCGAGGAAGCGGAGCTGCAGGTGAGTGAAGGCGCCCGGGAGGCGCTCGTCATGGGCCTCCGCCTAAGCGAAGGCATCGACGCGCAGGCGCTTGCCGACCGCTTCGAGCTCGAGACGATCGTCGATTGGGCGCGCGTCGACTGGCTGGTCGACAGCGGTCACCTCAGCCGAGCGGGCAGTCGCATCGCGCCAACCGCCCAAGGGCGGCTTCTACTCGACCGGCTGCTTGTCGAAATCGCAGCCTAGTTGGCTTCGGCCTTGGCGTCGGCGCTTGCGGCCCATTTGTAACTCTGGGCCGAAGACGAGAATCCGTCGGAAACATCCGCGCTTGCATCGCCAACGGCGCGGCCACGGGCCACACCATGTTTCAGGTCAAAGGCGACCAATGCATTCTTCAGCCTTTCACCCTGCGGCCCGCAAGCAGCACGCAAATAGCCCACATAAGCCTCCGGAGCGACCTTCTCCGCCTTGGCGCTTGCTTCCGCCTTTTTCAGGCAATTGGTGAAGGCGACCCGCGGCGCCGTGATCGAAGCTTGCAATCCGGCCAGATACATGGCCGATGCCATCGTCAATATAATCATCGCACCCTCTCCAAGGGAAATCGATGGGTTGAGAATGACTCTTTTTCGCAAGTTTTGGAAGAGCTTATTAAACAGCCATGGCTGACCGACTTCCGCCAGGACTTTACGTGGTCGCAACGCCGATCGGAAACCTCGGTGATCTGTCTCCGCGTGCCGCCGAAACCTTGTGCAAGGCCGACTTGATCCTCGCCGAAGACAAGCGCGTAACCGCCAAGCTTCTGGCTCATACAGGGTCGAAGGTCCGCATGGCGGTCTATCACGACCATTCGAGCGAGGCTGACCGGAGCGCCATCCTGTCGAGGCTCGCGGACCAGGCAGTCGCTCTGGTCAGCGACGCGGGAACACCGCTCATCTCCGATCCAGGCTACAAGCTTGTGCGCGCGGCGCGCCAGGCTGGCCTCGCGGTCCATACCGTGCCCGGCCCGTCGGCGCTGATCGCGGCGCTGACGCTCGCGGGCCTTCCCACCGACCGCTTCATGTTCGCCGGCTTCCTTCCGCCGAAGGCCAAGGCGCGGAGCGATGCAATTGCCGAGTTGGCCGCGATCCGGGCGACACTCATATTCTACGAAAGCGGGCCGCGGCTCGGCGACAGCCTTGCGGCGCTTCGCGACGGACTGGGAGACCGCGAAGCTGCCGTCGCACGCGAAATCACGAAGCTGCACGAAGAGTGCGTGACCGGCAGCTTGGGCGAGCTTGCGGAACGCTATGCCGACGCGGCGCCCAAGGGAGAGATCGTCATTGTCGTCGGCCCGCCCGCCGAAGCCGAGGCCGCATCCGACGAACAGCTCGATCAGGCGCTCCGAGAGGCGCTTGCTCAGCTGTCGCCATCGCGGGCTGCCGCCGAAGTCGCGGAGCAGCTACAAATCCCCCGCAAGCGTGCCTATGCGCGGGCGCTGGAACTCTCTGCCGGGTGAAACGGCAGGAAGCCGAGACTCGCGGCCGCAGGGCGGAGCGGATCGCAGCCTTGTGGCTCCGCCTCCACGGCTGGCGAATCCTCGCCCGCCGCGCCCGCGTCCCCGGCGGCGAGGTCGATCTCGTCGCCCGCCGCGGTCGCACGCTGGCCTTTGTCGAGGTCAAGGCGCGCTCGACCGCCGAGGCAGCCGACTTCTCGCTCGACCAATACCGCCTTCGCCGTGTGGCAGCCGCCGCCGAACGCCTTGCCCCTCGCTATATGCGCGAGGGCGACGACCTGCGGATAGACGCCATTTTCATCGTCCCCGGCCGTCTACCGCGCCACCTTCCGAACGTCTGGCACGGGTGACAAAGGCGCTCGCCTGCCGTAGCGGGCGCGCATGAGCCTCCGCGTCGCAGTGCAGATGGATCCGCTCGAAGGTGTCGGCATTGCCGGTGATTCTACTTTCGCGCTGATGCTGAAGGCGCAGGACCTGGGCCACCGGCTATTCCACTATGTCGCAAGCGACCTCAGCTACGACAACGGCCGGGTCCGAGCAGTCGCGCGCCCCGTTTCCGTGCAGCGCGTGCTCGGCGATCATTTCGACGCGGGAGAAGCGACCACACTCGACCTCGGCAGCGACATCGACGTGGTGCTAATGCGTCAGGACCCGCCGTTCGACGTCGCCTATATCACCGCAACCTATTTGCTCGAGCGGGTCGCCGGCGAAACCCTGGTCGTCAACGATCCGCGGTCGGTGCGCGACTGTCCCGAGAAATTGTTCGTCCTCGACTTCGCCCGCTTCATGCCGCCGACGCTCATCACCCGGTCGCTGGACGAAGTGCGTGCCTTCCATGCCCAGCATGGCGAGATCGTGCTGAAGCCGCTCCACGGCAATGCCGGCGCCGCTGTCTTCCGGATCGGGGCGGACGGGCAGAATTTGACCGCCCTCGTCGAGCTGTTCGCGCACAGCTGGCCCGAGCCCTTCATCGCACAAGCCTTTCTTCCGGCGGTGAGCGAAGGCGACAAACGCATCGTCCTTGTCGATGGCGAAATTGCCGGCGCAATCAATCGCAGGCCGGGCAAAGGCGAAATCCGGTCGAACCTGGCCGCCGGCGGAACGGCCGAAGCAGTCCAGCTCAACGACCGCGACCGCGAGATTTGCGCGGCGCTAGGTCCCGAACTCAAGCGGCGCGGCCTGCTGTTCGTCGGCATCGACGTGATCGGCGGCAATCTGACCGAAATCAACGTCACCTCGCCCACTGGAATTGTCGCAATCGACCGCTTCGACGGCAGCGACACGCCCGGGCTGATCTGGACCGCGATCGAACGGCGGCTTTCGGGACGCTGATCTTTGCACTGACCGATCCGATTTGGATGCGAAATGCGCGGACTTCAGCCAAGTGCTTGTTCGGACAAACTCACCGATACGGTTATTTAGAGTTTCATTTACTCGGCGCGGCGTAACCGGTTCTCGCCGCGGTGCTACTCGTTAGCCCCACTACGCGAGAGGCCGCGGCAAACTTCCCCAAACTTCCCGCTCAAGCCCTCGGATGGGCGTGCCGATAAACGTCCAGCAGGCGCGCCGCGTCAACCGCGGTGTAGATCTGCGTCGAAGACAGGCTCGCGTGCCCCAGCAACTCCTGCAGCGATCGAAGGTCCGCGCCTCGCGCCAGCAGGTGGGTCGCGAAACTGTGCCGAAGCGCGTGGGGCGTAAGGCTGTCCGGAAGGCCCAGGCGGAGCCGGGCGCCACGGACCGCGCGCCGCACGAGATCCGGGTTGAGCGGCCCGCCGCGCGCTCCGACGAACAAGGGCGCGTCGCCACTAATCTGGAACGGGCACTGGCGGACATAATCGGCAATCGCTTCCGCAACGGCCGGCACCGCCGGCACGATGCGCGTCTTCAATCTCTTCCCCGTCACCCGCAGCGTGCTCCCGATCGGCAGGTCGCGGGCCGTCAGCGACAGCGCCTCGGCCACGCGCAAGCCGGCGCCATAGAGCAGAAGCAGGATGGCGAGGTCGCGTGCGCCGATCCACGGGGCCGAAGCTGCCTCCGCCGCATCTTCCGCAAGCCCCATCGCGTCTTCCGGCGAGGCTGGGCGCGGCAAAGTTCGTGGCCGCTTCGGTGCGCGTGTTCGGGGAACTTGCCCGGTGCCTCCGTCCTGTTCTCCCACAAACTTCAGGAAGGCGCGGACGCCGGAAAGCTCGCGCCCGGCCGAAGCCGGGCCCAGTCCGCTCCCCCGCCGATGCGCGAGGAAGGCGCGAAGATCGACGGATTCCAATTTGGTCAGTGCTGCGGCGTCGATCGACTCACCCAAATGCCGCCCGAGGAAGTCGATCAGCCGGTGCGCCGTCCCGACATAGGCGCGGACGGTGTGCGGGGAGCGGCGGCGGTCGTGCGCCAAAAAGATAGCCCAGCGCGCGACATCTGCCCGCGCGGGCTGTTCGGTCAATTGTCCTGGTTCGGCTCGATCACGCACCGGCGGATCATAGCCGCAAGGCTGCGCCCTAGGAACATCAGCAATTCGGATCCGTGACGGCCGTCCAGGCTCTGCGGCGTCCGCTGGCCGAGCGCGATGATTCCGCTCGGCAGGGGTGGCTCGCAATCGATACGGATCAGCGCCTCCGCGCGGATCAGGTCGCAGGCGGGTCCAAACAGCGGATGGCCGCGCTCGACGGTGCGCAACTCGACCCCGTCGACCTGGCTGATAGCGCGTTCGAGCAACTGCGGAGCAACGATCTGCACGCCGCTGCCGTCCACACGGAAGCCCTGGTGACCGACGATCAGCGCGACCGCGACCGCGTCGATGCCCAGGATCAGCGGCCATTCCTGAGTGACGACGTGCATCAACCCGTCGAAGCTGTCCGCATCGACCGCTGCGATCACCGCCTCATGGATCGACGCCACCGCGCCCGAATGGCCGCGTGCGAAGGCGATCAGATCCTGGTTGGCCTGGCTGACGGCGCCGAGCCGCTCGCGCAGCTGGGCAACTGCCCGTTCCTCGAACTGGATCACCCGTCCCATTCGCGGAAGCTAACCCGAAACCGGTTAAAAACCTATCCTCCCCGATCGGGAGGATGAAGGTCACCCGATCTTCTGCCCGGTCGCTTCCCAGTCCTTCAAGAAGGCGGCGATGCCGCTGTCCGTCAGCGGGTGTTTGTAAAGCTGGTGGATGATCTTCGGCGGCGCCGTCATTACGTCCGCGCCGAGTTTGGCGGCTTCGATGACATGGATCGGATGCCGGACCGAAGCAACCAGGATCTCCGTGGGGAAATCGTAATTGTCGTAGATCATGCGGATGTCGGCGATCAGCGCCATGCCATCGAAGCCGACATCGTCGTGCCTCCCGACGAACGGCGAGATGAAGCTGGCGCCCGCCTTGGCTGCAAGCAGCGCCTGCGCCGCCGAGAAGCACAGCGTGACATTCACCATCGTGCCCTCGGACGTGAGCGCCTTGCATGTTTTGAGCCCGGCGGGGGTCAGAGGCACCTTGATCGCGATATTGTCGGCGATTTTGCGCAGGATCTCCGCCTCCCGCATCATGCCGTCATGATCGAGGGCGACAACTTCGGCGGAGATTGGGCCGGGGCAGATGCCCGCGATTTCGCGCACCACCTCGACGAAATCGCGCCCGGACTTGTGGATCAGCGAGGGATTGGTGGTGACGCCGTCGAGCAGGCCGGTGTCGGCAAGCTCGCGGATTTCAGCGATTTCAGCAGTGTCGGCGAAGAATTTCATGATTGCGGAGGCTCCGGTCCGGTTGTCCGACCGGCATAGCCCCTGCCCTGTTCATCGTCACCCCGGAAACACCGGAGGCGCGATCAGGTCGATGTGACGGTGTAGATCACCTTGCTGCGCGTCAGGGTCACGGTGGGACCGGTCATGAACAGGAAGTCGAGCTTTTTAGTGTAGGTGATTTGCAGCTTCAGCCACCCCGTCCCGCTGCTCGGAATCGTGATCGTGGGCGTCACGTTGCCCATTCCGAAGAGCTTCTCATTGGCCTTCGCAACGATCTCGTCGTTGGTGTGAACGTGAGTGGTTTTAGTCGTGTCGAAGATGGTCGCGAAGCGCGCAGCTTCGCCAAGCGCGTGCGACATGCCCGCACTCGCCTCATAGATGAAGCCGAGCTGAGCGATGCCATAGATGATGCTGACAAGCGTCGGGACGGCGATCGCAAACTCGATCACCGGCGAACCGCGCTCGTCGCGCGCGAAGGAGCGAAGCAAGTTCATTGCGTGCGGATCGCCGCCGTCCCCTTGATCGTGTAGGTGCCGTCCGAATTCGCACCCGGGAAATATTTGGTTCCGAACAGCGGTTTGAACTTCTGCGTGATGGCCAGCGAAATGTAGCGCGTATTGGTTTGTCCACTACTACAGCTGCTGGTGTATCCATTGCCTGCGGTGCCATCGCCTTGGCGGACGCCGTTGCACTCGAGCCAATAGTCAATCGCAACATCCGTGTCGGCCGCGGTGGTGAAGCCTGCATCGCGCGCCGCAGAAGCGGCTTCCGTAGCCAACAAATTGTAGGTGCTGGACGTCGACTGATATTGCTGGACCTTCTCAATCGCGCGTTGCGCGGCCTGTTCAAGTGCGAGCTTTGACGAATAGCCGCGCGCGATGTCGACCATGCCGATTGTCAATCCCGCGAGCACAGGCATGACAAGGGCCATTTCGATCAGCGATGTACCGCTTTCATCGCGCACGATGTTCCAAAGCCGCCGCATCATGCCACCAACCTCACCTTCTGGCCGGTGAACATCGATCCGCCGCCAGCGCCGCTGCAGTCGTTCTGAATGTTGCTGTTGCCTGTGAAGGTGATCCGCCGACCGACGAGCTGCAAGCACGACGTGCTCTGTCCGGTCACCCCCGCGAAGCTCAGATCCCCGTTTGGAAAGTACAGGGCACCCTCCAGCGACGACGCCCCGTTGCCGTTGAAAGTATTGTTGTTGTATGCGGTTGCCCGTCGATCCTGGTAAATTGTGATACCCGCGTAGGTGTTGCCGGCTTCAGGGGACGTCAGGTTCATCTTGCCGCCGGTGATGTGCACGGAACCGATACTGTTAGGGTTCGTGGCAGCGGTACTGCTGGTGAGCACGATGGTGCAACCGCTGCAGGACAAGAGAGAACCCGTGCTCGACATCGAAAGATCCGTCGCATCCAGCACATAAGTGCCTTTCCCCAGGTTCACGTCTCCATTGACTTGGAAGCCGCCGCCGCCATTTTCCTTGATGCAATAGACCGCGGTGGCGCTCGTACGGGACGCGGAAAAATCCATGCTGCCGCCGTTGGCCGCGACCATTTGCGCGAAAGTCTGGCAGCCGCTCGGCGTCGGCGGGGGTACGTTGATGAACGGATCAGCCTGAGCGAGGCTGAAGGGCTGCAGCACCGTGCCGGGTCCCCAGTTGTCGCTCGCCGGAATGCCGCCAACCGCGGCGACCGGCGTCATTTTGACGTTGGAGCTGCCCGTTGCGACCGCCGCGCTTATGGATGTCGAGTTGGTCTTGCCGCCGCAGCCGAGATTAACGGTCGTGCTGCCTGACGCGTCGATGCCGGTTACATTCCCGCTTTCGAGGGAGATCACGCAATATTGGCCGTCCGGAACGATCGTCGCCGTGGCATTTGCCTCGATTGTTGGCGGATTCGCGAGGAACATTGACGAGAAGTTCAAGCGCTTCTGCATCGTCAGGGTCACGTTGATGGAGTTAACATCCGTCGTGAAGCCCGCAGTCGTCGATGGGTTGTGCATCTCGCATGTCGGGACGACCTTGAGCTTGGAATTCTTTTTGATGTCGTAAGCGACGGGATTTGAGTAGGTTGCCGACGACAGCAATGACGTCGAGCACGTCCCTACAGTCTGTCCGGCCGCAATCGCATAGACGCCTGCTAGCGCTCCCGAATCCGCGAGCCGCTGAAGCTGTCGCTTCCACATCACCCACTGGATCGTGTCGGACGCAAGGCCCGCGGCTCCGAACACCAGTGGCATGCAGGCCGCAGCGACCAGCAACGCGTTTCCGCTGCGGTCCCGCCAGAGCTTTTTGATGAACGAAATCATCGGCCGGTTTCCAGACATTCGATGCGCATGACATGCTGTCTAGGCACTCAAGGTATGCGAACCGTTGAAACTGTTGGTTAAAGCGCCTTTACCCTGAATGTCGCGCCTGAGGCTTGAAGGTGCGTGTGTTGCGCCTATAATACAGCCTCACAGCACTTGCACCGCCTGTTGCGGACGTTCACCGTGCGGCGGGCAGGAAAAGGAAGACGACAAATGGCCAGCGAAGCGCCGACCGAAACCAAGACCAAGCTCAAGCTTGACCCGCCTGAGGCGTTGCAGGCGATCGCCCCGGCCGAGGCAGTTGGCCTGGTTCCGCTGAAGGTCGAGGAAACCAGCGAGCTGGACTCCAAGGTCGCCAAGTTCGTTGACGAACTAGCCGCGCTGGACAGTAATAGCCCCGAATTCGGCAAGAAGGTCGATCAGCTGACCGCGATGGGCCGCAAGGAAATCGCCGAAGCGGCCGGTGCGTCGAACCGCTTCCTTGACCGGCCAGTCAAGGCGATCGACAAGGATACCGGCATCGGCGCAGACCTGACCGAATTACGCCGGACGGTGGAATCGCTCGACCCGAAGGAAGCGACCAAGACCCGCAAGCTCCTGGGCATCATTCCGTTCGGAAATCGGGTCGATCGCTATTTCGACAAATATCGCAGTTCCCAGACCCACATTTCAAAGATCCTCGGCAGCCTTGCCAACGGCAAGGACGAGCTGCTGATGGACAATGCGGCCATCGACACCGAGCGCGCGAACTTGTGGAAGACGATGCACAAGCTCGAGCAGATGATCCACATCTCCAAGGCGCTCGACCCCAAGGAAGCCGGCCGCGCCATGACCACGCGCAAATTCCTCGGCATCATTCCGTTCGGTAACCGGGTGAACCATTATTTCGACAAGTACCGGTCGAGCCAGACCCACATCTCGGCAATCCTGAACCGTCTTGCCAACGGCAAGGACGAGCTGCTGATGGACAACGCCGCGATCGACACCGAGCGCGCGAGCCTGTGGAAGACGATGCACAAGCTCGAGCAGATGATCCACATCTCCAAAACGCTCGACAAGACGCTTGAGGACAAGGCCAACGAGCTCGACGCGACCGACCCGGCCAAGGCCAAGGCGATCCGCGAGACGGCGCTCTTCTATACTCGCCAGCGCACCACCGACTTGCTGACCCAGATGGCGGTGACGGTCCAGGGCTATCTGGCGCTCGACCTGGTCAAGAAGAACAATGTCGAGCTGGTAAAGGGCGTCGACCGCGCCTCGACCACCACCGTCTCGGCATTGCGGACGGCGGTTACGGTCGCCTCGGCCATGTCGAACCAGCGCTTAGTGCTCGAACAGATTGGCGCGCTCAACACCACCACCGCCAACATGATCGACACCACCGGCGAGTTGCTCAAGACCCAGTCAAGCGCGATCCATGAGCAAGCGGCAAGCTCGACCATCCCGCTCGAAACACTGCAGCGCGCGTTCCAGAACATCTACGACACGATGGACTCGATCGACGCGTTCAAATTGGCGGCGCTGGCCAATATGAAGCAAACCGTGGCGACGCTCGGGACCGAGGTGGAGAAATCGAAAGGCTATATCGCGCGGGCCGAGGGGGTGGCGCAGGGGCGGCTCGAGAATAACTCGTCACCGTTCGAGGCGCTGGAGAGCAAATGAACCAGCGGGACATCGGCCGAATCTTCGACCGTGCGAACGCAAGTTTCGAGCGCGCGGCGGCGACACGAACGAAAGTCGGCCAGCAAACGTCGCGCGCGGACAATGTTCTCGCGCGGATCGAGCAACGCTCCGGCGCGGTGACCGATGCGCGGCGACGCGAGCTGAAGCGGCTCAACCGCGGCGTAGTGCAGACGCTGGTGCGGGTCGGGATCGC
>JBDSMG010000005.1:0-2862 GCA_039915925.1 Sphingomicrobium sp.
CCAACTGCGGCTGTTATCAAGGTCGCGTGGTGATGCTGCCGGCGTCCGAGTGGGGCGCGCCAACCGACGACGACGCTTGACATGATGCCGCCGCGGTCGGTATGCTCATGGCACGTTCAACATCGTAGGCCGCACGTCCGCACGTTGGGTCGCCTCGCCCGCATCGGGGCCGCTGGTCGGTTCGCCCTCACCGCAGTAGGGCACGTCGGTTGGCCTGTCCGCGCCGCAGTCGGACATCCGTTGCGCATTGACGGGGGCCGGCGACGGTGGTGTACGTTTCCTTTCCCCTTCCGTCATGCCTACGAGGTATCACTATGCCGCTCACGCCGGACCAACTGGCTGCGCTCGACACCCTGTTTCTCGGTGACGACGCGCCGCTGGCGGGCGCAACGCCCGAGGATATTGCCGATGGCCTCCGCGCCAAGGCCGGGCCTGTCTACACGCTCGTGCTCACCGAAGGGCAGTTGAAGGCCGCCGGCCAGGGCGACAAGACGATGAAGAAGCTGCAACGCGACCTCACCACCGCGACCGCCGAGGTCGAACGCCTCACCGCCGAGCGCACGAACGGCGCACCGCCCGAGTTCAAGAAGCAGCTGGAGGACGCGCAGCAGGAAGTCCGCACCCTGACCACCCGGCTCAAGGAAAAAGACCGCGAGGTCGAGCAGCGGGACGAACAGCGCGAACTCGATCGCGTGATGGCGCGCGTGGCGGAATCGCTGGGACAGCAGGACGACGTGGGCGCGGTGCGCCCGGCCTGGCTCAAACTGATCAAGGCCGATCCGGACCTGCGCAAGCGGATTCGGGTGCCGAAAGGCGACACGCCGCTGAGCATCATGCAGGCCGGGCGGGAAATCCCGATCAGCGCCGACGATGATACCGAAGATGCGCTGATCAAGGCGCTGTCCAGCGAGGTGAAGGCGCGGCTCAAGCGGGAAGATCCCGACGCGCTCAAGGTCACGATGGACGCCGGGGCCGGGGTCGAGCAGGACGGCGGCGGCGGGTCGGGTGGCGGCGGCGAGTACGACCCGGTGAAAGAAGGGAAGGAGATGGCGAAGCGCGCCATCAATCAGTCGGAACGCAACAAGGATCTGGCGTTCCGTTAATCATCCCCGCGCGTCGCGCGGGCTCACGGGAGAACGCACACAATGCTGGAACGGACCACACTCGATGCAGGTGGCGTGTCCTACATGGACATTCGCTTCGGCGAAGGCCACAGCATCCACGAGGGATTGCTCGACGCCACGCTCCTGGCGGCGTCGCGTGATGCCGACGGCAACCTGCCGCCCGGTCTCCCGGTGCTCGCGACGGGCGGGCCGGTGAGCGGCGCAGCGCAGAGCGCGTACGGACTCATCGCCCCCGAGCCGGCCAAGCTCGGCACCATCAATCGGTTCGGGAACATGCTCTATTCCGGTGGTCTGAACCGGAAGGCTATCGAGGCCAACCTCGGGCGCGTCCTCAGCGCCAACGAACTCTCTGCCATCGCGACCGGTCTGCCGGGCGTGGTGCTCAAGTAAAGGGGAGTCGTCATGGCTTTCGATCTGCTTCGCCGCATGCAGCGGCTCAGCCCACAGAACATCACGATCCGCGAGCAGGCTCGGCTCGAGGAAAACCCGCTCGACCTCCGGTGGCCCGCGCTCGCGCCGCGCCTCCAGGCCAACAGCCTCAAGATTCGCGATCTCACCAAGGCCACGCTGCGCCTCACCGCCGAGTACCGCGCGTGGAACGCCAATGGCCGCGAGCTCTGGGAAGCCGTCGGTCCACAGAGCGAATGGGAAATCCTGCCGCTCACCGCGACCAAGCATCTCGACGAGCGCCGGATGCTGGAGCTGTCACTGCCCGATCCGGCCATCCGCAGCCTGATCGACAACGGCGTGGTCGCGGATGTCGGGCGCTGGTCGACGCTGCTGGCCGACGCCGTGCACCGGCGCATCGAGGCGGCCTTCTTCGAGGGCTGGCTCAGCAACACGTTCAGCATGCGTGACCCGGTCTCGGGCACCGCGCTGGCGGGACCGCTCGGATTCTCCGCGTCGCGGTATGTCGCGGCCGGCGTGGCGTGGACCGGCGGCAGCGGTGGCACGGCGTACAACAACTTCGTGACGCAGGTGCAGAACGCCGCGCGCTTCCTCGGCGGGCAGCCCAGCGTGGCGCGGATGCGGGATGCCACGTTCCAGCTGATCGTGTCGAGCGCCCCGGCCGGACCGAACGCGCAGCGGCCGACCGTGACCAACGTCAACGAGCGACTGGCCGAGCAGGGCATCCGGACGGCCATCGTCGTCGACGAGCGGACGTACGACAAGTCCACCGACGGCGGGCAGGGCACGGCGACAACCTTCTTCGTGCCGACGGGCAAGATCGGTTTCCAGCCGCCCGATGGCCGGATCGGCAACACCCATTCCGTGGCCGCCTCGCGCGGTGGCAAGGAACTGGTCACCAACGCCAAGGTGAACCTGCAGGACGTCACCATCTGGTACTCGGAGCTCAATCGCGGCATGACGCTGCTGATGGAAGCCGAGAACATCGCCGTGCCGATGCCCGAAGAGCAGCGGCTGTACGTTTACGACGCGCTGGTCTAAGCGTCCCTCGGGAGAGCGAGAACGATCATGACGTCATCCACGATTCACCGGCAGGCGGTGTTCACCGGGACCGAGCGGCGCACGGGCTTCGAGCGTCGCGCGGTGGCCCCGCGGGAAACCGCGAGCGGTCCGCGACTCATCGGGTCGGTCGCCGTCGGGCACACCACCTACGGGCCAGGGCAGGAGAAGCAGTTTCACGACGCCGTGAGCGCGTACAACGAATCCGCGCGCGCGGCCAACCAGCCGGAAGTCGATTTCGCCGTGCTGGAATCGAAGGGCTATCTCACGG
>JBDSMG010000065.1:0-8175 GCA_039915925.1 Sphingomicrobium sp.
GTCAGGCGATCCGGCGGGCGAAGAAGGCGCGGCCGGATGCGCGCGTGCTGGTCACGGGTTGCGCGGCCCAGCTTGAGCCTGAGCGCTTCGCGGCCATGCCCGAGGTGGATCGGGTTGTCGGGAATGCCGAAAAGCTGAGTGCTTCCGCATTCGCACCAACCTCGTCCGTCCTGAGCGAAGTCGAAGGGCGCGGCTCGGCGGCTGAGCAGGCGCCCTTCGACTTTGCGCTCCGCGCTACGCTCAGGACGAACGGTCATAGCGTCGCATTAGACGCCATAGCCCCTCCGCTGGTCCCGGCCGGCTTCCTCTCGCGCGTCCGCAGCTTCGTCGCGATCCAGACCGGCTGCGACCACCGCTGCACTTTCTGCTCGATTTGGCAGGCGCGCGGTCCGAGCCGGTCGCTGCCGTTCGAGGCGATCCGCAATGCGGTGGCGCGGGAGATCGATGCCGGCGCCAGGGAAATCGCCCTCACCGGCGTCGACATCACCAGTTACGATGGCGGACTCGGACCTCTATGCCAGCGCCTGCTGGCCTCTGAACCGCGCCTGCAACGCCTGCGCCTGTCCTCGCTCGACAGCATTGAGATCGACCCTGCGCTCCACGAGCTGATCGCCGGCGAACCGCGGTTGATGCCACACTTCCACCTGTCGCTGCAGGCGGGCGACGACATGATTCTGAAGCGGATGAAGCGCCGCCATTCACGCGCCGAGGCCGTGCGCACCGTCGAGCGGATCAAGGCCGCGCGGGCCGATGCGACCATCGGCGCCGACCTGATCGCGGGCTTTCCGACCGAAACCGAAGAGATGGCACTCAACAGCCTCAGATTGCTTGAGGATTGTGACATCATCGCCGCCCACGTCTTCCCCTTTTCGGCGCGCCCGAACACCCCTGCCGCGCGAATGCCGCCGCTGGAGCGGGAGCTTATCAAGGCCCGGGCCGCCCGGCTTCGCGAAGGCGGCGCCAGCCGCCGTGCCGCGTGGCTGCAGAGCCTAGTCGGCACGACCCAGCCGGTGATGATCGAGAATAAGGAAAAGGGTCATAGCGACGCCTTCGCGCCGGTCCGTGTCGCCGGCAGCCGCCGTGGCCAGATCGGTCAAGCGCGCATCACCGGCTTTGCCGACGGCGAACTGATCGGGGCCTGGGCATGAGCTGGCTAGACCGCCTCCGCGGCGGCTTTGCCAAGACCGCGGAGAAGGTCGCCGACAATTTGACCGGCCTCACCAGCAAGGCCGCGCTCGACACGGCTACGCTCGACGACATCGAGGAAGCGCTGATCGCGTCCGACCTCGGGCCTGAAGCATCGAAGCGCATCCGCGATGGCATTGCCGCCCGCCGCTACGAGCAGCTCGACGAGCGCGGCCTTCGCTCGATCCTTGCGGAAGAGATCGAGAAGATCTTGGCTCCAGTTGCCAAGCCGCTGGAAGTCTATGGTTTTCCGCGCCCCCACGTGATCCTCGTGATCGGCGTCAACGGCTCCGGCAAGACGACGACGATTGGCAAGCTCGGCGCCTGGCTAAAGGAGCAGGACTATGGCGTCCTGCTCGCGGCCGGCGACACCTTCCGCGCGGCCGCGATCGAGCAGCTCAAGATCTGGGGCCAGCGCATCGGGGCGCCGGTGATTGCCGGCAAGGAAGGCGGCGACGCGGCGGGAATCGTCTTCGATGGCGTGAAGCAGGCGACGGCGAGCGGCGAGGATGTGCTGATCGTCGACACCGCGGGCCGCCTACAGAACAAAACCCACCTGATGGACGAACTGTCCAAGGTCCGCCGGGTACTCGGCCGCCTCAACCCCGATGCCCCGCACGATGTCCTGCTGGTGCTCGACGCCACGACCGGGCAGAACGCGCTGTCGCAGATCGAGGTGTTCCGCGACCTTGCCGGGGTGACGGGGCTGATCATGACCAAGCTCGACGGCACCGCGCGCGGCGGGGTGATGGTCGCCGCCGCCGAGAAGTTCGGGCTTCCGATCCACGCCATTGGAGTCGGCGAAGGCGTCAACGACCTCCGTCCATTCGATCCGCGCGCGGTCGCCCGTGCGATTGCAGGACTGGCAGCCGAATGAGCGAGAAACAGGAACCCGCCGGAGCATCGCGACTGCTGATCGATCTCGGTCCGCTGATCGTCTTCTTCGTTGCAAACTATCTCGCCCCGGTGCCTCAGGTTGCGAAGATCTTCGTCGCAACGGGGGCCTTCATGGTCGCGATGATCGCGGCGATGATCTACTCGGCGCTGCGTTTCAGGACCATCTCGCCCCTGCTGTGGTTTTCAGGGATTATGGTGGTCGTGATGGGCGGCCTCACGATCTGGCTGCACAATGAGAGCTTCATCAAGATCAAGCCGACGATCTATTATCTGTTCGTCGCGGGGTTGCTCGCGTTCGGCCTCGCCACCAGGCGGCCAATCCTGCAGTCGGTGCTCGGAAGCGCCTATCCGGGCCTGGACGAGACCGGCTGGACCAAGCTGACGCGAAACTGGGCCATCTTCTTTCTGCTGATGGCAATCGCCAATGAAGTCGTTTGGCGGAACAGCAGCACGAACTTCTGGGTCGGGTACAAACTTTGGGGCGCGATGCCCCTCACCTTCCTCTTTGCAATTGCCAATGTGCCGATGCTGATGAAGCACGGACTGACGGTGGACAAAGCCAAGCCAGTGGAACCGGGGCCAATTGAATGAACGAACCAATCCTTTCCATCCGCGGGCTCCGTAAAGCCTACGGAACTGGCGTGGAGGCGCTGAAGGGCGTCGACCTCGATATTCAGCGTGGCGAAATCCTCGCGCTCCTCGGCCCGAACGGCGCCGGCAAGACGACCATGATCAACATCGTCTGCGGGATCGTCACTCCAAGCGGCGGCGAGGTGCTGATCGACGGGCGCAACTGGAGATCGAACTTCCGCTATGCGCGAGAACGAATCGGCCTTGTTCCACAGGAACTTACGACCGATGCTTTCGAAACGGTGTGGAATACGGTCAGCTTTTCGCGCGGGCTGTTCGGCAAGCCGCGCGACGACGCCAAGATCGAGGATATCCTCAAGCGCTTGTCGCTATGGGACAAGCGCAAGACGATCATGATGCACCTCTCGGGCGGCATGAAGCGCCGCGTGATGATCGCGAAGGCGCTGAGCCACGAGCCCACGATCCTGTTCCTCGACGAGCCCAGCGCGGGCGTCGACGTCGAGCTCCGCCGCGACATGTGGGAGCTGGTGCGCAAGCTCCGCGCCGCCGGCACAACCATCATCCTCACGACCCACTATATCGAGGAGGCCGAGGAAATGGCCGATCGGGTGGGCGTGATTAGCCGGGGCGAGCTGATTGCGGTCGACCAGAAGAAGGCGCTGATGGCGCGAATGGGCAAGAAGACGCTTCGGATCGTCCTTTCCGAAGCCATGCAGACAGTGCCCGCCGAACTGTCGGAGTGGAAACCGCAGCTGGAGGATGACGGTCACGTGCTGCGCTACGATTTCGACAGCCATGCCGAACGCACGGGAATCGCCTCGCTCATGCGCGGCCTCACGGACCTCGGCATTCAGTACAAGGACCTGTCCACGCACCAGTCGAGCCTCGAGGACATCTTCGTCGAACTTGTGCATGACGATAACGCTCGGGAGGCGGCGGAATGAACACGCACGGGATATCCGCGATCTACCGCTTCGAAATGGCGCGCGCCCGGCGGACTCTTTGGCAGAGTCTGGTCACCCCGGTTATCACCACCGCGCTCTATTTCATCGTGTTCGGATCGGCGCTCGGGTCGCGCATGGCCGCCATGCAGGGAGTCAGCTTCGGCAGCTTCATCGTGCCGGGTCTCACCTTGCTCGCAGTCTTCATGAACTCAATCTTCAACGCGAGCTTCGGCATTTTCTTTCCGAAGTTTAGCGGCACAATCTATGAGCTCCTCTCAGCTCCGATCTCGAGCTTCGAGGCGGTGTTCGCTTATGTCGGCGCGGCGGTCACCAAGTCGATGATCCTTGCGCTGGTGACGCTTGCGACGGCGACCATCTTCGTCCCCGTCCACATCGATCACCCGCTGCTCGCTTTCCTGTTCCTGCTCACGATCTGCACCGCCTTCTGCCTGTTCGGTTTCGCGATCGGCATCTGGGCGCGCAATTTCGAGCAGCTGCAGATCATCCCGATGCTGGTGATCACGCCCCTCACCTTCCTCGGCGGCGCCTTTTATTCGGTGACGACGATCCCGGAGCCGTTCCGCACGGTCACCTTGTTCAACCCCGTCGTCTATCTGGTCAGCGGCTTCCGCTGGACCTTCTACTCGATCGCCGACGTACCGGTGTGGTCAAGCGTGGCGGTGATGGCCGCGATCATCGCCGCCTGCCTCAGCGCAATCGTGTGGATCTTCAAGACCGGCTATCGACTCAAGCAGTAAGCTCGGCCTGCGCCGAAGAGCCCTCCTGATCGGCCCGCCGCTCGCCCGCACCATCGAGGTTCTGGGCGACGAAATCCCAGTTGACGATGTTCGCAAGCACCGAGCTGGCGAAGCGGGGCCGCTCATTGCGATAGTCGATGTAATAGGCATGCTCCCACACATCGAGCGTGAAGAGCGGCTGCATCCCTTCGTAGGCCAACGGCGTATCCGCATCGTGGAGCGAGGTGATCTTGAGGCTCCCGCGGTCGAGGACGAGCCACGCCCAGCCGTTGGAGAAATGGTTCACCGCTTCCTCCTGCAGTTTCTGGAGCAACGGCTCGACGCCGCCGAACCCGTCCTCGATCAGCTGCGCGAGACGGCCGGTCGGCTTCTGCCCCTCAGCGGGGGCAAGGCACTGCCAGAAGAAGCTGTGGTTCCATAGCTGCGCGCTGTTGTTGAACAGCTTCGCATTGCCGTCCTGCCGCGCGTGCCGGATGACTTGCGAAAGTGGCGCACCGCTCAGGCTGCTTTCCGACTGCAGCAGCTCGTTGGTCTTGGCAACATAGGCGCGGTGGTGCTTGCCGTGGTGAAACTCGAGCGTTTCCGCGGACATGTAGGGGGCGAGTGCGTCGTTGGCGTATGGCAGTTCGGGCAATTGGAAGGTCATTCCGGTCCTCTTGATTGAAAATGTCGGCTCACAGGGAGACAACCCGCCGCCGCCCGTCTGGCTCCGCTTTCCGGCTCGCAAATTTGAGGTTCACGTCGAGTGCAATCTCGTTCACAATGCGGGACTAAAGGTTACAAATCGGGAGGGGAGTGTGGAAGACCGGTCGATCACACGTCGAGATTTTGGCGTTGGAGCAATAGCACTCTCGCTTTCCAGCACGGCGAGCGGGGCTCCAGCGAGGCGCGCAAGGCGGCCGTGGCCGTATCTCATCGGCGCCGACATTTCCTGGCTCCCGCAGCAGGAAGCGCGCGGCGCAACCTTCTTCGAAGACGGCAAGCAGAAGGACGCGCTCGCGATCCTGAAAGATGCGGGCTTCAACGCGATCAAGCTGCGGCTCTTCGTCAACCCCGAGAACGGCTATTCGCGCCGGGGGAGCGGTCCGAACGGACCGTGGGCCGGGACGGCGGCCAGCGTTGCGTTCGCCCGGCGCGTGAAGGCGGCCGGGTTCCACCTCTCCTTCACTCTCCATTATTCGGACAATTGGGCCGACCCGCAGCACCAGGACAAGCCGGCGGCATGGGCCTCCCTCCCCTTCCCAAAACTCGTCGATGCCCTGCATTTGTACACCCGCCAAACCCTCGCCGCCTTCAAGGCCGCGGGAGTCCGTCCAGACCTGGTGGTTCTCGGCAACGAGACGACCTTCGGCATGCTTTGGCCGGACGGCCGAGTGCCGCTCACCATTCCGACCGGCAATCCCGACACCGACAAGGTTCACATGAATGTCGCCGGAGCCGGCGGGTTCGACAATTTCGCGGCTTTGCTAAAGGCGGGAATTGCCGCCGCCCGCAAGGAGCTGCCGCGCGTACCCATTGCCGTGCACAACCATCTCGGCCGTCACTGGCCGATCGTCCGCAGCTGGACCGACAATCTCCTGCAACGCGGTGTACGCTTCGATGCCGTTGGCTTCTCCTGCTACCAGCAGGCGGCGGAAGGCGACTGGGCGCGCACTTTCACCGAATTCGAAAAGCGCTATCCCGACAAGGGCTTCCTCGTTCTCGAATATTCGTCGCGGAAGCGCTATTTGAACGATCTGGTGCACGCCCATCCGAACGGCTGGGGAAGCTACATCTGGGAACCCACGATCCATCAGGAAGCCATCTTTGCGCGTGGCGGACTGAATGCCGGCGGCGGGCCCAAGCCGAACCTGCTGTCGCAGGGCGTGAATGGCGCCGAGGCTCCAGGAGCAGCGCCGCGACCTTCCTCTGCGACACCTGCGGTCCCGCCGCCCCGGCCCGGATTCGGCGGGCGCTTTGACGCGATCCCCGAGTTCCTGCAGCTCTACCGCGACATGGCGCGCGATTATGGCCTGAAACTGCCGCGCTCCTGATCCGCACAGCTTGCTGGCTGCCGCCGTAACGTTCTAAGGGTTGGCTCAAGAAGAATTCAGTTAACAGGGGAACAAGATGGGCAAGATTCTCGAAAATCTGCATATCACTTTGGCAATCGGCCTCGTCCTGGCCATCGCCATGATGATGGGTTTCCACGCCGACGTGCTGACGGCCCCGCCGGTGTTCCGCTGGCTCCATGTCTTCTTCGGCATCACCTGGATCGGCCTCCTCTATTATTTCAACTTCGTGCAGATCCCGACCATGCCGAGCGTCCCTGCCGAGCTGAAGCCGGGCGTGTCGAAATATATCGCGCCCAAAGCCTTGTTCTTCTTCCGCTGGGCGGCGCTGTTCACCGTGCTTACGGGCGCAATTCTCGCCTGGCTCAACGGGTACATCCACGAAGCCCTCAGCTTCCAGGAGGGCTTCCGAGTGATCGGCACCGGCATGTGGCTGGCGCTCATCATGGCGGCGAACGTGTGGTTCGTGATCTGGCCGAACCAGAAGCGTGCGCTCGGCCTTGTCGAAGCGGATGACGCGAGTAAGGCCAAGTCGGCGCGGGTGGCGATGCTCGCGTCGCGGACCAACACATTGCTGTCGATCCCGATGCTTTACGCCATGACGACTTTCCAGTCGTTGCCGGCCTGAACGCTTTTAAGCGCTTTCGCCCTCGAGCAATTTGTGGCGCTTGAGGGCGTGGCGGAGCTGGTCGTAGCTTAGGCCCAATGCCGTTGCCGTGGCGCGCTGGTTGAAGCGGTTCTTCGCCAGTGCGTCCTGCAGCAGCGCCCGCTCGTAAGCCGACACGGCCGAGCGGAAATCCTCGGTCGAGGTGCTGACACCGTTCGTGGATGCGGCGACCGGCGCGTGCGCCTCGGCCTGCTGCTCCTGCGGAACAGCTGTCGTCGCCGCCTCGCTGAGCGCCCAGGGAGAGCGAAACGGATCGAACTGGATCTCGTCGATGGGCCGCTCCGGATTCTCGGCCCGGTAGACCGCTCGCTCCACGACGTTCCTGAGCTCACGGACGTTGCCGGGCCATTGATAGGCTTCGAGAGCGGCCATCGCTCGCGGTGAGAAACCGGGCCAGTTGGGCCATTCCAGTTCCGCCGCCATGCGCCGCCCGAAATGTTCGGCCAGCAACGGAATGTCGCCCGTCCGCGCCCGCATCGGCGGCAGGGTGATGACTTCGAACGACAGCCGGTCGAGCAGGTCGGCCCGGAACTTCCCTTCGTCCACGAGTCGCGGAAGATGCTCGTTGGTTGCGGCGACGATGCGCACGTCGACCGAAATCGGCTTCGACGCGCCGATGCGGGTGATCTCGCCATATTCGACGGCGCGAAGCAGCCGGTCCTGCGCCGGCGAAGACAAAGTCGCGAGCTCGTCGAGGAACAAGGTCCCGCCGTCGGCTTCCTCGAAGCGCCCATGCCGCGTCTTCGCCGCACCGGTAAAACTGCCTGCTTCGTGCCCGAACAGCTCGGCCTCGATCAGATTTTCGGGAAGCGCCGCGCAGTTCATCGTCACCAGCGGCCCGGCCCAGCGCGAGGACAGATGGTGCAGGCGCTCGGCGATCAATTCCTTGCCGGTGCCGCGTTCGCCGATCACCAGCACCGGGCGGTTCAAGGGCGCGGCACGGCTTGCCCGCTCGACCGCATCGAGGAAGGCCAGGCTTTGCCCGACGAATTGGGTTGTCCGCTCCACGCGCCGACTGTTGGTGCCAAATCCCATGGGTTGGCAAGATATTTCATGTGCGTGACACCTGCGTTTCCAGCTGT
>JBDSMG010000006.1:0-46160 GCA_039915925.1 Sphingomicrobium sp.
CTCGCCGCCGCTCAACGTCGTCGCCTGCTGACCGACCTTGATATAGCCCAGCCCGACCTCGGCCAGCATCGCCATCTTGTCGCGGATTCCGGGGACCGCCTTGAAGAACTCCGCGGCATCCTCGACCGTCATGTCGAGCACGTCGGCGATGCTTCGGCCCTTGAACTTCACCTCGAGCGTCTCGCGGTTGTAGCGCTTGCCGTGGCAGATGTCGCAAGTGACGTAGACGTCGGGGAGGAAGTGCATCTCAATCTTGAGCAGACCGTCGCCCTTGCACGCCTCGCAGCGGCCGCCCTTGACGTTGAACGAGAAGCGGCCGGGCTTGTAGCCGCGCGCCTGGCTTTCGGGGAGGCCGGCGAACCAGTCGCGGATGAGGGTGAAGGCGCCGGTGTAGGTCGCGGGGTTGCTCCGGGGCGTGCGGCCGATCGGCGACTGGTCGATGTCGATGACCTTGTCGAGATGTTCGAGGCCGCCGATCTTCTCGCACGGGCCGCACGGGATGCGGGCGCCGTTCAATGCGCGGGCGGCGCCGGCGTAAAGCGTGTCGATGGTGAGGCTCGACTTGCCGGAGCCGGAGACGCCGGTGATGCAGGTGAAGGTGCCGAGCGGGATCGCGGCGTCGACGGAGCGAAGGTTGTTGGCGGTGGCGCCCTTGACCATCAGTTTCCTGCCGCTGCCCTTGCGGCGGGTGGCGGGGAGCGGGATCGAGCGGCGGCCGGAGAGATAGTCCGCGGTGAGGCTGGTCTCGCAGGCGAGCAGATCCTCGAGCGTGCCCGAGCAGACGACTTCGCCGCCGTGGACGCCGGCGCCCGGCCCCATGTCGATGACATGGTCGGCGGAGCGGATGCTGTCCTCGTCATGTTCGACGACCAGCACGGTATTGCCGAGGTTCTTCAAGCGCTGGAGGGTTTCGAGGAGGCGGTCATTGTCCTTCTGGTGAAGGCCGATGCTGGGTTCGTCGAGGACGTAGAGGACACCGCTAAGGCCCGAGCCGATCTGGCTGGCGAGGCGGATGCGCTGGCTCTCGCCGCCGGAGAGGGTGCCCGACGTGCGGTCGAGGTGGAGATAGTCGAGCCCGACATTGTGGAGGAAGCCGAGGCGGGCGTTGATCTCTTTCAGGATGGCGCGGGCGATCTCGCGCTGTTGCGGACCGAGTTTCTCCTCGAGGCTTCCGAACCAGGCGAAGGCGTCGGCGACCGAGCGGCGGGAGGAGAGGCTGATGTCCTCGCCGGCGATCTTGACGCTGAGGGCCTCGGGCTTGAGGCGCGCGCCGTGGCATACTTCGCAGGGCATCGAACCCTGGTAGCGACTGAGCTCCTCGCGCATCCACGCGCTTTCGGTCTGCAGCAGGCGGCGGTTGAGGTTGCCGATGACGCCTTCGAACGGCTTCTTCACCTCGTACGACTTGCGGCCGTCGATGAACTTCAGCGTGACCGGCTTGCCCCTGGTGCCGGTGAGGATGACCTCATGCGCTTCCTCCGGAAGGTCGGCCCAGGGGACGTGGAGGTCGAAATCGTAGGCGCGGGCGAGCGAGCTCAGCACCTGCATGTAGTAGGGGCTGGGAGGCTGCGACTTGGCCCAGGGCACGACCGCGCCCTTGGCGATGCTGAGATTGTGGTTGGGGACGATCAGGTCGGGGTCGAAGACGAGCTTTTCGCCGAGACCATCGCAGGCCGGGCAGGCGCCCTGCGGCGCGTTGAACGAGAACAGCCGCGGCTCGATCTCGGCGATGGTGAAGCCGCTGACCGGGCAGGCGAATTTTTCGGAGAAGACGATTCGGCCGGGAGCGCCGAAGTCGAGCTTCATTCCTGAACGTCCTGCACCCCCATCGCCGTTCGTGTCGAGCGAAGTCGAGACACGTCCCTCGACTTCGCTCGGGACGAACGGAGTTTGTTCGGACGGCGGATCAGCCGGATCCAGAAACGCCAGCCCGTCCGCCAGCTTCAGTGCGGTCTCGAAACTGTCGGCCAGCCGCGCCTCGATGCCGTCGCGGATCGCGATGCGATCGACGACCACTTCGATGTCGTGCTTGTATTTCTTGTCGAGCGCGGGGGCGTCCTCGATGGCATAGAATTCCCCGTCGATGCGGACGCGCGTGAAGCCGAGCTTCTGCCATTCGGCGAGCTCCTTGCGATATTCGCCCTTGCGGCCGCGCACGACCGGGGCGAGCAGATAATGGCGCGAGCCTTCGGGCAGCTGCATCACGCGGTCGACCATCTGGCTGACCTGTTGCGCCTCGATCGGCAGGCCGGTGGCGGGCGAGTAAGGCACGCCGACCCGCGCCCAGAGGAGGCGCATATAATCGTAGATTTCGGTGACCGTGGCGACCGTCGAGCGCGGGTTGCGGCTGGTGGTCTTCTGCTCGATTGATATTGCGGGCGAGAGGCCGTCGATGTGCTCGACGTCCGGCTTCTGCATCATCTCGAGGAACTGGCGCGCATAGGCGCTTAAGGACTCGACGTAGCGGCGCTGCCCCTCGGCATAGATGGTGTCGAAGGCGAGGCTCGACTTGCCCGAGCCCGAGAGGCCGGTGATGACCGTCAGGCTCTCGCGCGGGATGTCGATATCGACGCCCTTGAGATTGTGTTCGCGCGCACCTCGGACGGAAATGTGGGTCAGCATAGGCAACAGCTATGCTTTGGAATGTGGGTCAGCATCGGCTCAGTTTCGTTCCATGTTTGTTCTGATTAGCGCGAGGCGGGACAGCGGGTCAACGCGGAAAACCGGATGTGGGTGCGGAGGGCTTCGGGTGCAAGCGACATTGGCATCGGCACAAGCGCACTGCCTGTGCCTTCGGTCAGCTTTGGTTGAAGCAAATGGACCAATAATTATCCGTTGCGGGATGCTTGTTCTTCTTTAGTATCCAGTATTTCACAAGCATTTGCTCGGGTGCGCGTGATTGTACGGGGGCGGAGGTTCTTGAGTTCGGTCGCGGTAACGGCATTTGCCTGACATCGCGCGACCGAGGGCCGGCACCAGCCAACGAACTGATGCTGGAGACAAGAATGCCTACATTTACCGGTGACGAGGGCGCAAACACGCTGACGGGGACGTCCAGCGACGACGTGATCAATGGCAATGGCGGGAACGATTCGCTTGCTGGCCTGGGCGGCAATGACTCGCTCAGCGGGGGCGAGGGCAATGATTACCTGAACGGCGGAGCGGGAGATGACACGCTCGATGGCGGCGCGGGCATAGATGCCGCTTTTTATTATGCAGAGACCCCTGCGCTAGGCGGCGTGACCGTCGACCTATCTATTAGCGGGCCGCAGAATACGTTGCTGGCAGGTTACGACACGCTGATCGGGATCGAGAATCTTTTCGGGACAATCGCCGCCGATACGCTGAGCGGCGACGACAATGACAATTACTTTTTCGGCGATGACGGAAATGACACGCTTTCGGGCCGTGGTGGTAATGATCGGCTCGATGGCGGCACCCATGGCAATGACATAATCGATGGGGGATCGGGCAGCGACACCGCGCTCTTCCTGACGAGCTTGAACAATTTGACCCTGAGCCTGGCTGTGGCTGGACCTCAGGTCGTGGACGCCGACGGCAGGACGATCACGCTCATTTCCATCGAGAATGTCAGCGGCGGCATTGGAAACGATCGGCTAACCGGTGATGCGGGATCCAACATCCTGAATGGCGGATACGGCCAGGACACGTTGATCGGAGGGTCAGGCGACGACGTTTACGTTGGCGTGATGGGAGATTTCATCGTCGAAGAGGCTGACGGTGGCACGGATGAGGTCCAGACACTAGGCTCGGATCATACCCTAGAAGCGAATGTCGAGAACCTCACCGGCACTTCGACTTATGCGCAGTCTTTGGTGGGTAACGATCTCGGAAACATCATTACGCTGGGGGTCGCCGGCGGGCAAATATATGCTGGCGCTGGAAATGATACCGCTAACGGCAGTTCCGCGTCCGATGTGCTGCACGGCGAAGGCGGCGATGACACGCTGAATGGCGACGACGGAAACGACGTCGTTCACGGCGGTAGCGGCAACGACGCGATAAGTGGCGGGGTCGGATCCGATTCCCTCACCGGCGGATCGGGCGCCGACACCTTCATCGACACTGCGGCCAATTTGAGCGGGGACACGATCACCGATTTCGACTTCGACGACCGAATTGTCATTTCGGATGCCGATCTCTCAGGCTTCTCATTCTCCCTCTCAGGCAACACTTTGTCCTTCACCGGCGGTTCGCTGACTTTCACGAACCTCCCGACTACCAATATCGTCGCCGGCGCGGCCGCCGGGGGCGGAGTGCAGTTGACCCTGTCGGACGAGGGAACAACGGCCGACAATCCAAATGTCCAGCAGGGCGTCCTTGGGAATTCCACACCCGTCGATCTGCAGATCAGCCAAGACGGTAGCAAAATCTATACCACCACCGGCGACGGAAACCTCCATGTTTACAGCGTTGCTACGGGTTCCTTGATCCAGACGCTGAGCGTCGGCGCGGACCTGGGTGCCATGGACATTTCGCCGGATGGCACCTTCGCACTCGTGGTCGAACGGACACCCGTGTCCTCATACGCAAATCAATGGGGAGGCACGAACTACGTCGTCACGATGCATAAGGTCGACCTTGCGACTGGCGTCGTGACAAACTTCAACTTCGATGCCGGCGGCGATCACGTCTTTTCTGATGTGGCGGTGCTCGCGGACGGAACGGCTCTGCTCACGCAGAATCTGCGTCCGGGCTATAGCGGTTGGATCAATCCAAAGGTCCTCGATCTTGCAACTGGCCAATATTCAGCGACTAACATCAGCGTTCCGCAAGGTTCCATCATCTTCGCCTTAAGCGATGGATCCTCGGCGCTTCTGTCCGAAGCGAACGTCACCGGCAACGCTATCTACGTCTACGAACCTGGAACCGGATTCGAGAGACTTCCTTTCGGTGGAGGTGCGGCAAACTATGGAATTCGCACCATGAGCCCCTCGGGTGAGTGGGTGGCGATCGACGATTACGGGTCAGGCGTACAGCTCTACAATAGGCTGACCAGCGAATATGTCAGCCTGCCGGAACAATATGCAAATTGGTCGTATGGCGTCCCCGCCGGCCTGGCCTTTTCTCCGGACAGCCAGTTCCTTTTCGTCCTGGACAGCGACACGAACACAATCGTCCAGCTGTCGACGAACGACTGGAGCGTGGTTGCGGAATTCGCGGCCGGCGAGGACGTTTCGTCGAACGTCGGAGGGAGCTTAAACAGGCTCGGCAATATGCTGTTGGTTGCGCCTGACATGAGTTTTTTCGCGGTCGTTGGTTCCGGCGGCGTAATCCTTGTTGACCCCACGGCACCACGACTTCCAACCGACGGAAATGACTCGCTCTTCGGAAGCGCTGCTTACGACATAATCGACGGTCTTGGCGGCGATGATTACATTAGGGGCCTCGGTGGCGACGATCATCTTACTGGCTCGGGTGGCAATGACCGCATTTACGGTGGCGACGGGGTCGACACCCTGGTCGGTGGCGGCGGCTGGGACCAATTGGATGGCGGCAGTGGCAATGACCTCGTCGACGGCGGTGCTGGCAATGACATTCTTGCCGGAGGCGAAGGTGGCGACACGCTTAACGGTGGCGATGGCGATGACACGCTCTACAGCGTGCGGGAGCCTTCCGGTCCCGGCAGCTGGCTTTCGATAAACGGAGGCTTGGAAGTCGACACGCTGATCGGTGGTGCGGGCGACGACAAAATCTATGCGGGCTATGGCGACAATGCCGATGGTGGCTCGGACAGTTACGGTGATACGCTCTATATCACCTTCGCTGGTGCTTCGAGCGGCCTCACCTTCGATTTTGGCTTGGAAACACAAGTCATCGGCGGCGGTACCATAACAGGGTTCGAGCATGTCGGCTGGGTTCAGGGCACCGACTATGATGACAATATCGACATCAGTGCCACGGCTCCCGTCGATCCCTGGAGTTGGGTGACCTCAAGCCTGCTCGGAATGGGCGGCAACGACGTGCTCGTTGGCGCGGCCAATACCAGTCTTATCGATGGTGGGGACGGCGACGATAACATCGATGGCCGGGCGCTGACCGTGTACGCGAACCTGATCGGAGGGCTCGGTAACGATCTGATTCGGTCCAGCGTTGCAGTGCGGAGCACCGCTAATGGCGGAGCCGGGGACGATACGATCTTCAGCTACGGCTGGACCTATGGCGGGGAAGGGAATGATACGATTACCCTTCTTGGCAGTCCCGATTACTATATCGGCTATGTCGGGACCACCGGTGGCGCCGGTGACGACCACATCACCGGCTCGGAGCAGGCTGACGGGCTGAGCGGCGGTTCGGGAGCTGACACGATCACTGGCGGTGGTGGAGGCGATTATCTCTTTTCCTACGACGTCACCCCGGGATCCGGCTGGTCTAATGAATCCATACCTGGCGACGCCGGAACTGAACATGATGTCCTGAGCGGCGGAGCTGGAGATGATCATTTTTCCGCCGGCTATGGTGACGACATTGACGGTGGGGACGGAACCGATGTCCTTCGCCTAAACTTTTCCGGGGCATCCGCGGGCTTCAGCCTGAATACGGCAGACCTCGCACAAACTGGCTTTTCCTTAGGGGGTGGCCAAATCCAGCGTATCGAGCTCATCGATCAACTCGTCGGCTCCAATTATGCGGACGTGCTGACAGTCGCGGCGCAATCGGCTTCGATTCTGGTCCGCGCCGGCGGGGGTGACGATCAAGTTACCGTTAGCTCGGATGCATCGGTCGACGCCGGCGCTGGAAACGACACTGTCCGCATCCTTGCCGGAACCGCGAGCGTCTTTGCCGGTGACGGGGACGATCTTATTTTCAGCGGTCCGAACTTCGAATATCTCTACGGCGGGAATGGCGTTGACACGGTTTCGTACGCCAATTCTCTCGTCGGGGTAACGATCAATCTGCTGGGCCCGATCCCAGGACAGAGTGATTACTTAGTTTCGATCGAAAACCTGGACGGTTCCGAATACGCCGACAGTCTCACAGGAGGTTGGTCTTCGAGCGCCCTGACTGGTCGTGGGGGTGATGACACTATAAATGGCGCCTCCGGTGATGACACGCTTGATGGCGGTTCCGGCAGCGACACATTGGTCGGAGGCGCCGGGAACGACATTCTCAGGGGCGGCGAAGGAAATAACTTCCTCATCGGGGGTGTTGGCAACGACGTATACTATGTGACGGATTCTCAAGACATCATTCTTGAGGACCTGGATTCCGGTGACGACGCTCTGCGCACCACCGTCAGCTACTCGCTCGGAGAGGGAGCAGCGGTGGAAAGATTGTATGCCTACTACCTCACTGGGTCTCCCGGAATTACCTTAATCGGTAACGAGTTCGGGCAGGAAATTTGGGGGGGTGACTCGGCCGATCTCCTGATCGCGAGCGCTGGCAACGACATCGTCTTCGGTGGCCTCGGCAACGATCAGATCGACGGCGGCTATGGCAATGACACGCTTTATGGGGGCGAGGGCGACGACGTCATCGTCGGGCGCGAGGATGACGATCTGCTGATTGGCTCCGGGGGCAATGACCTGATGATTGGCGACATCGGCAATGATGCGATCGATGGCGGCCTCGGCAATGACTCGCTGTTCGGCGGCGAGGGAAATGACGTGCTGGTCGGCCGCGAGGGCGACGATTTGCTGTTCGGGTCCGAAGGCAATGATCTGCTGATCGGCGACATCGGCAACGACCAGCTGGATGGCGGGACCGGCGAAGACACCCTCGATGGCGGCGAGGGCAATGATATCCTGGTCGGGCGTGACGGCGACGATCTGCTGCTCGGCAGCGGCGGTAACGATCTGCTGATCGGGTCGGAAGGCGACGACCGCATTGATGGTGGCTCCGGCGCCGACCAGCTCGATGGCGGAGTTGGCAATGACGTGCTGGTCGGCCGCGAGGGCGACGATCTGCTGCTGGGAAGCAGCGGCAACGATCTGCTGATCGGCTCGGACGGCAATGACCTCATCGACGGTGGTTCGGGCAATGACCAACTCGACGGCGGCGACGGCAATGACGTGCTCAACGGCGGCGGCGGCGCGGACGTGCTCGTCGGCGGCGCGGGAGCGGATCTGTTCGCGTTCCGCGAGATTGGCGGGATGGTTCGGATCCTCGATTTCGTCTCGGGCAGCGACCACATCGATCTGAGCTCGGTCGATGCCAACAGCGGCCTCGGCGGCGATCAGGCGTTCGTTTATCTTGGCAGCGGGGCGTTCACGAACACGGCCGGCCAGCTGCGCGACTATAGCGATGGCACGAACCATTATTTGCTCGGCGATATCGATGGGAACGGCAGCGAGGATTTGGTGATTAATTTGGGAAGCGCAAATGCCGTCGCGGCGGACCTGATCCTGTAAGCTGCGGCGGCAGCACCGTCCGTTCATCGCTTATCTATTTGTGATGATTTAAGAATTGCACCGCAGATTCGCTCCATGTAAAGCGTCCACGCGGGCTGGGGAATAGTGACTGAACATTTTCGTCCGAAATGCAGGTTGGCGGTTGGCCTGGTCGCAATTGCGGCCGGTGCCTGCGCGATGAGCGTGCCGCACGATAGCGCGCTACGCTGCCGAGTGACGGCCGGAGCGAAGCTGCTGGCGCCGGCGGGTGGCCCGGCCGCGCTTTGTGCGGCGGTCGAGCGAGCGCTTGCTCCCAAATTGGCGGCGGCGGCGACAAATATCGAGCTTCGCGTGGGCAGCAGGTCGATGTTCACTGCCGCAGTATCGCAAGCTGGCGGAAAGCCGTTACCAGAATTCCACTTTACCGAGGCCGATCGCGCAATGAGCGCGAAGACCTTCGAGACGTTTGCCGCCGCGCTTGCGAGATATATCGCCGAAACGCGCGGCGACGGAGGCCAACATTAACCAATCGCGTGCGACTGCTCGGCGCCGATCGATCAAGCAATAGGAAGACGCATGCCCGACATTCCAGGCGACAGCAGCACGACCAGCACGATCTCCGTCGGGGGGAGCGCCAACGGATCGATCGAGGTCGGGGCGGATCACGACTGGTACCGCATCACCCTGACCGCGGGTCAGCAGGTTTCGATCTCGCTTGACGGAATTGGCGCAACGGCGCTCGAGGATCCCTACATTCGGCTCCGCGATCAGTCCGGTGCGGTGATCTTCGAGAATGACGATGGGGGGCCCGGCCGCAACGCGCTGCTGAGTTTCGCCGCGACCTATTCGGGCACTTATTATATCGACGTGGCCGCGTGGGACGACGACGCGGGATCGTACCAATATACCGGCGATTATCAGCTCGCCGTCAAAACCTACACCCCGCCCCCGGTGGGCACGATCGACCAGTTCGCCGCCCAACTGACGACGGGCTATTACGAGGGCGAAACGCACCATTTCAACGTCACTCAAGGCGGGTCGATCTCAGTGAACCTGACCGGATTGACCGCGGCGGGCCAAACCCTTGCGCGGCAGGCGCTGAATGAATGGTCCGGCCTGATCGGGATTACGTTCAGCGAAGTCGCAACGGGCGGCCAGGTCATTTTCGACGATGAAGAGGAGGGCGCGTCGACCAGCGCCGCCTATGCGAACGGAATCATCAGTTCCGCGACGGTGAACATCTCCAAGCAGTGGCTGACCGATTACGGGACCGCGCTGAACAGCTATTCGTACCAGACCTATGTGCACGAGATCGGCCATGCACTTGGACTCGGCCATGCTGGCAATTACAATGAGACCGCGACGTTCCCGTACGACGCCCTGTACGTGAATGACGCCTGGCCGATGTCGGTCATGTCCTATTTTGCGCAGGACGAGAACAGCTATTACTTGCAGCGGGGCTTCAGCTTCGGCTACGTCGGCACGCCGATGCTCGCGGACGTTGTGGCAATGTCGCAATTGTACGGGCTTTCAACGACGCTGCGGACCGGGAACACGACCTACGGGTACAATTCCACCGCCGGCGACGCGATATTCGATGCCTCGCAATATACGACGCTTGGACTGACGATCGTCGACAGCGGCGGGACCGATACGCTGGATTACTCCGGATATGGGGGCAATCAGCTCATCAACCTCAATTACGATAGTTTCTCGAACGTGCTTGGACGGGTTGGTAATCTGGCGATTGGGCGTGGCACCATTATCGAGAATGCCATCGGTGGAACTGCTGATGACGTCTTGATCGGGAACTCCGCGAATAACGTCTTGGATGGCCGCGGCGGTGCCAACACGATTTCATACGCATTTGCTCAGGCTGGAGTGACGATCAATGCCGGCGTTACAGGCGCCCAGAACACGATTGGTGCGGGCACCGACACGCTGCTTAACTACACCTACCTGATTGGTTCGTCGTTCAACGACACGCTTACTGCACGAGTTGGTGCCTACATGGCGATTGAAGGGGGTGCTGGAAACGATACGTTTTTCGCGAGCGCAGACGGGAATGACGGGTTTAGCGGGGGCGAGGGAGATGACTGGTTTGTCGACGGGCCCTCAGGGGATGCCTACAACGGCGGCCCCGGATTTGATACGATTGATTATCGGCTCGCAACCTCAGGTGTCGATACTACCGCTTACGGCGGAGGTGACGGCAACGACAGCTTTGCGGAAGTTGAACAACTTCTAGGATCAGCCTTTGACGACAAACTTACCGGGGTCTCGATCATCATCGGCGGAGCCGGGAACGACACGGTCGGAGTGTTCTTTGGCGTCGCCCGCTTCGAAGGTGGCACAGGCAACGACAGTTTCGACGTGTATGACTTGTCCAACCAGGTTGTAGAGTTGGCCGGCGAGGGGACCGACACCGTAAACTCGTGGATTTACGACCACTATGTTCTACCCGCCAATGTGGAAAATCTGACATTGCGGCTTAGCGGAGCAGTAAACGGCTCAGGCAATGATATCGCAAACGTGATCACCGGGAGCGTGGGATCGAACGCTTTGTTCGGATATGCCGGCAATGACACCATCTACGGCAACGATGGCAACGACGCCTTAGTTGGCGGCGACGGCAACGATCTGCTCGACGGCGGCAACGGCAGCGACACGGCCAGTTATGTCGGAGCAAGCGCTGGCGTGATTGTCGACCTGCGTCTTGCCGGCGCGCAGAACACTGTCGGGGCCGGGACCGACACGTTGGTCAGTATCGAGCATCTGACAGGAACCGCCTTTGCCGACACCTTGACCGGCGACGCGAGCGGCAATCTCCTGCGCGGAAGCGAGGGCGATGATAATCTTTACGGTCTTGCGGGCAACGATGTGCTGGACGGCGGAGCCGGCAATGACTGGCTGTACGGCAGTACCGGGAACGACACCTACATCGTCGACAGCAGCAGCGATCATGTGATCGAACTGATCAGCGAAGGCATCGATGAGATCATGACGTCGATCAACTGGAGTCTCGCCGTCGGGCTGGAAATCGAAGGCCTGCGGGCATTCGACGCCGCGAGCCTCCTCGGCCTGACCCTGGTCGGCAACGATTATGCGCAGACCATCTCCGGCACCGCCGGCGCCGACCTGCTGATCGGAAGCGGGGGCGACGATTATTTCTACGGCGGCAACGGCAACGACCAGATCGACGGTGGGGCGGGCAACGACACGCTCAACGGCGGCGAGGGCGACGACGTGCTGGTCGGCCGCGAAGACGACGATTTCCTGATGGGCAGCGGCGGCAATGATCTGCTGATCGGCGATGCCGGCAACGACCGCATCGATGGTGGCCTCGGCGCCGACACACTCAACGGCGGCATCGGCAATGACATCCTTGTCGGCCGCGAAGGCGACGATCTCCTGCTCGGAAGCGACGGCGCCGATCTGCTTTACGGTTCGGACGGAGCCGACCGTATCGACGGCGGCATCGGCAACGACACGCTCGACGGTGGCGAGGGTGACGACATCCTAGTCGGCCGCGACGATGACGATCTGCTGCTCGGCAGCGGCGGCAACGACCTGCTGATCGGTTCCGAGGGCAACGACCAGATCGATGGCGGTTTGGGAGCGGACTATATCGACGGAGGTCAGGGGAATGACGTCCTGGTCGGCCGCGAAGGCAATGACGTGATCCTCGGCAGCGGCGGCGCCGACCTGCTGATCGGGCTGGACGGCGACGATTTAATGGACGGCGGTTCCGGCGACGACCAGCTCGACGGCGGCGAAGGCAATGACGTGCTTAACGGCGGCGGTGGCGACGACATCCTCGTCGGCAGGGGCGGCGCAGACCTGTTCGCGTTCCGAGAGATTGGCGGCGCCGTGAAGATCCTCGACTTCACAACCGGGCTCGATCGCCTCGATTTCCAGTCGATGGATGCCAATGCGAACATCGCCGGAGATCAGGCGTTCACCTTTATCGATGGCAACGCCTTCAGCAATGTCGCCGGACAGCTTCGGGAATATGTGACGGGCGGAGTGAATTATGTCGCGGCGGACGTCAACGGCGACAGCGTAGCGGACTTCGTCATCGAGATCGGTTCGGTTCATGCGGTTGCAGGCGATATCTTGCTGTAGGTCGGAATCGACCGCCGACGATCAGCTGGCGAATGCTGTGAGCGCATATTCCGCCACCGGCTCATAATGGGCGCCGTGGCGGGAGAGGCGGCTTTCGAACAGGGTGAAGGCCTTGACCGCGAACGGCTCCGAGGCGAGCGCGCGGTTGCGGGTGAGGAACGCTTCGACTGCGGGAGTCGCGCGGCCGTTCCAGCGCGCGAGGGTGATGTGAGAGTGGAACGCGCGGCGCTCGGCTGGGAGGCCGGCGGTGACGCAGGCGCGCTCGACCTTGGCTGCGAGCGCCGCGACGGAATCGCGCGGTTCGACGGCCGCCCATAAGGCGCCGCCGCTGCGTCGGGCGAACTGGCCGACGCCCGAAATCCTGAGGTGGAAGGCGGGTGAGCGCAGCGTCGCGAGGGCTGCGGCAACGTCTTCGGCCAACGGCCGCTCGACTTCGCCGATGAAGCGCAGAGTCAGGTGAATGTTGTCGTCGGGAACCCAGCGCAGATCCGGGCTGTCGGCCATTGCATCGACCAGCAGATCGCGGACGAAGTCGGGCGGGCGGATGGCGACGAACAGGCGGTGCATCGCGCCTTGCTAGCGCAGTGCGGGCAGCCGGAGCCAGAGCCAGAGCCAGGCTCTAGGCGGGCTGAGCTTCGAGTTGGCCGAGCACGCGCTCGAATACAGCGGGGTGCATGGGTTTGGCGAATTGCACGCCGGCCGTGAAGCCGTCGATCCAGCAGACGGTCGCCTCCAGCCCCTCCAGGCCGTCGAACTTGACCCAGGCGCGATCGTCGAGCCGCGGAGGCGTCAGGAAGTCGATCCGGCAGCCGTGGCAGGATACGTCATAGACGCGCACCTGAAACTTGTGATCGCGCAGGCGCCGGACGACCACCTGAGCGTTCACAGCCACACGGTCGCTCCTGCGCGGCCATTGCGCCATTGTCCTAGCCTTGGTCACGTTCCACTTCCCCCCGGTGGCGCCGCACAAGCGCGGCCCCACGGCACGCAAACGCTTACCCCTGTGCGAACCTCACTCCTGCCGAGCCAAGAAGAGACCAGCGAACTTGCCCGCGCATCGCGCCATGGCCTTCCGCTTCAAGATTGACCCACTCGCCGATCCGAAGGGTTTCGCCCTCGAAATCGAGCCGGCAGCCGTCGCGCGAAACGTCCGACATGGTGACCGGAACCGTGGTTCCGTCCTCCCGCAGCGCGCTTCCTTCAAACAGCGTCGGCGTGCGGTCGTCGCGGGCAATCCAGCCCGGTTCGCGCCGCATCGAATGGTTCAAATCCTGTGCCATGCCCGCACGAATACAATAGCAAGGTAAGCGAAAGACTAACGGCAGCCCAAAATCATGTCACAAGTGTAATGTCCGGTTTCGCTTGAAAGGTGCCGTGGAAACAACGATATATTGGCGAGTGTGGCGGTCCCTTTGCCCGTCCGAAGGAGAGAAAATGCAGAACTGGGATGACCCGCGCATGACCGGCGCGAATGCCGCCACGGTCGGCGTTCCGCGCGCCGCACGCGACGTGGGCCTTCGGTCCTACATGTTGTCCGTTTACAATTACATGGCCTCGGGCGTCCTGCTGACCGGCATTGTCGCCCTTGGCCTGGCCGTGACGGGTGTTGCGGAGGCGATCTTCTTCCGCGGCGGAATGCTGCGCTGGGTCGCGATCTTCGCTCCGCTGGTCATGATCATGATCATGGGCGCTCGCGCCAACCGCATGACGACCGGCGGAATGCAGGCGTTCTTCTGGGCGTTCGCAGCGGTCATGGGCGTGTCGATGTCGGTGATCCCGCTGATCTACAGCGGCACCTCAATCGCGCAGACCTTCTTCGCGACCGCCGTATCGTTCCTCAGCCTGAGCCTGTGGGGCTATACGACGAAGAAGGACCTGTCCGGCATGGGCACCTTCCTGATCATGGGTGTCGTCGGGCTGATCGTCGCCATGGTGATCAACATGTTCATGCGATCGACGGCGATGGATCTGGCGATCAGCGCCATCGGCGTCCTGCTGTTCGCGGGCCTGACCGCCTATGACACGCAGAAGATCAAGAGCATGTATGCTTACGTGCAGGGCAGCGAAATGGTCGGCAAGTCGGCGATCATGGGCGCCCTGACGCTCTATCTGGACTTCATCAACATGTTCCAGTTCCTGCTCGCCTTCATGGGCGACCGCCGCTAAGCGACCGCTCCGAACCAGCAAGACAGAGAGGGCCGGAGGGAAACTTCCGGCCCTTTTTCTTATGCGTGACGGCGCCTTGAACGTTGGGCGTGGTACTATTTCAGAACAATGACATTCGGCTTCAATAATTAATCCTTTGTTAAACGATCGATCGTGGCACTATAGTGCGATTCGCGGGGCGGTTGTTTCAGAGTGACGTGCGATCACTGCCGGAGTGGCAGACTTCGCCGCGCTCGCGTATGCGTTTGGGGGGTTCACAATGTCCGATGATTTTTGCCCACGGCAAATTATTTTCACGATTCCGGGTCGGCCGGGAGTGCAAGTCACCGCAACCGAAATTGACGGGACCATCCAATTTTCGGTGATGGTGCTCAGCGGCCGTAGGGGCGACCTGCGTGGCCTGTTCTTCGATTTCAACGAAGCCAAGCTGACGGGCCTGCTGATCGGCAACGACGATGGCCGGCTGTCGAGCAAGCAGATTGGCGCCAACAAGGTCATCGACCTGGGCCATGGCGCTAACCTAAACGGCCTCACCAAGGCTAAGTTTGACGTTGGATTGGAGTTTGGCACAGCCGGCATCGGCAAGGACCTCATTTCGGACGCCAGCTTCACGCTCAGCAATGCGGCGGGCAACCTGACGCTGGACGACATTGCGCATATGCGCTTCGGGGCGCGGCTGACCTCGTCGGGCGACAAGATCATGGTCGTTGCACCGGCGGCGCCCGACGCGAGGGACGACCGCTACGATATCCACGAGGACAATAGCGCCGTCGCCACGCACACGCCGATCCCATTGGTCATGAACGTGCTCGCCAACGACACGGATGGCGACGGCGAGGCGTTGACAATCACCGCGATCCACGAGCAGCCGGCATATGGCACGATCGCCATCTCTGGCGACGGCAAGTCTTTGATCTACACGCCGGACGCCGACTACGCCGGCACTGTGACTGTCGAATATTGCGTGAGCGACGGTCATGGCGGGCAGGATAGCGCCACGGCCACGATCAACCTGGCCGCGGTAGCGGACGATCCGGTCCTGTCATGGACGGTGACGCAGGGCGCCACCATCAACCAGATGATCATCACGGTTACCGCAAACCAAAGCGATGATGACAGCTCCGAATATCTCGACAGCCTGGTCGCCTCGGTAGCCGGCGGGTTGCCCGCCGGGACCACGCTAACGCCGATGTCGAACGATCCAGCGGGCCAGCCGGACCAGATCGTCCAGCAGTTCCTGCTGACCACGGCCAACGACACCGATTATGATTTCGACATCGACTTCACCGCGACGTCGGTCGAAACTTCGAACGGGGACACGGAGACCAACAACACCGTTGTCAGCATCGTCATCGACCACGCTTCGGTCACGCAGAATGCGACTTTCGACGCCATCGACCAGAGCATCTGGAACAACGGCGCCGCTTTCACCTTCACCGACGACCGCTTCCTCGGCGTCGACACCGGAAACTTCAATTACTCCACCGGCAGCGTTTTATATGCCGGCATTTCGGGACACGTGAAACTGGGCTTCCAATCGACTCTCATTTTCGACGGCGGCAATATCGACGCCACCAGCAACTACGATTTGACCGTCGACAGCACGTACAACCGGACGACCGACTGGCTGAACATCGACACTTCGGCGCTGCTCAACAGCACGTTGTTCAACACCGTCGGGCCGGAGGGCAGCTATACGCTCGCCTTCGTCTACGACCTGCTGTTGCAGGCCTATGCCGGGGTCAACGTCAGCTTCGGCGAACTTGGCAGTCTGAGCAAGCAGATCAACATCCCTGCTGTCACCGTCGGGCCAGGATCGTTGGAGATCCTTAGCATCGACAGCGCCGACCTTGGCGGTTCCATAACTCTACCGGCGCCGCTCGATGCTTTCTCGATCGACTTTGCGTGGCCGCATCTGACGACCAGCGGCAGCACCACTTCCAGCGGCTCGAGCAACAATTTCCTCCAGCTCAACCTCGACGTCGATCAAGTTGTCGCCGACCTCGCGTTCCGGGGCGTCAATCCGTTCGACCCTCCCAGCCTGTCGGCCGGGCCATTCTATGCCGACGCCGATTTGCTGAACGTCAGCGTCAATGCCGGGGTGAATTTCCTGCAGGACTTCCTGATGCAGATGGGTAGCGTGCAGGGAATCCTGACCTTTGAGAACGGCGACAGCCAAGCCTTCACGTTCGGGGATTCTTTGTTCTTCGGCAACGCGTCGGCAATCGATGCTGCAGGCAATCACGACGGTGACATCGACTTCTGGTTCCAAGTCGCGCCGAATGCGACGCTGCATAACGAAACTGATCTCGGCTTCAATGTCGGCGCGGTGGTCGAAGTCCTCTCGCTCACGCTCGGCTACGACTTCGAGATTTGGGAAGACAGCACCACGCTCGGCCCGCTCGCGACCCTCGGCGCTTCGGTCCCGGTCGCGGCAGTTGAAGTGTACGATTCGACTTTCGCCCTGAATTATCAGGACAATACCTACTCGTTCTTCATCGCCTAACAAGCTTGCCTCCGGGGCCGCGCGCTGAACGAAAAAATGAGGAAGGGCCGGGGGGAAACTTCCGGCCCTTTTGCCGTCAGAATCCGGGCATTGTCACGGTGATGTCGAGCCCGTCGTCGCGCCAGACGATGTCGAGCGATCCGCCATGGGCGGCCAATGTTCGGCGAATGAGCTTGAGCCCCGAACTTCCAGTCCTGGTTGTCGAGCCGATCTTGTCACGGGTGACTTCATGCCAGCGGAGCGTGAGGGCGCCTTGGTCGACCGACCCGTCGATGGCGATATGGCCGCCGTGGCCGAGGGCGCCATATTTGTTCGAGTTCGTACTGAACTCGCCAAGCACCAAAGCGAGTGTCCGAATCTGCGGTTCGTCCAGGCTGACTGCGGGCAGAGGTGCGATGGTCAGCGAGGTGCTGTCCCCGCAGAATGGCTCGGTCAGACGCCGCACCAGCGTGTCCAGCGTCGCGCTGTGCAGAGCTGAGCCATCGAGAAGAAGCGACTGCGCTATTCCCAGGCGTTGCAGCCGCTCGACGATCTCGCGCGCGAACTCCTCGCGCTCGGGGGAACCGCGCGCGGTTGCAAGGACAATCGCGCTGGTCAGGGCATAGGCGTTCTGCAGCCGGTGCTTCATTTCCGCGGCCGTCGTCTCGCGCAACCGCCGGGCGGCAATATCCGCCGAAATGTCGCGCGATACGGAAATCATGCCCTGCAGGACGCCCTGTTCGTCGCGCAGGGGAGCAACGGACACGTCCCACCACTTCGGCTCGCCCCCGGCCGTGGGGCAGAAGGCTTCGAAACGGCTGTGCTTGCCCTCGGCGGCGCTTGCGACAGCTTTGCGAATTGCCGGCTGAGCTTCTTCGGGCCACAGGTCCCACCAATTCTTGCCGGCAACGAGCGCGAAGTCGTCGATGCCCATCGCGCAACGACCGTTCCGGTTCATGAAGTCCAGGCTTCCCCCGGGTCCGATGACCTTGATGCAGTCCGCGCTTTGATCCAGCACAGCCGCCAGCACGCCGTTGGAGGCATCGCCGAATTTCTTCGCGATCTCGGGGAAGTCGACGGTGTCCATCGGACTTGGTCGTAGGGCAAAACAGCTTGGTTTACCAACCGGATAGTTGACCGGCCGCGACGCTGTCGAGGCTAGGATAGCTGGCGCTTGAAGAAGCGCAGCGTTCGCTTCCAGGCGAGGTCGGCGGCGGGTTTGTTGTAGCGCTCCGCGGACGTGTCGTTGTTGAAGGCGTGGTTGACCCCGTCATAGCCGAAATAGGTCACGCGCTTGCCGGCGGCGCGCAGCGCGGTGATCCAGGGGAAGGCGGTCTGGGCCACGCGATCATCAAGGCCGGCGAGGTGGATCATCAGCGACGCCTGCACCTTGGGCGCTTCCGACGCATTCGGCGCGGGGCCGTAGTAGACCACGCCGGCGTCGAGCTTGTCGCCGGCCGCGACGGCCAGGCGGTTCACGAAAGCTCCGCCCCAGCAGAAGCCGACGGCTCCGACCTTGCCATGCGAACGGCGCTTGATCTCGTCAATCATGGCGACGGCCGCGCCGGTAGCGGCTGCGAGGTCGAGCTTGCCGATTTCGTTGCGCGCCGCATCATCGTTGGCGGGGGTGCCTCCGGACGGCGAGAGCATATCTGGCGCGACGGCGTGCAAGCCCTCGAGCGCAAGTCGCCGCGCAACATCCTTGATGTGCGCGTTGAGGCCGCGGTTCTCGTGGATGACGAGGATCGTGCCCTTGCGGGCGCGCTTCACCGGCTCGGCGGCATAGACTTTGTAGGACGCAATCTCCGCCATCCCGGTGCGTAGGCGCTTGTCATCTTCGAGAACGATGGCCGCGGCGGCGGGGCTGGCGGCGATGCTTCCGATCAGCGCCTCCGCAGCAACCGCGCTGCCCGCAAGCGCGGTCATCCGCCGCATGAACAGGCGGCGGTCCATGCCTTCGTGGGTGAAGCGGTCGTAGAGCGCGATCGCCTGTTGGCGGAGGTCGTTGTCCATGATCAGGCGTCCTCAACCTGCTTCGCCTGCGCCTCGGCGATCAGCTTGCCGTCGATCTCCTGGGCCCGCCTGAACGCGTCGCGGTCGGTCATTCTCGCGGCATAGTCGGTGAAGGCCGGGCGCGGATCGAGCAGGTTGAATTTGAGCATGAAGCCGACGGTCGAACCGACCAGCAAATCAGCGGCGGTGAACTTGTCCCCGGCGATATATTGCTTGCCCGAAATCGCCTTCTCGAGCGTGTCGATTGTAAGGTCGTAATTGCCGTATCCCATCATCATTTGCTTGTCGGCGGGTGTTTCCCAGCCCATCGACTTGTTGCTGAAGGCAGCCTCCAGCGGCCCGGCCTTGAAGAAGATCCAGCGATAATAATCGGCACGGTCCTTCGGATCGGGCGCAAGCCCCGCTTCGGGGAAGGCATCGGCGAGGTAGCAGATTATGGCGGCGACCTCGGTTACGACCTTGCCCTTGTGCTGAATGGCCGGGACTTTCCCCATCGGGTTGATGGCGAGATATTCGGGGGCCTTCATGGTCGTCCCATATTCGAGAATCTGCGTGTCGTAGGGCTGGCCGACTTCCTCGAGCATCCAGCGCACGGTCTGACCGCGCGACATCGGGTTGGTGTAGAAGATCAGGTCGGCCATGGTCATTCTCCCTCATTCTCAGCTGGTACCATAAGGCTTGGCGCCCTTCGGATCGTCGCGGAAGCGGTCGATCTCGTCGGACTGGCGCAGGATCATAGTGTCGGGATCGACGGTGACGAGGCTGTTCGCACTCGGCAGCGCCAGCGAACCTTGGCCCCCGGTCATCGGTACTGTGACTCGGCGGCCATCGACCAGAACATCGACCGGCATCGGGAAGGGGAGTTTTTGCGGTACGTCCCAGGCCAGCGTGAGCGTGGTGCCTGAGCGCGTTTCGACCAGCCGCGGCAAGGCGGCCTGACGCAGATAGACGTCGAAGAACCAGCCGAGGTCGCGGCCGGACTCTTGCCTCACCAGCGCGATGAATTCGTTGGTCGAGGCGAAGCGCGGCTGGAAGTTGCCGGGCCGCGGATCGGGCCGGCCGTAGACCACCCTGCGCGTCGCCCGCCAGAATGGCTCGTCCCCTATCAATCCGCGCAGCGTGTGGAGCATCCACGCGCCCTTGTAGTAGATGTCGGTCCCGGGCCCCTTCTTGGGGTCGCTGACCTCGTCGGACGTGCGCGACTGGCCGGTGACGATCGGATGCTTGTTCTTGATCTGCTGGCGCTGCTTGAACATCGCCGCGTCGTAGGCCATCCGCCCGCGCATCCAGCCGAGCGTCAGCGGCTGCATGTAGCTTCCGAAACCCTCGTGCAGCCACATGTCGTCCCAATTGGCATTGGTCAGCTGGTTGCCGAACCATTCGTGGCTGAATTCGTGGTTGAGCAACCAGTCATAGCCTTGCGGGGCGGGCTGATACTTGTTGCCGTACGCGTTGATCGTCTGGTGCTCCATCCCGAAGTGCGGAGTTTCGACGACGCCGACCTTCTCGTCGCCGAACGGGTACGGGCCGATGGTGGCTTCGAAGAAGTCGACCGTGCGGTCGAGCTCGGAGAGCAAGGCTGCGGCGTCCGTGTCGTGGCCGGGCAGATGCCAATATTGGACCGGGAAGCTGTTGCCGAAGCGGCTTCGGTGCTGAGTCTCGGCCAGGACGAACGGACCGACATCGATGGCGATCGCATAATTGTTTGGATGCGAGGCCCGCCAGTTCCAGCGCGTGCGCCCGTCGGCAAGCTTGTCGACGCCTAGCAGGCGCCCGTTGGAGGGGGCAGACAGGCCGTTCGGGACGGTGATGTGCTGGGTGATCGTTCCAACCTCGACGCGGCTATTGTCGAAACAGGGCCAGAACAGGTCGCAGCCCTGGCCTTCGACCGCGCTCGCGACCCAGGGCTGGCCCTTCGCCGTCTTCGACCAGACGAAGCCGCCGTCCCACGGCGCCTTCTTCGCGACGTGCGGCCGGCCTGAATATTCGACTGCCAGTTGAAGCTTCTCGCCCGCCGCAAAGCTGCGGGGCAGCGCGATCGAGATGCGGCCTTGCGGGTTGCGCCAGCGGGCGCGGGCGAGCGGCTTGCCGCCGACGGCAATGCGGCTGACGGGCAAGTTGCGGTCGAGGTCGAGCTGGATGCGGTCGATCGGGCGGCGGACGGTGAAGTCGAGGATGCTCTTGCCCTCGATCGACTTGCTTTCAGGATGGATGACGAAGCTGAGGTCGGCGGCATCGAAACTCACCGACTCCTGCTCGGCGGTGAGCGGAAGCCCGCTGGACGCGGTGAACCTGGTGAGTTGCGGCTGCTTGGGAGCGCCGGCCTTTTTTTTGGGGGCGGCCGATGCGCTTGCAGCCGCGAGCAGCGCCATCGTTACAACGGCCAGCGGACGGAGAGTTTCGCTCATCGGCGCTTTGCTCGCCGAGGGGCTGTGCGCGCCGTTCGGCTTTTGTCGCGGATGGCGCGGAATTCGCTGTCGCTCCCCCAGTTCGGCCAAAGCGTCGAAGTGGCGAGGCGCCGCCCGACGTCGTGCATGATGGCCGCGTCGTCCGCGAGCCCGTTGAGATCCCAGCTCGGCGAATATTCATCGGCCGGCTGGTGATAGGCGTTGGCGACATAATCGGCCTGCAGCTTGCGCCCGCGCGCCACCCCTCCGGAGACCATATTTTCACCGGATTCAAAGCTGATCGCCGGAACGCCGACCTTGGCGAAGGAGAAATGGTCCGAGCGGTAGAAGCTGCCGGCTTCCGGTCGCGGGTCGGGGGAGAAAGCGCGCCCGCGTTTGGCGGCTTCCTGCCTGACCAGGTCGAGCAGGTCGACCCGCGCCGTGCCAGCCATGCTGAAGTTGCGGGTCCGGCCCCAAACATTCAGCGCGTCCACATTGAGCACTCCGACGGTCTTGGCGAGCGGGTAAAGCGGGTTGGCCCCGTAGTAAGCCGAGCCCAGCAGCCCGCGCTCCTCCGCGGTGACGGCGAGGAACAGGATCGAGCGGTCGGTGCGCGGCTCGCGGGCGAACGCGCGCGCTTCCTCGAGGATGACGGCGATACCCGAGGCATTGTCGACGGCGCCGTTGTAGATGCGGTCACCCTTCGCGTCGGGCTGGCCAATGCCGAGATGGTCCCAGTGCGCGGAGTAGATCACGGTCTCGTTCGGGCGGGTCTTGCCGGGGAGGCGACCGGCGACATTGTAGCTGATGATCACCTTCGATTGCGCGGTGCCGGACGCGGTGAGCGAAGACTCCAGATAGATCGGGCGGAAATCTTTGCGGCGGGCAGCGGCTTTCGCGGCGTCGAAGTCCAGCCCTGCAGCCTTGAACAGTTGTACGGCAGTGTCGCGCTGGATCCAGCTTTCCAGCGCGGGATGCGTTGCGGCCGGGTCCTTGCGGACGATGTCGAACATGACGTTGGTGTTGCTGTTCTTGACGGTGTTCCAGCCGTAGGAGGCAGGCGCCGTCTCATGGACGATCATCACGCCGGCGGCTCCGCGCCGTGCGGCTTCCTCATATTTGTAGGTCCAGCGGCCGTAATAGGTCATCGCCTTGCCGCCGAAGTCGCCGTCTCCCCCTTCGAAGTCGGGATCGTTGATCAGCTCGACGAGGATCTTGCCGCGGACGTCCTGCCCCTTGAAATCGTCCCAGCCGCGTTCGGGTGCGGTCACTCCATAGCCGACGAAGACGATCGGCGCGGCATTGAGGTTGAGCGCGTTCTGGCCGTTGAGCGGTGCGCGGACGGAGATCTGCTCGCCCTGGGCCAGCTGGAGAGTTCCGCTGGGGGTGCGCACGGACATCGAGGGAGATACCGCGAACTGGTTCATCAGCAGCGGCACGGCCTGGGTCCATTGCCGCTTGCCTCTGACCAGGTCACCGCCCGGCTGCACGCCGGCGGCATTGAACTGCGCGATCAGATAGTCGATCGTCTTCTTCTCCCCCGCACTCGCCGGAGCGCGGCCTTCGAAGGAGTCCGATCCGAGTGTCTTGATATGCTCGGCGAACCGCGCGGGCTCGAACGACGGCGTGGACTGGGCAAGCAGTGGCGCCGCGCACGTGGCAAGCGCGCAGGCGAAGACGAAACGAAGGTGACTCACGGAAGCTCTCCCTCAATCCGCCCATCTAAAGCCGAAGAGCGGGGCAAGGGGCAAAAGGTTTCATCCGTCTGCATGCTCGCGTCGACCAACGGCGATAGAGGTTTGACCCCCGCCGCAAGCGGCGCGCGTTTATTCCTCGCCCTGCTCGGGCGCTTCCGGAGCGTCGGGCCGAGGCTCGGCGTCTGCCTTGCCACGCGCCTTCCCGCCCTTGACCTTCGTTGCTTTCGGAGGCGCGGGCGTGATCTCGAACGCCAGCACATTGTCCTTGATGCGGACCTTGACCTCGCCGCCGTTGACCAGCTTGCCGAACAACAGTTCCTCGGCGAGCGGCTGCTTGATCTTCTCCTGCACCAGGCGTCCCATCGGGCGCGCGCCGTAGAGCTTGTCGTAGCCGCGGTTGGTGAGCCATTCGCGCGCCTCGTCGTCGAGGTCGATGTGGACCCCGCGGTCGGCGAGCTGAAGCTCCAGCTGGAGGATGAACTTGTCGACGACGCGGGCAACGACGGCCGGCGGAAGATAGCCGAACGGCACCACCGCATCGAGGCGGTTGCGGAATTCGGGAGTGAACATCTTCCGGATCGCATCCTCCTGCACATCCTCGCGGCTCGATGCGCCGAAGCCGATGCCCTCGCGCGCCATGTCGGACGCGCCGGCATTGGTGGTCATGATGAGGATGGTGTTGCGGAAGTCGACGGTCTTGCCGTGGTGGTCGGTCAGCTTGCCGTTGTCCATCACCTGAAGAAGGATGTTGAACAGGTCCGGGTGGGCTTTCTCGATTTCGTCGAGCAGAAGCACGCTGTGCGGCTGCTGGTCGACGGCGTCGGTCAGGAGCCCGCCCTGGTCGTAGCCGACATAGCCGGGGGGAGCGCCGATCAGGCGGCTGATCGAGTGGCGCTCCATATATTCGGACATGTCGAAGCGCTGCAGCGGAATGCCCATGATGGACGCGAGCTGGCGCGCGACCTCGGTCTTGCCGACGCCGGTCGGGCCGGAGAAGAGATAATTGCCGATCGGCTTGTCCGGATCGCGCAGGCCCGCACGGCTGAGCTTGATCGCCGAAGCGAGCGTCTCGATCGCGAGATCCTGGCCGAACACGACCCGCTTCAGATCGCCTTCGAGCGTTTCGAGCACGCGCTTGTCATCGGTCGACACCGACTTGGGAGGAATGCGCGCCATGGTCGCAACCACGGACTCAATCTCCTTCGTCGTGATGATTTTCTTGCGGCGGCTGGGCGGGACCAGCATCTGCATTGCGCCGACCTCGTCGATCACATCGATCGCCTTGTCCGGCAGCTTGCGGTCGTGGATGTAGCGCGCCGACAGCTCGACCGCCGACTTGATCGCGTCGGGCGTGTAGCGGACGTTGTGGTGAAGCTCGAACGCCGCGCGAAGCCCGGTGATGATCTTGACCGTATCCTCGACCGTCGGCTCGTTGACGTCGATCTTCTGGAAGCGGCGCAGAAGCGCGCGGTCCTTCTCGAAATGGTTGCGGAACTCCTTGTAGGTGGTCGAGCCGATGCAGCGGATCGTTCCGGAGGAGAGCGCGGGCTTGAGCAGGTTCGACGCGTCCATCGCGCCGCCGGAGGTGGCTCCAGCGCCGATGACCGTGTGGATCTCGTCGATGAACAGGACCGCGTCCGGAAGCTTCTCAAGTTCGTTGACGACCGACTTCAGCCTTTCCTCGAAATCGCCGCGGTAGCGGGTGCCGGCCAGCAGCGCGCCCATGTCGAGCGAATAGATGACGGCGGGCTTTAGCACTTCGGGAACGTCGCCCTCGACGATCTTGCGGGCGAGGCCTTCCGCGATGGCGGTCTTGCCGACGCCCGGATCGCCCACATAGAGCGGATTGTTCTTCGAGCGGCGGCAAAGGATCTGAACGGTGCGGTCGACTTCCGACATGCGGCCGATCAGCGGGTCGACCTTGCCGTTGCGGGCCTTCTCGTTGAGGTCGACGGTGAACTGCTTGAGCGCGCTTTCCTTCGACTTGCCGTCGGTTTTTTCCGTCTTTTCCTCGGACTGGCCGGTCTGCGCCTGCTCGGCGGGCGTGTCGCCCTTGCCGACGCCGTGGCTGATGTAGGTGACCGCGTCGAGGCGGCTCATGTCCTGTTGCTGCAGGAAATAGACCGCGTAACTCTCGCGCTCGGAGAAGAGCGCGACGAGCACGTTGGCGCCGGTGACTTCGTCGCGGCCGGACGACTGGACGTGCAGGATCGCGCGCTGGACGACGCGCTGGAACCCGCTGGTGGGGGTTGGGTCGGTGCCGGTATCGGCAACCAGCGCTCCGAGCTCGCCGTCGAGATATTGCTTCACCGAGGCGCGAAGCTCGTCGCGACTGACTCCGCAGGCGGTCATCACCTTCGACGCATGTTCGTCGTCGATCAGCGCGATGAGAAGATGTTCAAGGGTTGCGTACTCATGCCGCCGACGGCTGGCCTCCCCAAGCGCATTGTGGAGGGTCTGTTCGAGTTCGCGAGCGAAACTGGGCATTTGAAGGAAAACTCCATGCCGGCGGGACTCGCCGGTCCTTGGCATTGAATGTCATACGCGCGAGGCCAGCAATCAAGGGGCAGCCGGACCGATTTCAGCGCGGTTGGGCGCGAGACTGTTTCAGGATGGGGCGGGGGCAACGCGGCCTCCCCTGAGCAATCGGCGGTCATGGTCTTCCAGCGGTCTTGTATCGGACCGCTTCATCAATCAGTGGTTCAGTACAAGGGCTCTTATGCCGGGAACGACAATCGATCCTGTTCGCTTGATAATGAGGAAGTAGACGAGCTTGAATTTGCTAGAGAAAAATGGCGCCGACGCTCACGACTTGGCGACGGCAGAAGCACTCGGACCGGTTCTGTCGAAGCGTTTCAAGGCGTATCGCGCGGATACCAAACAAGGCGTGCGCCAGCTCGCCACAACCGCCACCGCGTTCGTGGCGCTGCTGGTCGTCATGGTGGCGGTATCGCGTGATCGTTATTGGCTGACTTTGCTGCTCGCAATTCCGGCGGGCGGGTTCCTCGTCCGCTTGTTCATCATCCAGCACGATTGCGGGCACCGGTCCTTTTTCAGATCGAGAGCGGCAAATGACTTCCTTGGGCGCACTCTCTCCGTGCTGACGCTCACGCCTTACGAGAACTGGCGGCAGGGTCACGCGGCGCACCATGCCTCCACTGGCAATCTCGACCGACGCGGTCGCGGCGACGTGGAGACCTGGACAGTCGCGGAATACGAAGCGGCGTCGAGGGCGAAGAAGTTGCTTTATCGGCTGTATCGAAACGCTTGGTTCAATGTCGGTGTGGGCGGCCCCATCAACTTCATCCTGCTTCAGAGGCTGCCGCTGGGCCGCGCATTGCGAGATCGGACCTCGCGCCGCAGTATCATGACGCTGAACCTTTCGATTTTCCTGGTCTTCGGTCTGGCGTGTGCGCTGTTCGGCGTGCTTCCGGTTCTAGGTTCCTATGTACCGGTGATCATCGTTGCATCCTGGGCCGGGAACTGGCTGTTCCACGTGCAGCACCAGTTCGACGAATCCCGTTGGGAGCGTGATGGCGATTGGGGTTTCCACGCAGCTTCCTTGAGCGGCAGCTCGTATTTCAAGCTACCCCCGATATTGCAGTGGTTTTCCGGGAACATCGGAATGCATCATGTGCATCATCTTTGCAGCCAGGTACCGAACTACCTTCTTCCCGCATGTCTGAAAGCCGCCCCTGAGTTGAATCGCATCGCCAAAGTCGTGACCTTGCGCGAGAGCCTGAGCTGCTGGCGGTTGGCGCTCTGGGACGAGCAGCGCCGAACGATGGTTAGCTTCCGCGACCTGAGCCCCGCATCCGCCAGGTGATATCCTGCAACCAGGGAGCGTTGCACGCCCGCCGAAGCGGGCGTTCGGGACGCTCTACCCCTTTTTGAACAATGCCTCGGCCGCCGATCGGTGCTTGCTCGCAGCGTCCAGTGCGTCTCGGCGCCGGTGTTTCAGGATGGGGCGAGGGCGGCCGCTCGCCGCGCGGCCTTCGATGACCCAATCTGCGCCAGATAAGCGGCTTCCGCTTCGTCAATCAAGTCGGCGGCACGTTCGGGACCGCCGACGTTGGTCACCTCGTAAGTCTGGCCTCTCAGCCGCTTGTAGGTCTCGAAGAAGGTGGTGATTTCGGTGACGAAGACCGGGCCGAGCTGATCGAGGTGGTCGACCTGGCTGAACAGCTTGCTCTCGGTCAGGCGGGCGATGATCCGGTCGTTTCGCTTGGCCCGCTTGTTGAGCTTGCGCTGCTCCGATTCCATCACGCCCAATATGCGGACCTTGACGATGCACCCGACCGGCAACGGCGCTTCGGGCAGAATGAGGATGTCGACCGGGTCGCCGTCACCGCCGAGCGTCGACGGGATGAATGCGAAGTCGAACGGGAAAACCATTCCGAGCGGAAGGAACTTGCCGATCCGGAAGCGGTGGCTGTCCGGATCGTAATAGACCTTCACGCGCGATCCCGCCGGCGCCTCGACGATCGCCTGGCAGGTAAAGGACGAACGGTCGAGTTCGTGCGGCATTTGTTCAAGTGGGATCATGGCGCTTCAATTCCGCGGGACGGTCGAAGGTTGCGTCGGCGGCCAGGCGGGAAGGTCAGCGCTTGCCGCCCCGCTTCTGCTCGGCGACGATCGCCTCCAGGGTTTTGCGGCCGATGTCGCGGGCGAGATCCCACATGATCTGTCCGTCCTTGACGGCGTCACCCGAAAGCGCCTTCAACTGGTCCCCGGCGCCGTCGGCAAGCTGGCGGGCCTTGTTGGTGTCCCTGAGCGCAGCAGCCATGGAGACCAGCGCCGCAGCGACCACGTCGGCGACCAAAGGGTTCTTGCTCAGGGCCTTGACGCTGTTCGCCGCCTTGCTCGCGGCACTCTTCCCGCCCGGAGTCTTGGCAGGAGCAGCTGTCTTGGCCTTCTTGAGCTTCTTCTCCTTCTTGTCGCTCTTTTGCGGCTTTTCCTTGCCCTTGCTCTTCTTGTCCTTCGCCATGGTCAGATGCCCCTTTCAGTGCGGTTCGGCCGCAATATCATTCTTCGTCACACGAATGTAACACGGCTCTGTTTCAACTTGGCGACATGCTCTGGATCGTAAAGCGCACAAATCCCGCCGCAAAGGCAAATTGATGGACGCCATCACTGCGCAACCGTCGCCGGACGACGCGACGGTGCTGGCTACCGCGCAACCGGAACGCCGCTATTTCAACCGGGAACTGAGCTGGCTCGCCTTCAACCGCCGGGTGCTGGAGGAAGCGTGCAACCCGCGGCACCCGCTGCTCGAGCGGCTGCGCTTCCTGTCGATTTCGGCAAGCAACCTCGACGAATTCTTCATGGTCCGCGTGGCCGGCCTGAAGGCGCATCAGTCGCTGGGGGTCGAAGAGGTCTCGATGGACGGACTCACTCCCTCGCAGCAGCTCGCCGCCATCATCGTCGAGGCGGACCGGCTCGTAACGAGCCAGCATGACGTGTGGGGCGAGCTTCGGGCGGAACTTGAGACTTCGGGGATGCATGTCGTGAGCGACGACGTGCTGGACGAGGATGCCGAGACCTGGCTCGACCAGCATTTCCGCCAGCAGATTTTCCCGATCCTGACCCCGCAGGCGATCGATCCCGCTCACCCTTTTCCCTTCATCCCGAACAAGGGCTCTTCGCTCATTTTCGAGCTGAAGAAAGGCCGCAACATCGTTCGTGAGCTGATCATGGCGCCGGCCAGCGTTCCCCGCTTCGTCCGAATTCCGGGCCCGACCGGGCGGTATATTGCGCTCGGCGACCTCATTCGCCGCAAGACCGACTATCTGTTCCCGCGCTACGAAGTGCTGCGCGGCGGCGCCTTCCGGGTGATCCGCGACAGCGACATCGAGATCGAGGAGGAAGCCGAGGATCTCGCGCTTCACCTCGGCAGTGCAATCAAGCGCCGCCGGCGCGGCCGCGTCGTCCGCCTGGAGCTGGAGCCTGGAACGCCGGACAGCCTGGTCAATGTGGTCAAGGAGGGCCTGAACGCCGCCACGGCCATCGTCTCCGAAACCCGCGGCTTTCTCGGCATGACCGATTTGTCGCAACTGGTCGAGGAAGACCGGCCGGAGCTGAAGTTCCCCGCCTTCCATCCGCGCTTTCCCGAGCGCATCCGCGAACATGGCGGCGATTGCTTTGCAGCAATCAAGGAGAAGGACTTCCTGGTCCATCACCCCTACGAAAGCTTCGAATCCGTGGTTGATTTCATTCAACAGGCGGCGGTTGACCCGGACGTGGTCGCGATCAAGCAGACGCTCTATCGCGCGGGCAAGCAGTCGGCGATCATTCGCGCACTGATCGACGCCGCCGAATCCGGCAAGTCGGTAACGGCGGTGATCGAGTTGAAGGCGCGCTTCGAAGAAGAGCAGAATCTGATGTGGGCCAAAGCCTTGGAGCGCGCCGGCGTTCAGGTCGTCTACGGCTTCATCGAGTGGAAGACCCACGCCAAGGTGTCGATGGTGATCCGGCGCGAGGAGAAGGGATTTCGCACCTACTGCCATTTCGGGACGGGCAATTATCACCCGGTCACCGCGCGCATCTACACCGACCTCAGCTATTTCACGGCCGACACCAAGAGCGGTCGGGATGCGGCCAAGCTTTTCAACTACATCACCGGCTATCTGGAACCCCGCAACCTCAGCCGCCTCGTCACCTCGCCGCAGAATATGCGCTCTGAAATTGCCAGGCTGATCGATGCCGAGATCGCCAGCGCAAAGGCGGGCAAGCCGTCCGGCATCTGGGCCAAGCTCAATTCGCTCGTCGACCCGAAAATCATCGAGAAGCTCTACCAGGCGAGCGCCGCGGGGGTGAAGGTGGACCTGGTGATCCGCGGCATCTGCTGCCTTCGTCCGGGCGTTCCGGGGATGAGCGAGAATATCTACGTCAAGTCGATCGTCGGCCGCTTCCTTGAACATGCCCGCATGTGGTGCTTCGCAAACGGTCACGAGCTCCCGCACCCCGACGCGAAAGTCTATATCAGCTCGGCCGACTGGATGCCGCGCAACTTCGACCGGCGCATCGAATATATGCTGCAGATCGAGAATCCGACGGTGCACGCGCAGTTGCTCGACCAGGTGATGGTGGCCAACCTCATCGACAATGAACAGAGCTGGCGCCTGAATGCTGACGGGACCTATTCGCGCCTTCAACCGAAGCCGGGGACCGAGTTCAACCTCCACGATTATTTCATGTCGAACCCGTCGCTATCCGGGCGCGGGCAGGCGCTGAAGAAGGGCCGCAAGGTGCCCAAGCTGAGGTTTCAGCGCGGACGCTAGAGGGTCAATCGCGCACCGGCGACGCGAAAGCCTATTTCTTGAACAATTCCTCCGCCGCCGAAATGTGCTTGCTCGCGGCGTCCATGTGCGCTTCGACGCGGGCGATCTCGCCCTTGAGGGTTTCGATGCGCGCGTTGAGCTCGTCGATGGAGAGGGGGCCGAGATCCTGCCTGGTGACTTCGGTCAGCGGATCGCCGGGCTTCGATGGAAAAAGATCGTCGATGTCCATGCGCAATTCGTTGACCCATGCGCCGCCGCTGTCAATAAACGCCGCGTGATCAGCCCAATTCCAAGCAGCATGCGCGCTGTGCAGGCGCCCGAGCCCGGCGGGCCCGAAGCGTTGCGCATGGTCGATCTTGCGGTGCCGGAGCCGGGTCCGGGCGAGGTTCTGATCAAGGTGGCGGCGGCGGGGGTTAACCGGCCGGACCTGCTGCAGCGGATGGGGAAATATCCGCCGCCGCCGGGTGCTCCGGAGACGTTGGGGCTCGAAGTGGCGGGTGTAGTGGTCGCGTGTGGCGACGGGGCCTTCGACCTGCTGGGGCACAGGGTCTGTGCGCTGGTCGCGGGCGGCGGCTACGCCGAATATTGCCTTGCGCCCGCGGGGACCTGTCTGCCGGTACCCGAAGTGCTGCGCATGACCGAGGCGGCGGCCATGCCCGAGACTTTGTTCACAGTGTGGGTCAATCTGTTCGAGCGCGGCTTCGCTTCGGAAGGCGAGGCGGTGCTCGTTCATGGCGGCACCAGCGGGATCGGGACGATGGCGATCAAGCTCGGCAATCTGTTCGGGCTCAAGGTGATCGTGACTTGCGGGTCCGACGACAAATGCGCTCGCGCGGTCGAGCTGGGGGCCGCGGCCGCAATCAACTACCGGACGCAGGATTTCGTCGCGGAGGTCAAGGCGCAGACTGGCGGCGTCGGTGCCGCCGTCGTGCTCGACATGGTCGGCGGCGATTATCTGCCGCGCAACCTGGCGGCGCTTGCGGACGACGGGCGGCACGTGTCGATCGCCTTCCAGCGCGGGGCGACGGCGGAAGTGAATATCACCGACATCATGCGGCGGCGGCTGACGCTCACGGGCTCGACCCTGCGCGGGCGGAGCATCGAGTTCAAGACGATGGTCGCCGACGAGATCGTGCGCACGGTCTGGCCGTTCGCCGAGGGCGGTCGGTTGCGGCCGGTGGTGGATGCGGTGTTCCCGCTGGAACAGGTCGCGGACGCGCATCGGCGGCTGGAGAGCGGCGAGCATGTGGGGAAAGTGGTGCTGGAGATTCGGTCTTAATTTGGTGGCGGTGGACGAGATGAAGGAGTTTCCAACACGCCACGCCTTAGTGTGTGTGAATGTCTGCTTTCGACCCATTGCGGACAATCACTCGGAAAGGGTCATCGGCCTGCGCAGCTGCCAGACGAGAAAAACCACCCCGGCCAAGACGGCGCAGAATGCCATCGCGGACAGCCAATGAACGGAATTCGGTGGCGCTGGGGCGAGAAGCGACAGCGCAAACAAGGCACCGGGCACAGCGATGCACCAGACAAATGGGCGGTGTAGAATGCTGCGCGTGAAAATGTGCAACACCAACACTGCCAGTGCGTAGGCCGGGATGCCAAAGCTGAGCGCGCCGATGAGGAGCAGGGACAAGCCTTCCCACCAACTCACCGAAATTGGCTCTGGCCCAGCAAGCGCAATGATAAGAACGCCAAAAACTGTTCCAACAAGCTGAGCAACTGCAAGGCGCCCGCCAAGACGGTTCTTCGTCGCAGGATAAACCACCCTTTTGCTATAAAACGTCCAATACCCGCTTTCCACTCTTTCGCGACATTCACCCGCTGGGCTCGGCGAAATAATTAGGGAGTGTGGAGCATACCTCTGGGTTGGTCGAAACAGCGACCATGGTTCGGGAAAGAGCGCAAATGGCAATCCAGTATCACTCGGAACGGGCCGTCTCCGAAAGACTCGCGGCAGAGTCGAGCGGCATTGGCCCTGCTGCCCTCCATGTCGCACTGGCTGAACTGCACGAGCAAGCTGCGGCCGATGCGGTCAACCAAAGGCTCGCGCCATTTGAGCATTCGAAGGCATGGGGAAGGTTCGCCCGCTAGCTGCTGCGTCTGCTTTCGACCCATTGCAGACATTGGGAGGTCATGCGAGCCTGTCCTGATGGTTCAAGGCTTTCTCTGTCCGGTTTGCGGCTTTCACGATGCCTCGGCTCCGCCCTACGCTGATGGGCAGGACGACTGGTATCAGGAGATATGCCCCTCCTGCGGCACGCAGTTTGGCTACGACGATGCTGGACGAACTCATCTGGAATTACGCCAGCAATGGCTCGGCGGAGGCGCTCGCTGGTGGTCGCCTCATCCAAAGCCAGCAGACTTCAATGGCATCGAGCAGCTTCGACTTGCTGGCATGCTCGACTAAGTTTGCTTAGGTCTGCTTTCGACCCATTGCGGACATCGGCGGGGCTGCTAGCGTCCTTGAATGGGGAATGAGGACCCTTGGTTCGTGCTTGTCGCGGGAGCGTTAACGCTTCTGATCCTTGCGGCTGTGATCTTCATACCGATCAAGATTGTACTTCTTGTCCTGCGACAACGGCGAAACGATCGCAGTGATTGAGCGTCTGCTTTCGACCCATTGCAGACATTCGCCGGAACCGTCAGTCTGCTCCGATGGCGGGGGGTCTCATAAAAGGTTGTGGCATTGCCGCTCTGGTCGCCGTTCTCATGAGCGTGGCGCTCTATGTCCGCTTTCTGGACGCGAGTTCAAATCAATCGGCCGAGGACTGTTTCGCCAAGATGAGCGGTCCAATCCTAGAGAAAACCACTGCACTGCCCGCTAACGGGGTGCTCAGGGACAAGAAGGCTCAGATCGAGCATCAGCTCTATGGAAACGAGAGCCGGGTACGAGCGCTAGCCAAATCCTTCAACGAGAACGGTTGGCAGACCAGCGTCGAACCCATGGACGAAATTGGTTGGGCCACGATAATTGTCGAAGACCCCGCGAACTTCAGACTGCAAGCTGCCAAACGCGTAAAGCAGCTATGTTCAATCGCTGAGAAAAACGCCGTTCAATATCGGCATTGGTCGGTAAATGCGCCCGGTCTCTCCGGCTACGTGGCTCAGTACGGCGATAGCCAGGTGGAGCAACGCTGAATGTCCGCTTTCCACCCAATCCAGACATTCACGACGTATTCGCGTGCAGCCCAATAGACCGCCGCTGTCCGCTACCCGCCGCAGGCGAGCGCCACAGATGCCTCCGCACTACTGAACTGCTCCGCTCTAGCGGGCGGCCTTCACCGACTCCACGTCGAGCTGGAAGAACTGCCCGTCGAAAGGCGCAGGTGCCGGCTGCACGCCGGCCACCACGAAATGTTTGTGGTTGGCGATCGCCACGTCATTGGAGTCGTACGCGCCCATCGTCACCGTCGCGCCGCCGCGAATCGGAATCGTCACGCGATAGTCGATGGGAAACGTGTAGTGACCCACCTTCTCCTCGTTGCGATTGAAGGTGTACGTCGCCTCGGGGTCCGAGACGTGCAAGCTGTAGAAGTTGTAGTCGTTCTTGACCGGCGTGCCGTCGGTCTGGAAGTGCTCGAACTGAACCGTGCCCCCCGTGAAATTCTTGGGCTCGACCACGCCGCGCGCATGCAGGGTTACCTGGTAGGTCGTCCCGGGCTTGCCACCAAAAGTCCGCACGATCTCGCGCCTGAGTTTCCAGTGAGGATCGGCGGTCTGCAGCAGGCTCTGGTCCCAGTGGCATTCAGTGTCCTGGTTGAACTTCGGATTCGCACAGGGCACTTCCAGGCGCAGCCCCGCGAGGCTTGCGGCAGGCGCCGCGCTGTTACCTGGCGCCTGGGTGGCGCACGAAGCCAGCAGGACTACTCCAATCGCCAGGCAGGCAATCCTCTCTCCGATGCCATGCATGAAAACCCCTCTCTCACGATAGTTAGACACGCGCCATGCTACCCGTGCGCAGCGTCCCTGCCCAGTCCGGCCGGCCATTTTGGTCCGCAAGCTTCGCCATGCTCTCGAAGTCATAGAGCCTCAACGCTGCGATCGAGTTTGCTCCAGTAATGCCAGAGCCCAGCCGGGACCCAAAGGCTCGCACCATTTGAGCATTCAAAGGCATGGGGAAGGTTCGCCCGCTAGCTGCTGCGTCTGCTTTCGACCCATTGCAGACATTCGCCACTCGTCCGTTTATAAGCAGGCAGGGCGGCCTTGCTCTTCGAAGCGCGGCTTGATTTCGGCGTGCCGAGCCCCTCGAGGAACTGTCCGAAGTACGGAAACGTTGCCGACGAAGCTGATAAGCCCACGTCGATCCGTTTCCACAAAGCCGAGGTGAGACAATGCACATGTCAAATGAAAACCTACTGGTCATATTACTGGTAGGCCTCGTCGCTGGCTGGTTGGCCGGGCAAATCGTCCGAGGGACCGGGTTTGGAATTATCGGCGATGTCGTCGTCGGTGTAGTCGGCGCCTTAATCGGTAGTTGGTTGCTGCCCCAACTGGGCGTTCATCTGGGCAGCGGCATCGTCAATGCCATCATCAATGCCACCATCGGTGCGATGTTGCTGCTTCTCGTGCTGAGCCTGTTCCGAGGAGGAGGCGGCGGTTGGCGGAACAGGCGGGGCCGTCGGCGCGAGCGCATATAGCACCTTGCCGGTACCGGAATTCGCCGAGCATTCCCGCCAATTCGGCCCAAGGCGAGTTTGCTTGCGTGATGGCCAGCGTGGCTGGAACGAATGTCCGCTTTCCACCCAAAGGAGACATTCGACGAGAGTCCGCTTTCGACCGGAAGCGGGCTTTCCGCTAGGGGGTCTCGCGCGCCATCCACTGCTCACGGGTTTGGCCCCACGCTCGAACATTCGCGCCTTCGAACGGTGGCGGGAGTTTGCATGGACCCATGTCAGTTGAGCCGAGCCGCTCGGCCAGTGCAATTGACGGAGCGTTCTGGGGATCGATCGTGTGGATGACTTCGGACCAGCCTAAGTTGGCGAACGACCAATCTATTGCAGCGACAGCCCCTTCCGCGGCGTATCCTTGACCCCAAGCATCTTTGATCAGGCCCCAACCGACCTCAGTTCCTGGCCAGCCTTCGGGTTGCCAAGGACCCAAGCGACCTATCCACCTGCCAGTGGACTTCTCGATTACCGAGAACATGCCAAAGCCCTTCAGCTCCCAAGAACCGGCCATGGCGGCCATCGCTCTCCAGGCGACTGGCCGGCCAACCGCCCCGCCTATGAACCTTGCGCTTTCTTCATCGCCAAGGAGAGTTGCCCAACCATCAAGGTCTCGCTCTTCGATCCCGCGCAACAGAAGGCGCTCAGTTTCCAGTTCTGGAGTAGGCATTCGAGCTCCGATCCTCCCGAGCACCTGCCTTCCAACCGCCAAGTGGTCAATGTAAGCTTCCGACCCAAGGTAGACATTCGGCCACGCTTGTCTGCGCTCACTTCTTATCGTGAGCGAGTTTATAACGCGTGCTTATGGGCGGCCATGATGTTTCGATTGGCTGAGTTCCACTCGGCACGGCAATTGTCGGCCCGAGCAAGGGAGCCGCAACGATGACCGAGAAACTTGTCCTTCACGAATATTCGCCATCAGGAAACTGTTACAAGATCCGGCTCACCGCCGCGCATCTCGGATTGCCGATCGGGCGGCGCGAATATGACATATTGAAGAGCGAGACGCGGACGCCGGAGTTTCTTGCCGAGGTTAACGCGAACGGGCGCATACCGGTGCTGCAGATTGGCGACCGCTTCCTGCCGGAAAGCAACGCCGCGACCTTCTATCTGGCGGACGGGTCGGACCTGGTCCCAAGCGACCGGTTCGACCGCGCCGACATGCTGCGCTGGATGTTCTTCGAGCAGTACAGCCATGAGCCGAACGTCGCGACCTTGCGCTTCTGGCTGGCGTTCGTCGGCGAGGACAATCTGAGCGAGGCGCAAAAGGCGCTCATTCCGGCCAAGAAGAAGGCCGGCGAGGAAGCGCTCGGCGTGATGGACAAGCATCTGGCGGGCCATGACTGGTTCGCGGGCGGGCGCTTCACGCTCGCCGACATCGCGCTCTACGCCTACACCCATGTGGCGGAGGAGGGCGGCGCGTTCGACCTGGGCCGCTTCCCCGCAGTGCAACGCTGGATCGAGCGGGTTTCAGCTCTCCCCAGCCACGTCCCGATTACCGCCTGAACGTCCTTGCCCTTGGCAGGGCTTGGGACTAAGCGAATTGACCATGACGGCCGCTCCGCGAGGGGCGGCCCTATTTGTTTGATTTTCGGAAGGAAGATCCGTGGCCCAGCCCCTGATGCCCCATGCCACCGCCGCCTGGCTGGTTGATAATAGCGCGCTTACGTTCGAACAGATCGCCGAGTTCTGCGGCCTTCATATTCTCGAAGTACAGGCGATTGCCGACGATACGGCCGCGACCAAGCTGACCGGGCGCGACCCGATCCGCGCCGGCGAGCTGACTCATGAGGAAATCGAAAAGGGCCAGGCCGACCCCGATCACCGGCTCAAGATGCACAAGGAGCCGGACCCGGTGCGCCGCACCAAGGGACCGCGCTACACGCCGGTCAGCAAGCGCCAGGACAAGCCCGACGGAATCAACTGGATCATCCGCAACCATCCCGAAGTCAGCGACGGGCAGATCGGCAAGCTGATCGGGACCACGCGCACGACCATCGCCGCGATCCGCGATCGGACTCACTGGAACATGGCCAACATCCAGCCGAAGGATCCGGTCACGCTCGGCCTTACGACGCAGCGCGAGCTGGACGCAGCGGTTGCGAAGGCGGCCAAGGCGGCGGGTCTCGCGGCTCCGACCGACACGCGTCTCGAAGGCGACCGCGAAGCGTTGATCACGCAGCTGCGCGCCGAGCGCGACCAGCATGCGCGCGACGCGGAGGCTGCGCTTGCCGGCGCTGGCGAAGATGCCCCGAACGACGAGATCGTTCCCGGCATCCGCGACCCGTTCAAGAACACGCCCGCATCTTGATTCGCTGAGCCGGCAGCCGCAAAGCTGTCCGCATGGACGCAAGCGAACCCACCGCCGAACTGAGCTTCGAGGCAGCGCTTGCGCGGCTGGAGGAGATCGTCCGCACGCTCGAGAAGGGTGAAGCGCCGCTCGACAAGTCGATCGAGCTTTACCAGGAGGGCGACCGGCTCAAACGCCACTGTGAAGCGCGGCTCAAGGACGCGCAGGCGCGGATCGAGCAGATCGCCTTCGGTGCGGACGGCGCCCCCAAGGGCGTGAAGCCCTTCGATGCCGCTTGAGACCATCGACCGGCTCGAGGCCGAACTCGAGCTTGAGTCGACGCGGGTCCGCGCCGAGATCGACAATCTGTTCGCGCGGCTGCTCCCGCCGGCGAAGGACGCGCGAGAGCGCTTGCTGGAAGCAATGCGCCATGCGGCGATCGGGGGAGGCAAAAGGCTTCGGCCGCTGCTGACCAGCGCGGCGTGCCAGATGTTCGCGATCGACCGGCGCTGTGCGATCCGGGTCGGCGGAGCGATCGAGGCGGTGCACGTCTATTCGCTGATCCACGACGATCTGCCGTGCATGGACGATGACGATCTACGCCGCGGCAAGCCGACCGTGCACAAGGCGTTCGGCGAGGCTGAGGCGGTGCTTGCGGGCGACGCGTTCCAGGCGCTGGCGTTCGAGATATTGGCCGACCCCGAAACGCATGAGGATCCGTTCGTCCGGACGGAGCTGGTGCTTGAACTGGCGCGAGCAGCTGGCACCGCGGGCATGGCGGGCGGGCAGATGTTCGATCTCGCCGCCGAGGGACGTGAACTCGACTTGGCCGAGATCACCCGGCTCCAGCAGCTCAAGACGGGCGCGCTGATCGAATATTCGGTCGAGGCCGCGTGCATCATGAAGCGGATGCCGGCCGAGGCTCGGCGGCCCTATCGCGGGTACGCGCGGAACATCGGGCTCGCCTTCCAGATCGCGGACGACCTGATCGATCATGGCGGCGATGCGGAAGCCGCGGGCAAGCGGACGCGCAAGGACCGCGACCAGGGCAAGGCCACCTTCGTTTCGCTGCTCGGCGAGGAGCGGGCCCGGCAGCAGGCGCGCATTCTCGTCGATCAGGCGTGCGAACATCTTTCCGAGCATGGCAGTGAGGCCGACATGCTGCGTGCCATCGCCCGCTTTTCAATCGAGAGGGATCGCTGATCATGACCCATCGGATCGGCGTCTATCCGGGCACCTTCGATCCCGTCACGCTCGGGCATCTCGATATCGTCCGGCGCGGTGCGCACCTGGTCGACCGGCTGGTGATCGGGGTCACCACCAATCCGTCCAAGGAACCGATGTTCTCGCTTGCAGAGCGGCTGGCGATGGTTCGCCGGGAAGTGGCCGGGATCGGCGGCGATATCCAGGTGGTGGAGTTCGACTCGCTGCTGATGGACTTTGCCGAGGCGCAGGGGGCGAGCCTGATTTTGCGCGGTCTACGGGCGGTCGCCGACTTCGAATATGAGTATCAGATGGCGGGAATGAACCAGCAGCTGAACGACCGGATCGAGACCGTCTTCCTGATGGCGGACGTCTCGCTGCAACCGATCGCGTCAAGGCTGGTGAAAGAAATCGCGCGCTATGGGGGCAGGATCGACAAGTTCGTGCCGCCGGCGGTCGTCGAGGATGTGGCGCGGCATCTCGCCGGACGCTAGACCGGTGCAAATGACTTCGGGGAGTGGGAATGTCTCTTAAAGCCTTGGTTCTGATGCCTTTGATGATGCTTGCGGCGGCGACTGCCGTTGCCAAGGACAAGCCGGCGCCCGCCGCGGCTGGGCCGACCGTCGTCACTCCGGCCGAAGTGGCGGCGAATCCTGCCAACCGGCTGACCCTGGCCTTGTCGAACGGCAAGTCGGTGGTGATCCAGCTTCGTCCCGATGCAGCCCCCAACCATGTCGCGCGCGTTCAGGCGCTGGTGCGGCAGGGCTTCTACAACGGCCTCAAGTTCCATCGCGTGATCCCCGGATTCATGGCGCAGGGCGGCGATCCGAAGGGTGACGGCACGGGCGGCTCGCCGCTGCCGGACCTCAAGGCCGAGTTTACGACCATCCCCTACATGCGCGGGACTGTCGCCATGGCACGTTCGGAGTCGGAGGACAGCGCCAACAGCCAGTTCTTCGTCATGTTCTCACCCAATGTCGCGCTGTGGGGCAAATATACGGTGTTCGGCCGGGTGATCGCGGGCATGGACGCGGTCGATTCCATCGCCGTCGGAGAACCGCCGGAGAAGCCGACCGCGATCGTCGCGGCGACTCTGGGCGACATGGCCGCGGTGCCGAAGACGACGGACGCTGTGCCGAACGGCGGCTGATGCGCGTCGACCTTTTCGACTTCGACTTACCTCAAGACCGGATAGCCCTGCGGCCCGCGCGGCCTCGGGACAGCGCTCGGCTGCTGCTGGTCGAGGGCGAAAAGCTTGCCGACAAATATGTGCGCGACTTGCCTGGCCTGCTGCGGGCGGGCGACGTGCTGGTCTTCAACGATACGAAGGTGATCCCTGCGCAGCTCGAGGGCCGGCGTCTTCGGTCTGGAGACGGGGTGCAAAGCACCCCTTGGGGCGACGCGAGAATCGGGGCGACGCTGCACAAGCGCGAGGGACCGCGCGAATGGCAGGCGTTCGTGCGCAATGCGAAACGGCTTCGCATCGGCGATGTTGTCGACTTCGGTGAGGGCGTGACCGCGTCGGCCCTCGAGCGCGACGAGCAGGGGGCCTTCCTGCTTCATTTCCATGGCGAGGAGCCCGTCGAGCTGTTGCTCGAGCGCGCGGGGCGCATGCCGTTGCCGCCCTATATCGCTTCCAAGCGGCCGACGGACGAGCAGGACCGCGCCGATTACCAGACGATGTTCGCGCGGGAGGAAGGTGCGGTGGCGGCACCGACCGCGGCGCTGCACTTTACGCCCGCATTGCTGAAGGCGCTCGACGGCGTTGGAGTGGAGCGCGAGACGCTGACCCTGCATGTCGGCGCGGGGACGTTCCTGCCGGTCAAGGCGGATGAGACGAGCGAGCACCGGATGCACGCGGAGTGGGGCCGCATTGATGCAGACACCGCCGAGCGGCTGAACGCAGTCCGGCAATCTGGCGGGCGAGTGATCGCGGTCGGAACCACCAGCCTGCGTCTGCTCGAGAGCGCGGCACGCGAGGACGGGGTGATCGGCGCCTTCGAAGGCGACACCGCGATCTTCATCACGCCCGGCTATCGCTTCAAGGCGGTCGACGGCCTGATCACCAACTTCCACCTACCGCGATCGACCCTGTTCATGCTCGTCAGCGCGCTGATGGGGCTCGACGTCATGAAGGCGGCCTATGCGCATGCGATCGCGCACGGCTACCGTTTCTACAGCTACGGCGATTCCAGCCTGTTGCTTCCTTACGGTAGCGCGAATGCGACGTAGGCCGAACCTTGCTGCGCCTTCTTATTCCGTGAGTTGCTGGTGGCGATGACGACATATTGCTTGCCGCCGACCATGTAGGTGATCGGCGTCGCGGTGCCGGCGTAGGGGAGCTGATACTGCCACAGCAAAGCGCCGGTGGGGGTGTCGAAGGCGCGGAACTTGCGGTCGTAGATGGTCGATCCGATGAAGAGCAGACCGCTGCCGGTCACCACCGGGCCGCCGTAATTTTCGCTGCCCGTGACTATGCCTTTGGCGGCGAGTTCGGGATATTCGCCGAACGGGATGCGCCAGCGATACTCGCCGGTGTTGAGGTCGATCGCGCTGAGCGTGCCCCAAGGCGGAGCAACCGCGGGATAGCCGTCGGCATCGAGCCACTTGCGATAGCCGGTGAAGCGGTAGCGCGCCCGGGGGCCGCCGTAGGAGACCAGCTCCCGCTTGTCGCTACGGGTGCCTGTCACGAAATCGAGCAAGCCTTCGAGTGAGGGGCCTCGCAGCTGGGGAAAGCCGGGCATGCGCCCGCGGCCCGAATGCACGACCTGTGCTATCTCCGAATGCTTGAGCCGCTTCCCCACATCGACGAGGCTGGGGAACTGCGGCGGCGAACCCTGCAACTTGTCGCCGTGACAGGCCGAGCATTGATCCTGATAGACGCGCTCGCCCGCACTCAGCGTTTCATCGTTCGCCGTCAGTGACCCGAGCCAGGCGATATCGTTGCTGTTGACGTAGAGCGTTCCTGACGGATCGACCGCTGATCCGCCCCACTCCGCCCCACCGTCGAAACCGGGCATGACGATCGTGTCCTTGCCGACAGTGAATGGCAGGAATGGGCCTCCGCTGCGCATGTTGCGAAACTGTTTGAGCGCCTCGGCATGGGCTTCCGGCGTGCGGTTGGTGAGCATGCTTTCGGTTAGCCACTGGCGGGCGAAGGGTGCGGGCTTGAGCGGATGAGGTTGGGTTGGCGAAGTCTGTTCGCCGGGAACGTCGGACTGAACAACCGCCCGCTCCTGGATTGGAAACAGCGGCCTGCCGGTCTCTTGCTCGAACAGGAAAACGAGGCCCTGCTTCGAGGTCTGTGCGACCGCATCGACCCTGCGGCCTTCGCGAAGGACGGTGAGGAGCACGGGTGGTGACGGGAAGTCGCGGTCCCAGATGTCGTGGTGGACCCCCTGGAAGTGCCACAGCTTGCGCCCCGTGCGTGCGTCGAGCGCAACGAGAGAGTCGGAATAAAGGTTGTCGCCTGGCCGGTCGCCGCCGAAGAAATCGTCGACCGGCGATCCGCTGGGGACGAAGATCATGCCTTTCGACCGGCTGACGGTCATTCCGGGCCAGTTGTTGGCGCCGCCAGCCGTCTTCCACGCGTCCGCCGGCCAAGTCTCGTGGCCGGGTTCGCCCGGATGCGGGATCAGGTTGAACGTCCAGCGGATCTGGCCGGTGCGGACGTCGTAGGCGCGGATCGCTCCGGGAGCGGCGGGATGCGATTCCGAGGTGCGGAAGCCGGTGATGATCAGGTCTTCGAAGATGGTGCCTGGAGTAGTCAGGAAGGCCGGGATCTCCGCCGGATCGCGACCGAGGCCTTCGCGCATGTCGATGCGCCCATCACTGCCGAAACTCGGAATCGGCTGTCCGGTCGCGGGATCGAGCGCGACCAGATAGGAGCCGTTGCTGGTGAACAGGCGGCGCTGGCCGTTCCTCTCCCAATAAGAGAGGCCGCGCACCGGCTGCTCCGCGGGTTCGGTAGCGTGCCAGGTCCACACCGGCTTGCCCGTAGCGGCATCGAGCGCGACCACATCCTGCTGGGGCGTGATGGTGTAGAGTAGGCTGTCGACCATCAGCGGGGAGGTCTGCACGCCACCTGGACCGGTCTCGAACCGCCATGCCTCGCGCAGCTGGCCAACGTTGCTTCGGTCGATCTGCGCGAGTGGCGAATAATGATTGCCGTCGGAATCGCCGCCGTAGGTCCGCCAGTCTACTGTCGCGGGCGGCGGCGGGCTGGTGATGACGTGGGTGCAGGCGGCGACCGCGAAACCGGCGACGGCAACAACAAGACCATTCCGCGCGAGGCGGTCCAGGCGATTCTCGTTCATCCCGCTTGCTCTCCCCTTCAGGCGGTGAAGTAGCTCCATAGCAGCTTGGCCGTCAGGCCCAAGGAGAGGATGACGAGCATCGGGCGGATCAGCTTGGCGCCGAAGCGCATCGCGCTGTGCGAGCCGAGCCAGCCGCCGGCCATTGCGCCAATCGCGAGGCACAGACCGAGCAGCCAGAAGATCTTGCCGCCAAGGGCGAAGAAGATGACGCTTGCGACATTGCTGGTGAGGTTGAGCAGCTTGGCCAGCGCAGTGGCGCGGGTGAGGCCGAAGCCGCGCAGGCCGACCAGGCTGGAGCTGAAGAAGCTGCCGGTGCCGGGACCGAAGAAGCCGTCGTAGAAGCCGATTCCGGCCGCGATCGGCAGATAACCTGTATGGCCGACGCGCTGGTGGGCGTCCTCGTCGGTCATGCGCGGGCTGAGCAGCACGTAGAGCGAGACCGCCATCAGCAGGATCGGGATGATGAGCCCCATGCTCGCACCGCCGATCGCCTGCACTAGCAGTACTCCGGCGGACGCGCCGACGAACACGAGCGCGACGGTCGAGCGATGCTCGCGGAAGTTGATCAGCCCTGCTCGCGCAAAGTTCAAGCAGGCTACGCAGGTGCCGCACATTGATTGCAGCTTGTTGGTGCCGAGCGTCTGGATCGGCGGCACGCCCGCGAACAGCAAGGCCGGAACCATGATCAGCCCGCCGCCGCCGGCGATGGCGTCGATGAATCCGGTGACGAAAGCGACGGCGGTCAGGATCGGATAGACGATCGGTTCGATCATTGGCTGCCCGTACGAAAGTCTGCGTTCGAACCCAAGCCGTTCGTCCCGAGCGAAGTCGAGGGACGTGTCTCGACTTCGCTCGACACGAACGGGTAGGGCCTGGGCAACATGTCCAGATTTTCCTTCTGCATCTCCGCCTCCGATGGTGCGGCCCGCACGGGCGTCATCCAAATGGAGCGTGGCGAGATCCGGACGCCGGCCTTCATGCCGGTGGGGACGGCCGCCACGGTGAAAGCGATGCGGCCGGAGGAGGTGCGGGCCGCCGGCGCGGACATCATCCTAGGCAACACCTATCATTTGATGCTCCGGCCGAGCGCGGAACGGGTGGCTCGGCTGGGCGGGCTGCACAAGTTCATGGGCTGGGAGCGGCCGATCTTGACCGACAGCGGCGGCTATCAGGTGATGAGCCTGTCGGAGCTGACCAAGGTCACGGAGGAAGGGGTGGCGTTCAAGAGCCATCTCGACGGGTCGAGCCATATGCTGTCGCCGGAGCGGTCGGTGGAAATTCAGCGGCTGCTCGGGTCGGATATCGTGATGCAGTTCGACCAGCTGGTGCCAACGACGTCGTCGCGCGAGGATCAGGTCGCCGCGATGGAGCGGTCCGTGCGCTGGGCGCGCCGGTCGCGGGAGGCGTTCGACGGCGGTGGGGAGCACTCCGAACGTGCGGCCTTGTTCGGGATCCAGCAGGGCGCGCTGGACGAAGGTTTGCGCAAGGCTTCCGCGGACGGGCTGATCGACATAGGCTTCGATGGCTATGCGGTTGGCGGGCTGGCCGTTGGCGAAGGGCAGGAGGCGATGTTCGCCTGCCTGGATTTCGCGCCGGAGCAGTTGCCGGAGGACAGGCCGCGCTATTTGATGGGCGTCGGAAAACCGGACGATATCGTCGGCGCGGTGCAGCGCGGGATCGACATGTTCGATTGCGTGCTTCCGACACGTTCGGGGCGGACCGGGCAGGCATTCACCGCCGACGGGCCGCTGAATTTAAGGAACGCGCGGTTCGCGGAGGACCGGGAGCCGATCGAGCCGGAGTGTTCTTGTCCGGCCTGTGGGACGTTCGAGCGGGCCTATGTGCATCATTTGGTGCGGTCGGGGGAAATTCTCGGCGCGATGCTGATGACGCAGCATAATCTGTGGTTTTATCAGCGGCTGATGCAGGCGCTGCGCGACGCGATTGCGGAACAACGACTGACGGCGTTTGCGGGCGAGTTCCTGGGGCGGTATCGGCGCGGTTGAACTCCCCTCCCTGCCAGGGAGGGGAGGAAGTTACTACGCCGCTTCGAACTTATCCTGAGTCCTCAGCTCGAAGTCGCTCGCGTCGTGGCGTTCGTGGAGTTGCTCGGACGGCTCGCCCATCGCCTTGTTGACGATGCGGCCGCGCTTGACCGCCAGGCGGGCGTCGATCTGCTTTGCCCAGCGCATGAGATGTTCATATTCGTGCGTGGCCAGGAATTCGTCGGCCCCGGCATAAGTGCGGCCCAATGCAATGCCGCCGTACCAAGGCCAGATCGCCATGTCGGCGATGGAATAGTCGCCGCCCGCCACATATTCATTGTCTGCGAGGCGGCGGTTGAGGACGTCGAGCTGGCGCTTGGCCTCCATCGCGTAGCGATTGATCGCATATTCGATCTTCACCGGCGCATAGGTGAAGAAATGGCCGAAGCCTCCGCCGAGGAAGGGCGCGCTGCCCATTTGCCACATCAACCAGGAGAGGGTTTCGGCCCGCGCGGCCCCGGACGAAGGCAGGAACTCGCCGAACTTCTCGGCCAGGTGGACGAGAATGGCGCCGGATTCGAAGATGCGGATCGGCTCGGGGCCGCTGCGGTCGACAAGCGCCGGGATCTTCGAATTGGGGTTCACTTCGACGAAGCCGGACGAGAATTGGTCGCCTTCGCCGATGCGGATCAGCCAGGCGTCATATTCGGCATCGGAATGGCCGCGTTCGAGCAGTTCCTCGAACATAATGCTCACCTTCTGCCCGTTCGGAGTGGCAAGCGAGTAAAGCTGGAACGGGTGCCTGCCGACCGGCAGTTCCTTGTCGTGGGTGGGGCCGGCGATGGGGCGGTTGATGTTGGCGAACTGGCCGCCGCTCGGCTGTTCCCACTTCCACACCTTGGGCGGGGTATAGTCTTCGGTCATGTGATCTCCTCGGCGTCGCGAGGAGCAGAGCTAGGGACGCGAGCGACCAGTTTCCAGATGCAACGGGTTTAGCTGGCGCCGAACGAGAGGAAGGAGGGCATTGGGCCGTTCCATTCCGGGGCGAGATCCTCGACGACCGGGGAGCCCGAGCTGACCAGTTCCTCACTCTCTTCGCGGTCCTGGCGAGGCGCGCGCGCGGGGCGGGGCGCACGCTCTTCGCGAGGCGGGCGGGCGGCGCGCGGCTCCCGCTCTTCGCGGGGCGCTCTGGCGG
>JBDSMG010000015.1:0-12594 GCA_039915925.1 Sphingomicrobium sp.
CGGTGGAGCGGCCGGTGCCGTCGGCCGGACATCGACCGGAGGCGGCAGCGGGTTCGCCGCGCGGGGAGTTGGCTTGACGGGGGCGACAGCAACTCTGGGCTTTACAGGTGCAGCTGGCGCGGTCGTCGCACTTGGCGCGGGCGGCAGCGTGCCGGCACTGGTTGCGGCGGGATCAACCGGTGCAGGCGGACTAGCCGGCGCGACGGCTTCGCGCGGACGCGCAATGGCGGCACGCAATTCGTCGAGCAGCTGGTCTCGTAACGAACGCGGCCTCGGCGTCACTGGTTCGGTCTGTGCAGGCACCTCGGCAGTGCCTTGATCTGTCGCGACGACCTGATCGGCCGGCGCTCCGGCCACGCGCTGGGCACCGGACGCTGTTCCCGTAAGCAGCAAGGCAGCGGTGAGTTCGGCGAGTGCGGATCGCATGGTTCCCCCCCGGGATTCCGGGCCGCAAGTTCCCGCTTATTGCGGCAATCTGTCAAGCCGCGCTCCGCGACCGGACACGATACTCCCCAATTGAAGTCGAATCAAAATCAAGGTTGCCAATCTTTTTGTAAATGACGCTTGACTCAACTCCAGCATTCTATGTAAAGCTTCCTTTACCGATTGATAAGGGAGATTGACATGGCACGTTACAGAAGTCCGGCGATGCGCCGCTATCTGAGGCGGCTTGGGGTGTTGATGACGATGTACATGATTACGCTGTTCGGCGCGGTTTACGTCTTTCGCCACAATCTGGTGTCGGGCCCGATCGCCTACCCGCTGGCGATCCTTCCCGCGCTGCCGGTCATCGGCGTATTCTGGGCGGTCATGCGGCTGCTGGTCGAGGAGCCCGACGAGTTTCTGCGCATGCTTCAGGTCCGCCAGGCGCTGATCGCCACCGGTTTCTGCCTGACGGTGACGACAATCTGGGAATTCCTCCAGAATTTCGACCTCGTTGCACCCGGCAATGGTGGATTTGGCGCAGCGTTTTTCTGGTTCATGGGTCTCGGGGTCGGCGCTCTCTACAATTGGCTGACGCTCGGCACGACTGGGGAATGTTCGTGAACAACCGCTTGAAGGTCCTCCGCGCCGAACGGGACTGGAGCCAGCAGGATCTGGCCGAGCGGCTCGCTGTATCGCGCCAGAGCGTCAACGCGATCGAGACCGGGAAATACGACCCATCGCTGCCGCTCGCCTTCCGCATCGCGGAGCTGTTCGAGCTGCCGATCGAGGAGATTTTCTCCTCCCCGTCCAAATCAGCTGCTGCTTCTCAAGGAGAATGAACATGCGCCTTTGTGCATTGCTACTCGCCGGCCTTGCCGCCTCCACGCTCAACTGGTCCGCGCCTTCGCAGGCCGCACCCGCTGCAGCGGCCGCCTCCGCCGAAGTGCGCCTGCCGCACATCTCGGTCGTCAGCATCGGCAAGGGCGATCCCGTGGTGCTCATTCCCGGTCTCGCTTCGCCGCGCGCGGTGTGGGCCGGCATTACGCCCGAGCTTGCAAAAAAGCACAGGGTGCTGCTCGTGCAGGTGAACGGCTTTGGTGGCGATCCTGCCGGGGCGAACGCGAAAGGCGAAATCTTGTCCGGCGCGGTCTCGGACCTCGCGGGCTATCTTGCCCAGCAGAAGATCCGGCGTCCGGCGGTCATCGGCCATTCGATGGGCGGGCTGATCGGAATGATGTTGACGAAGGCGCACCCCGACGCCGTGGGCAAGGTCATGATCGTGGATTCCCTGCCTTTCTTCGGCGTCATCATGAACCCCGGCGCGACGGTGGATTCGGTGCGTCCAATCGCCGAGCAGCTGCGCACAATGGTTTCAAACGGTCCGCTCGCGACGCAGGCTCCCCCCAACATGTCGCTCACCGACGCTGGCAATGCCAGGGTGCTCGAATGGCTCCGCGCTTCGGACAAGGCGGTCGCGGGCGAGGCGCTTTATGAGGATCTCTCGACCGATTTCCGCGCCGACGTGCCGTCGCTTGCAGGACGGCCGGTGACGATCGTCTATGCGGTGCCGAGCGCCGAACGCTCGGAGACGACCCGCAACCTCTATGCGGATGCCTATGCCAAGGTGCCGGGCGCGAAACTGGTACCGATCGAGAAAAGCGCCCACTTCGTGATGCTCGACCAGCCGGAAGCCTTCGCTTCGGCGGTGAAGACCTTCCTCGGCGACTAGGGCTGGGGCGCCCAGACCCGCACGTAATCTACCTCGAACCGCTGCGGAAAGACGCTGTCGTCCATACCCTTCGGCGCGGCCCAGTCGCCGCCGAGCGCGAGGTTGAGGATCATGTAGAAGGGCTTGTCGAACGGCCAGGCACCGGCGCCGCCCGGCTGGTCGTTCTTCACCCGCATATAGGCGCGGTCGTCGACCCCGATGGTGATCGCGTCCGGGCGCCAGTCGAGCTGGTAGCGATGGAAACCGGTGCACGCGCCCGGCAGCGGCAACTTGGCCCCACGGCCTGTCTGCTTGGTGTGGTTGAACAATTCGGTGTGGAGGTTGGCGTTCACCACGCCGGGGTCGGACCCCACATGTTCGAGGATGTCGATTTCCCCGCCTGCTGGCCAGGGGAAGCTCCCTTCCGGCATCATCCAGATTGCCGGCCAGGTCCCGACTGCGCAGGGCAACTTCGCACGGATTTCGAAGAAGCCGTATTTCCAGGCGGCATTGCCCTGCGTGACGATCTTGGCCGCGCTATATTGTTGGCCGCCATAGTCCGGGAAGCGACGGATCGCCTTCGGATCGCGCCGAGCCTCGATAACGAGGATGCCGTTTTTTAGCCGCAGGTTTTTGCGGCTGCCGGCCGCATAATATTGGAGCTCGCCGTTGTACCAGCCCTCCTTGTTGCGGGACGTGTCGAAGGTCCATTTCGACGTGTCGAGGCGTGCGCCGCTGAACTCGTCCCGCCAGAAGGGCTGGCCGGCAGGGGTGTGCATAGCTCCATCGGCGCCGGAATTGCCCGCCGCGAGGCTGGTCTGAGCCGCGGCGGTCGCGAGCATGATCAAGAGGGAAGAGAACATCGACACTCCCGAGGATTCGACTAGGCCGCGGCGGCCGGAAACCTCTATGCAGCGCGAGAGCACGACACGGAAGCAAATGATCGAGCCACCGACGATATCCTTTCTCAGGTCTGCAAATGGAGAGCGGATTGCCTGCCGGGTCCGACCGGGCGGCGCGCCCGCAATCGTCTTCCTGCCCGGCTATGCGTCGGACATGGAAGGCGCGAAAGCGCTGGCGGTGGACGCGTTCGCGGCAGAGCGCGGGCTTGCGTGCGTGCGGTTCGACTATTCCGGCACCGGATCGTCGGAAGGGGCTTTCGAGGATGCAACGCTCGACCGCTGGCTGGACGAGAGCCTGGCCGTTGTCGATCAGCTGACCGCTGGCCCGCTGATCCTGGTCGGCTCATCGATGGGCGGCTGGCTTGCACTGCTCATCGCAGCGCGGCGGCCGGGACGTATCAAGGCGATCGTAGGAATTGCCACCGCTCTCGACTTCACCGAATGGGGTTTCGGGCCGGCCGATCGCGATCGCCTCACTCGGGACGGGCGAATTGCCGAAACCAATCCCGACGGCTCGCCCGGCCGTTTTTTCACGCAAGCATTCTGGCAGTCGGGCCAGCAGCTTCAGCTGCTCGGCTCGCCGATCGCGGTCGATTGCCCGGTGCGCCTGATCCACGGCGACGCCGACGATCTGGTTCCGGTCAGCATCGCAACGCGCACTATGGATCGGCTGCGTTCAGCCGATGTCCAGCTGACGATCGTCAAGGGCGGCGGTCACCGGCTGTCGGAACCGCGCGAGATCGACACGATCCTGCGGACTCTGGAGAGCCTGCTGGAGCCTGTCCGATGATCCTCTTCCTCGCCGCTGCTGTCGCTGCCGCCGCCCCCGACTGCCCTGCCGCGGCAACGGCCGAGGCGCATATCTGCCTCGCGCTGGAGGCGAGCAAAAGCGGTGACAATGCAACTGCTGCCGAGCAGTTCGAGAAAGTTGCCGAGGCGAGTGTCGATGGCCCGGGTCGGCCGCGAGCGCTTGCCGCCGCCGGCAATAGCTGGATTGCTGCAGGCCAGCCGGGCAAGGCCGCCCTTGCGCTCGACCGTGCGCTCGCCGGCAGCGGGCTCAAGGCCGAACAGCGCGGCGAAGCCCTCCTCGACCGCGCCCGCGCCGCCGAGGCGCAGAACGACCTTAAGACCGCCCGCGCGAAGGCCGACGAAGCCGCGCAGACAATCGCCGGCGATCCCTTCCTCTGGTATTTCTCCGCCGCTCTCGCGATTCGCGAAGGCGACAAGGCGAAAGCACAATCCGCGATCAGCCGCGCGCTGAGCCTTGCACCAACGGACGCGTCGATCCTGTTCGAAGCGGGGCACGTCGCGCAATTCACCGGCGACGACCAAGCCGCGCGCGATTATTGGCAGCGCGCCGCGGCCGCGGGCCCCGGCGGAGCTGTCGGCAAGGCGGCGGGCGAAGCCATCTCCATGCTTACGCCGCCGCCTGCCGGATCGTCGCGCTAGGTCTGAATCCTAGGCGAGGTCATAGTCGATCGTCGTCACCACGCGCACTTTCTGGAACGGCGATCCGCTGCCAGAGCTGTTGCAGTCCTCGCAGGTGTCGCCGTCGCGCGCGCCGACAGAGAAATAACCCTGGCTCGCGGTCTTGATCCGGCCCACCGCCGCTCCGCTGTCGCGCGCGAACTGCTCGGCGCTCCTGCGAGCGTTCTGATTGGCTTCGGCGATCATCGGCGCTTTGAGGCTGTTGAGTCCGGTAAACACATAGGCGACCTCGGAACTGCTCAGCGGCACACCATCGCGGATCAGTTCCGACTGACCGGCGTAAGTTCGGCGGACCTTCACGACATCGCGCGATCGTAGCTGGATCGATCGGCTGACCGTCACCCGCTCCTGCTCGCGGTCCTTGTCGTACGACTGGGTGGCGCTGATTGCGGTGTCGCTGATCTCATCTGGCTTGAACCCTGCACCGACGAGAAACTCGCGCACCGCGCGGCTCTTCTGGTCGACCGACGCCTGGACCGGAGCGAGATCCGTCCCTTCCTCCGCGAAGGAGACGGTCCATGTCGCAAGATCGGCGGTCACGTCGCGTTCCGAAACTCCGCGCACCGTTACGCTCCGTTCGGCCATCTTGGCGCGGCGCAACCCGTCGCCGAGCAAATAGCCGCTTGTTGTCAGGCCAAGGGAAAAAATTGCGACCGCGCCCAAGAGGACGGCACGGCTGTCCTGCAGCTTCTGGATCATCTGTGTGATACCTTGCGTTCGTCCGCATTGAGTGCAGCCACCGGTCACAATCGCCGGCCACGGCTGCGACGAACCGTGCCTTTATAGCGACGAACCGTTTAAGCGCATAGATGAATTGAATGGAGCCAGCGTGCCTCGAACCGAATGCAACGTTACTGTTGCGGGCCTGCAACGGAGTTCGGTTGATGCTTGAAGTCGTTCCCGTCGCGGCTTTTAGCGACAATTACATCTGGCTGATACGTGACCGGGACTGCGGTGAAACGGCGGTCATCGACCCCGGCGATGCAGCGCCGGCGCTTGCCGAGGCGCAACGGCGTGGGTGGAACATCTCGCAGCTGTGGAACACGCACTGGCATGGCGATCACACGGGCGGCAATCTCGCGGTGAAGGCCGCAACCGGCTGCTCGATCTCGGGACCGGCCGCCGAGGAAATCCCCGGCGTCGACCTCCAGTTGCGCGAAGGGGACGAGGTCCGCATCGGCGCTCACGTCGGCAGGGTGATCGAAGTGCCGGGCCATACGCTCGGCCACATTGCCATCGTCTTCGAGCAGCAGCGCATCGCATTCGTCGGCGACACATTGTTCGCCATGGGCTGCGGGCGCCTGTTCGAGGGAACGCCCGAACAGATGTTCACGTCGCTCCAGCGGATCACCGCGCTGCCGGACGACACCGCACTCTACTGCGCGCACGAATATACGCTTTCGAACGCACGCTTTGCAGTGAATGCCGAGCCGGACAATTCCGACATCGCCGATCGCCTGAGACAGGTCGAACAACTTCGATCGATCGGCGCAATCACGCTGCCAACCACTGTTGCCGAGGAGCGTGCGACCAATCCCTTCGTGCGGGCCCGCGACGCCGGCGAATTTGCCGAGCTGCGCGCGCGAAAAGACAGCTTCCGTTCATGAACCGGAGCGCCGATTATTCGTTTGAAGATATTCATCGAACGAGGTTTTCGTCATGCGCAGCATGTCTATCCTGATCGCAGCCGCGATACTCGCGAGCTGTTCCACCGCCCCGCAGCCCGGCGCCTACGACGCCCGCGACCAGGCGCGCCTTCAACAGCTTCTGGCCGGCAAGACCGCCGGTCGCGCAATCACTTGCCTCCCGAGCTACCGAAGCAGCGATATGATCCGCATCAGCGACGACGTCGTGGCGTTCCAGGACGGGCCGGGGCGCGTCTATGTCAGCAACCTGCGCGGTTCCTGTTCCGGACTGTCCGATCCAAGCTACGCGTTGGTCACCAATACGATCGGAAGCGGATCGCTTTGCAGCGGTGACATCGCGCGCGTCGTGGACCTGACCACGCATATGACGGTCGGCAGCTGCGCGCTGGGCGACTTCATACCCTATACGCGCACCGGCGCCTGATCCTCCGCTACTTCCTGTACAGGGCGTCGAGGCGGGTGCCGTACACCTGCTTGAGCACGTGGCGCCGGATCTTCATTGACGGCGTCAGCTGCTCGTTCTGGACGGTGAAGGGCGCGTCCGCGAGGATGAATCGGCGGACCTTTTCGATCACCGACAGCTCCGCGTTCACCCGGTCGACCGCTTTCTGAAGCCGCTGCTGCAGGTCCGGCGCATTCTCGATATCGGGGTCGGGCACCAGCACCGCCACGAGGTGCGGGCGTCGGTCACCGTGGACCATCGCCTGGGCGATCTCGGCCTGCACGGTCAGCATCCCCTCGACCCGCTGCGGCGAGACATTGTCGCCTTTGTCGTTGACGATCAGATCCTTCTTGCGGTCGGTGATGACGATCCTGCCGGAAACGTCGAAATGTCCGACGTCGCCGGTGTGCAGCCAGCCGTCCTTCAGCACTCGCGCGCTTTCTTCGTCGCTGCGCCAGTATCCGCGCATGACATTCTCGCCGCGCACGAGGATTTCACCGTCGTCGGCGAAGCGCACTTCGGTGTTGAGCAGCGGCACGCCGACGCTTTCCATGCGGATTCCAACCTTCGGACGATTGACGCTCGCGACCGGCCCGCACTCGGTCTGGCCGTATCCCTGCAGCAAGGTCACTCCGAGCGACTGAAAGAAGATTCCGATCTCCGGATTGAGCGGTGCTCCGCCCGACACCATGGCCTTGATGCGTCCGCCGAAACGCGCGCCGACCTTCCGTCGCAGAGTTATCGATAGAATCGCATCCATTGGCAGGTCAATGAGGCGCCGTTCGCCGGCATTCGCGCGAGTGCCGATCTCTACCGCTCGCCTGAGCAGATATTGCGAAAGATCGCCGCTTGCCTCGACCGACTTGAGGACGCGAGCGCGCAGCAGTTCAAACAAGCGCGGCACGACAGCCATGATCGTCGGCTTCACCTCCTCGATATTAGCGGCGAGCTTCTCGAGGCTCTCGGCATAATAGATCTGCGCCGCAAACCCGATTGGCAGGTGCTGGCCGGCCGTATGTTCATAAGCGTGGCTTGCCGGAAGGAAGGACAGGAAGATTTCGTCCCCCCAGCCGAAGTCGCTGGAGATGACTTCCGTCGCGCCCTCGATATTGTGGAGGATCATGCCGTGATGCTGCATCACGCCGCGCGGCGCTCCGCCGGTGCCGCTGGTATAAATGATGCAGGCAAGGTCCTCGCGGCGCATCGACGAGCAGCGTTCCGCGACGGCTTTCGCGTCCGCCTCGACTGACATCAGGTCGTTCCAGTGATGGAAGCTGGCCTGGTCCGACGATTGGCCGGTGCGGATATCCTCAATGCCGATGACGTGCCGGCAGTCCGCGCTGAACAGCACGGCGGGGATCAGCGTCTTCGCCAGCTTCTGGGTCGAAACGATCACCGCCTTGGCGCCGCTGTTCGACAGGATGTGCGTGTGATCCCGCTCGGTATTGGTGGTGTAGGTCGGCACGGTCACGCAGCCGGCAGCCATGATCGCGAGGTCTGCGATCAGCCATTCGGGCCGGTTATCGCTGACCAGCATCACGCGGTCGCCGGGTTCGAGCCCAAGGCCGCGCAAGCTTTCCGCCAGCGCCGCGGCCTGCCGCGCAGTCTCGCGCCAGCTGATGGATTGCCATGTGCCCTCGCGCTTCGCCCACAGGAACGGCTTGTCGCCCTGCTGTTCGGCGCGCGTCAGGAACATGCTGACGAGGTTGTCGAACCGTTCGAGCTGGCGCGCGCTCACTGGCTTACCGCCGCCCCTTCGCTGCGCGGGTCCGCGGCACCGACCCAGCGTCCGTCCTTCCACTCGATGGCGTTGGCCTTGAAGCCGGGCTCGCGCGGCTGGACTTTCTGGCCGAGCGCCTGGAGCGCGGGGATCATCGCTTCAAGGCTGGTGCCACGCTCGACGAACACGGTGTCACCGGGCGCAAAGATCACCGGCAAGGCGATGGCATCCTGGGCGCTGAGCTTCCAGTCGACCACGCCGATAATGGTCTTGGCGACCTGCGCGATGATCGTCGATCCGCCGGCGGCCCCGACGGCCAGCCGCACGTGGCCGTCGGGACCATAGACGATCGTCGGCGACATCGAGCTGCGCGGGCGCTTGCCGCCCTCGACCCGGTTGGCAACCGGGCAGCCGTTCAGGCTCGGCACGAAGCTGAAGTCGGTCAGCTCGTTGTTGAGATAATAGCCGTTGACCATCAGCCCGGAGCCGAACGCGCTTTCGATGGTGGAGGTCTGCGAAGCGACATCGCCCCACTGGTCGACCGCGACGAAGTGCGACGTGCCTTGCTCGGTCCCGCCGGACGGCCGGCAGGGCGCCGGCGCGCGAGCGGGAATACCGGCTTCGGCGCGGACAAGGCTTCGATCCGGAGAAATGAGGGCGGAGCGGCGCTCGAGATAGGGAGGATCCATCAAGCCAGCGACCGGCACCGACACGAAGTCCGGGTCGGCCAGGTAACGGTCGCGGTCGGCATAAGCGAGCCGCATCGATTCCCCCATCAGGTGCCATGCGGTCGGCGAATTCGGGCCGAGCGTGGTCAGGTCAAAGCGCTCAAGCTGCTTGAGGATCGCGAACACGGTCGTCGCGCCGGACGAGGATGGTCCCATGCCGCAGATTCGGTAAGCGCGGTAGGTGCCGCACACCGGCGGCCGCGGCTTCGCCTGATAGCGGGCGATGTCGGCTGTATTCATCGGCGCGGGGTTGTGATCGGCACCGCTCACCGTTGCTGCAATCTCGTTCGCGTTGGGGCCGCTGTAGAAGGCGTCGGGGCCGGCGGATGCGACTTGCTGGAGCAAGGTAGCAAGCGCAGGGTTGCGGACCCTGCCCCCGACGGCTCGCGCACGTCCGTCCAACTCATAAAACAGGGATTTCGCCTCGGGAGAAAGCGCACCCGTCGCTCGGTTCGAGTCGAGGGATCGTTGGAGGCGCGGCGTGATGTCGAAGCCGTCGCGAGCAAGGCGGATTGCCGGTTGAAAGAGCGTCGCCCAAGGGAGCTTCCCATGCTGTCGGTGAGCAAGCGCAGCCATGCGGATGTTGCCGGGCACGCCTACGCTCTTTCCGCCCGGCTGCGCTTCGCCGAAGCTCATCGGTTGCCCGTTGCGGAGGAACCAGTCGCCCGTCGCCGAGGCAGGGGCAGTTTCCCGCCCATCGTAGGTGACCGGGGCGGCGCCGCGCTCCGAATAGACGAGATAGCCACCGCCCCCGATTCCGGAGCTTTGCGGTTCGACCACCGTGAGCGCGAGCATGGTCGCGATCGCGGCATCGACCGCCGTGCCGCCCTGGGCGAGCATTTCGACACCGGCGGCGGCCGCACGCGGATCGGCGGCGCTGACCATTCCGCGCGGTGCCTGGCCGAGGTTCGTCACAGGCGGCGGTGGGGGCGATCCCGGGGGTGTCGAGCATCCCGCCAATGATAGGACGGCCAGGATCGAAGGGAGCATTCGGCGCATGGCCTTTGGCTAGCCGCGCCCAACCGCCTCCGCAATGCTGGTGAGGCCCGCTTCGCGCACCCGACGCTCCAGCCCCTTCGAGATCCGCCGCGCAATCCCCGGCCCTTCGTAGACCATCGCCGAATAGAGCTGGACAAGGCTGGCGCCGGCGCGAATCCGTTCCCACGCGTCGTCGGCCGTCGCGATTCCTCCGACTGCGATCAGCGGCATCTTCCCGCCAGATGCTTCCCGGAAGGTCCGCAGCGCCTGCAGCGCGAGGCTTTTCAGCGGAGCACCCGAGAGGCCGCCAGTCTCCCCAGCATGCCGCGAGCGCAGCGGCGGGCGCGAGATGGTCGTGTTCGCGACGATGATCGCGTCGACCCCATGCTCGAGCGCGACCCGCACGATCTGGTCCGGCTCGCCCTCGCCTAGATCGGGAGCGACTTTCAGGAAAACGGGAGGCCCGCCCTCGCCGCGCGCCGCGCGCACCGCCGCAAGCAGGGCACGCAGTGCGCCCTCGTCCTGCAGCTGGCGGAGGCCGGGCGTGTTGGGCGAGCTAATGTTGACGGTCAGATAGTCCGCAACCGGCGCCATCCTGCGAATGCCGACCGCATAATCCTCAATTCTGTCCGCGCTGTCCTTATTCGCCCCGATATTCACGCCGATGATCCCGCGCGTCCTGTGCCGGCGTTTGAGCCGGCCGAGTGCCGCTTCCTGCCCCTGATTGTTGAAGCCCATGCGATTGATCACCGCCTGATCCTCCGCGAGCCGGAACAGCCGGGGCTTGGGATTGCCCTCCTGCGGGCGCGGAGTCAGCGTGCCGACCTCGACGAAGCCGAAGCCAACGCCGAGCATCTGCTCGAACACCTCGGCGTCCTTGTCGAACCCCGCGGCAAGCCCGACCGGGTTTGGGAAGGTCAGTCCGGCAAGGCGCGTCTCGAGCAACGGCGTCGACGGCGGCTCCGGAGTGAAAGCAGTGCCGGTCCGCAGCTTGAGCAGTGCAATCGTCGCCCGGTGCGCGCGCTCCGCGTCGAGACGAAAGACCACAGGGCGGAACAGCGAGAAAAGGTTCACGAAACGAGCTACTGTCATCGCGCGGCCAGCGAAGCAATCCGACGCATTGCCTTTTCGCACTTGCAGCACTAAATCGGACTAGAAAGCTCCGATTAGATATGCGCCTGACCCACCTTGCCGATTATGCGGTCGTGATGATGACCGCCGCCGCCCGCCGCGCGGAGGGGGAACGGCTGTCCGCGACGATCCTTGCGGAAGAAACCGGCGTTCCCTTGCCTACCGCCCAGAAGCTGGTCGGCAAGCTTGCTGCCGCGGGCCTGCTCAACAGCGTTCGCGGTGCCGGCGGCGGATTCACGCTCGCGCGCACCGACATCACGCTCGCCGACATTATCGAGGCGGTCGAAGGGCCGATCGCGCTGACTCAATGCAGCGGCGGCGAGGAAATCTCGGAATGCGCTCTCGATTCGCATTGCCGCCTGAAGCCCCACATGGGCATCGTCTCAAACGCCGTGCGCGGTGCGCTCGGTGCGGTCAGCCTCCAATCGCTAGCGAGACCGCAATGACCGAGATCCTGCGCAACCGCGAGGCGCATGAGGCGGCCGAGAAGCTGTCCGATTACGAATGGGGCTTCTCGTCCGACATCGAGCAGGAATTCGCGCCCAAGGGGCTGAGCGAAGACACGGTCCGCTTCATCTCGGGCAAGAAGAACGAGCCCGAATGGATGCTCGATTGGCGGCTCAAGGCCTATCGCGCCTGGCTGGAGCTGGAGGAGGTCGACTGGGCCAAGCTCGACATCCCCAAGATCGACTATCAGGACAGCTATTATTACGCCGCGCCCAAGGCCAAGCCGAAGCTCGGCAGCCTCGACGAGGTCGATCCCGAAATCCTGCGCGTTTACGCGAAACTCGGCATCCCGATCGAGGAGCAGAAGGTGCTTGCCGGGGTCGAGGGCGCGCGCAAGGTCGCGGTCGACGCGGTGTTCGACAGCGTCAGCGTCGCCACCACCTTCCGCGAGGAGCTGAAGAAGGCCGGCGTCATCTTCCTCTCCATCTCCGAAGCGATTCGCGAGTATCCGGAACTGATCCGCAAATATCTCGGCAGCGTCGTTCCGCAGCGCGACAATTATTTCGCCTGCCTCAACGCCGCGGTCTTCTCCGACGGCACCTTCGTCTACATTCCCGAGGGCGTCCGCTGCCCGATGGAGCTGTCGACCTATTTCCGCATCAATGCCGAAAACACTGGCCAGTTCGAGCGCACGTTGATCGTCGCCGACAAGGGCAGCTACGTCTCCTACCTGGAAGGCTGCACCGCGCCGATGCGCGACGAGAACCAGCTGCACGCCGCGGTGGTCGAGATCTTCGCGCATGAGGATGCGGAGGTGAAATACTCCACCGTCCAGAACTGGTATCCGGGCGATTCCGAAGGCAAGGGCGGGATCTTCAATTTCGTCACCAAGCGGGCGTTGTGCAGCGGCGCGCGCTCCAAAGTCAGCTGGACCCAGGTCGAGACCGGCAGCGCAATCACCTGGAAATATCCGAGCTG
>JBDSMG010000062.1:0-30249 GCA_039915925.1 Sphingomicrobium sp.
CCGCGAGCATCTGCCCGGTCTGGTTGCAATCGTCGTCGATCGCCTGCTTGCCGAGCACGATCATGCCCGGCTGCTCTTCCTCCGCAAGCTTGGCGAGGATTTTGGCGACGGCGAGCGGCTCCACTTCCTCGTCGGTGGTGACGAGGATCGCCCGGTCCGCGCCCATCGCCAAGGCCGTGCGAAGCGTTTCCTGCGCCTTGGCCGGACCGATCGACACCGCCACGACCTCCGTCGCGACGCCCTTTTCCTTGAGCCTTATCGCTTCCTCGACGGCGATTTCGTCGAACGGGTTCATGCTCATTTTGACATTGGCGAGATCGACTCCGGAGCCGTCCATCTTCACCCGGGGTTTGACGTTATAGTCGATGACGCGTTTGACCGCGACGAGGAGTTTCATTCTTCCTTCTCCATTCGCTCCTCTCCCCTTTGCGGGAGAGGGAGGGACCCAAGCCGGAAGGCCTGGGAGGGTGAGGGCGCGCCGGTTGGCATTCCCTCACCCGGCGCTTCGCGCCACCCTCTCCCGCAATGGGGAGAGGGGCTAGGTTCAAGCCGCCCTCTTCACCTCGGCCACGATCTTCTGCGCCGCGTCGCCGAGATCGTTGTCGGCGTTCCCAATCCGTGGACCGACGGCGCGCCTAAAGCTCATTCATAAATTCCGTCAGCAGCTCGACGGTGCGGGCGCGCTTGTCGTGGTGGAGGTTGTGCGCCGCGCCGTCGACGTGGACCAGCTTGATGTTCTTGAGAGCGCTTACCGCCTTTTCATTATTGGCCCGCACTTCCGGCGAAGCATCGGCCTTCAGGATCAGCGCCGGGACGGTGATCTTTGCCAATGCGTCCGCGGTGTCCATCGTTCCGCGCATCGCCTGTCTTTGGGCCTGCGAATAAGCGCCGTGATACTGCTTCTTCGACAAGGCCCAATATTGGCAATCGACCGGATCCCACAAAGGCGTCTGGCGTGCGCAGGTCGCAACGAAATTTTCGAAGCTGTCGTTGTTCTGGGCGACCATGTCCTCCGGGTTGCCGAACATGCTCATCGACCCTGGACGCCGCGGTTGCGGAGCCGGCGGTGTGGCGGCAGGCGGCCGTGCGGGCGCCATTCCCATCGGACGAGCACCCAGTCCGGGGTCGAGCATGATCGCCGCGCGCGGCAAATCGGGATATTGTGCGGCCAGCCGGATGACGGTCGCGGCGCCCATCGAATGGCCCATCAGAATCGGCTTCTCGATCTTCATTGCCCGGACGAACCCGACCACATCTTCGACCAGGGTATCACCGGTCGCGCTCTCCGGAAACGGATCGGACAGCCCGTGCGCGCGCGCGTCGAGCATGTAGATGTCATATTTGTTCTGCAGATCCTTGGTAAGGGTGGTCCAGGTCAATCCGTTGTCGGTGACTCCGTGGACCATGACGATGACCGGCTTCCCGGGTTGCGGCACGGCGTGATAATAATGAAGCCGCGCACCGTTCGAATAGACAAACGCATCCGACCAGCCGTCGGGTATGCCCGGAGGCGCGGCCGCCAGCACCGGCGACGCCAATATTCCGCAGGCCAGGATTGCGGCCAGGCCGCTGCGCTTCAAATTCATGCAATTTCCCCTTCCATCCTCTCCGAGATTTTATCGAGCCGCCTCGCCGAAAGTTCGGTCCCGCATCGGAACTGACCCGATTTTGTTGGTCGAAACAACCAGTTTATATTCTGGCTCAAGAGCCACCGACCGCAGCTCGCCGATCTGATCACTGGTGCCGATCCTGGGGCGGACCGCGGCGTCGAGATAGATGGGCGCATCGCCGCGCAACGGCAGGATCGTCAGGTCCCAGGGCCGGCCCAGCCTTGCCGCGAACCGCTTGAGACCGATGTTCCACTTCCGCCCGTCCCAGAAAGCATCGTCGAGCATGTCGTTGCGATCGAACAGTCGCGCGATGTCTCCGGTAAAATCGATCGTCAGCCAGGCATCGTCGACGCCTGACAGCACGCCTTTCGGCACCGTCAGGCGCCAGGCGCCGGCCGCGGCGAAAGCCTCGGGCGCAGGCTGAACTGCCGAACCGCGCGGGCCGGTCATTTGTAGCGCCGGGACCTTCGCGGGCTCGCGGATCTTCCGCACATCGGGCCTGGGCATTGTTCGAGCCTCCAGGCCTGCCCGATAGAGTTGGAAGATCCCGCCGCCGCGTTCGGGCCGCGCGCCGGCGGTTTGTGGAAGGCGCGGCCAGACGGCGAAGCGAAAATCCGGATTCGCACGCTGCCGCAGCACGAGCGAATCTTGCGCCATCGTCACGCTCGCATCTGTCAGGATGAGCCTTCGGGCACCAAGAACATCGCCGACCCAAAGACTGCGCGCTTCAGCCTCCGAAAGCAGGAGGAACCGGTGCGAAACGCCTTGACGATCACGGACCACGGTGACGCGCGTACGCGATGGGGCGAGGTCGGCGATGATCCGGCCGTCGACACGGCGGGTCCTGCCCTCAATGCTGCCAACCGTTTCGGCATCGAAGGCGAATTCGGCCGGGATGCCTTCCACCTGCATGAAGATATGCAGCGGCCCGTCACGATCGGCGATGCTGGTGATCGGCTGCGCCGAAGCCCAGGCTAGGCTCGGTCCCCCTAGGTCGAGATTGTAGGGGAAGAAGAAGTAGCTGCCGTTCTTCACGGCAATCGGACGGCTCGGGAATCGCAGCACGCCCTTGTCGGTCGCAACCTCGAACCGCACCGCCGGATGGTTGGCCATACGATACTGACGAACATGGTTGTTCACGAACACGAAACCCGAGGCTCCGTCGCTGCGCGCCGCGATGCGCGGCGTGTCTAGGTCGCCCGGACCGGAGGGCACCACGTCAGGGCGACGCAAAGTCATGCGCGCCAGCCGCGCTCCGTAGCTGTGCAGAAAATAGTGAAGCGGGCGCAGATAGTTTTGCACCTCGTTCACTTCGCCATATTGGCCAAGCGGCGCCTGGAAGTCATAGGCGATCCGCGGAACGTCATTGTAACTGCCGGTCGCGGTCGTTTCCTCCAGCCCGCGCCCGTCAGCAATTGGGTTCGCGCCGCCGTGATACATGTAATAGCCGAGCAGATTGAGCCCGGAGCCGATCTGCGTGACGATCGTGGCCGCCACGTCGTCCGGCGCGACGAGCGGTCGGCGGCGGTACATAACCGGCAGCCCCGGGCCGTATTCCGCGCCCAGAAATGGGGTCAGATCGCGGTCCTTTTCGGCGTCGGGAATGCGCGCCGCGTCGCCTTGGGTCTGCGCGCCCAGCCCGCCCGTGACACGGCTGGCGAAGCGGAAGACGTAATTCTCGCGAGGCGGCATCTCGGCCTTCAATGTCGACCAGGGTTCGTCGACATAGCCGCCGACGACGGGCGCCACCTCACCCCGCGGGTATACGGCATTGTCCCAGCCGGTCACCGTGTACAGGGGGACGTCGATGCCTTGCTTGCGCGCAAGCTGCTTCAACGAAACGATATGCTCTTCGCCGCGCCCCGGCCCGGCCAGATTATATTCGTTCTCGATCTGGAGGCCGATCACCGGCCCCCCATCCTTCCACAGCAGACCGCGCACCTGATCGGCGATTCCGCTCAGATACCGCTCCACCTCCGCCATATAGGCGGGATCGTTGCTCCGCCTCCTGGTGCGATCGACGACCCAGTCCGGAAGACCGCCGAACCGCGTTTCGGCATGCGCCCATGGCCCGGGACGAAGGAACAACAGCAGACCGTGCTTCGCGCAGAGCTGCGCGAAGCGGCGAAGGTCGCGATTGCCGGTCCAGTCGAGCCGACCCGGCGCCAGCTCATGCTGGTTCCAGATCACGTACGTCGCGACGGTATCGATGCCCGACGCCTTTATCTTGAGTAATTCTTCTTCCCAATATTCGGCCGGGAAGCGGGAGTAGTGGAACTCGCCCATCACCGGAATCCACGGCTTTCCGTCGCGTTCGATGTAGCGATTGTTGATGCTGATATGGCCGCTGGGCCCGGTTCCGGTCCCCATCTTCAGATAGCCGATAGTCGGCGGTGCAATCGCAGCAGATGCGTCGATCCGGAGCAGTTGAGCGGAAGTCTGTACCGGGAGAACAGCTAGAAGCGTTCCGCACGCGATCGAGCGCAAGATTGCAGGCAGTTCTCGCCTGGCGGGGAGCGTCGCCATCGCATGCTCGTCGTTTCCAGCCGTCCTGGCTGGGCGTGATCGTTCGGGATGCACCGGCGCCTCTCCACTCATCTGTCCCTGGCTCCTGCCGATCGGTGTCAAAAGATGATGCAGGGTTTCACATGCTGATCGCAAACACAGGCGAGATGCTCGCGTCTACCGGCGTGGCGGGGAATCCGAGCGGCAGCTATTTCGCTTCGAACTTCAGATGCCGGGCGAAGAACGGGAATACGATCCTCTCGAGGCGTTCCGACACCCGGTTGCCGTGGTCGCCCTCGTAAAGTTCCCAATCATGCTTGACGCCGAACTTGAGCAGTTCCGCGTGCATGGCTTCGACGTCGTCACGGACGAAATCCTTGTCCCCGGTGTCCATCCCGATCGCGGTCAGCGACCGAATGCCGGGCAGATATTGGGGGACCAAAGCGACCGGCGCGTTGGCGGCCCATTTGCCCATCACCAGATCGTCGATCTTGCCGTCCTTCGTCGCCAAATCCGCGTAGAATGGCGGTTTGTTGGGGTTCGGCGACCAGGTTGCGGCAACGGCATAATTGGCGCGGGTCCCGAAATCCGCTTTGGCCACCTGATCCGGAGTGAGGCGTTCATATTCGCGGCCTTCCTGCCCGCTTATCGAGCGCGGCCGAAGGCAACAGGGATTCATTGCATAAATCGATGAAAACAATTCGGGATGCTTGATGCCCAATCGCATGGTGCCGTAGCCGCCCATTGAGTGGCCCGACAGCCCGCGGCTTTCGCGCTTCGCCAGAGTGCGGTAGCTGCCGTCGATGTGCGCGACGAGTTCCTTCACGGTGAAGGTTTCGAAATTCCCCACCGTCACCGAGTCCGAGTACATGCTCCCGCCATGCTTGGTATAATGGTCGGGCACGACGACGATGAACTCGCGCCCGGTTGCCGCCATGGCGGCGTTGAGACGTCGCTCGAAGTCGCCCTTGCCGAGCGCTCCCTCGGCCGTCGCAGTATAACCGTGGAGGAAATAGACGACCGGAAAGCGCCGCGCCGGGGCACTGTCGTAGCTTGGCGGAAGCAGGACAAAGACGGTGCGGTCGGCGCTGTTCCTCTCCAGATTGCGTTCGAGGCTCACGCCATGAACGTTGATCTTCTCGACCCTGGCGATTGCAGGTGCCGTGCAAAGCGATGCAACCAGAAGCGCGCACAGTCCGGCGAGAAATCTCATATTTGCTCCTTTCGGCGACAAAGGCCGATGCTGAGCTAACGGATTCTTCCCGGAACGACGAGAGAATTTCGTATGTCTTACAACATCAGGCGGCGAACTTTGAGACGAACTCGCTCGTTGCGTGCCGGAACTGATCGATCTGCTCGCTAAAGCGGCCGAAGCCCTGTTCGACTTCGTCGATATCCTTGGCGACATTTTCGGTGTCGCTGCGGATCGCGGCGATGGTCGAGCTCATCGAATCCGCGGCAAGCGCCGTCTCATCGACGGCCGCCGTGATCATCGTCACCGTCTGCGCCTGAAGCTCCATCGCCTGGCGGATTCGGTCGGCGGAGGTCTGGACCTCCTCGACCGTCGACTGGATCGAGCCGTTAGCGTCGACCGTCTGGCGCGTCGCCTGTTGAATGGCCGTGATCTTGGCGGTGATGTCGTCGGTTGCACGGGCCGTCTGCGACGCGAGGCTCTTCACTTCCTGCGCAACCACCGCGAACCCGCGCCCAGCATCGCCGGCGCGCGCCGCTTCGATGGTGGCGTTGAGAGCAAGCAGGTTGGTCTGGCCCGCGATGTCGCGGATCAGGCTGAGGATCGATTCGATGGCATGAACATGGGATGCGAGTACCTCGCTAACCTCCACCGCCACCTGAGCCTGGTCGCCTGCCCGCGTAGCCACGCCGGCAGCCACTTCAACTTCGCTCCGGGCATCCTCGATCGCGCGGATCAGGCCCGCCGCGGTTTGCGCCGCCTCACGCATTGCGATCGCCGACTGCTCAGCCGCCGCCGCCACTTCGCTGGTTTTTCCAAGCATGCCCCGCGCCGAACCACTGACTGCTCCGGCTTGATGGCGCAGCTGGCTGCTGTCGGTCGTGCAGCGGACCACGACAGACATGACCTGATCGTTGAAGGCGTTCGCCTGCTGACTCTGGATCAAGTCCGACTGGGCGCGAGCGATTGCGATCGCGTAGAACACGAAGACATCGATCGAAAGGGCCTGCAAGTCCTCGAGCGTTGTGACGTGCGCGTCCCGCGAGTCACGGGATTCGACCGCCCTACGGACGATTTCCTTCGCCTTGCCGAATTGCGCCGTGACGCCGGCGATAAGCGTGCTCAGGCTTACCCCTGCCTTCGTCGCCCGCTCGACCGATTCCCGGGTCATTTCGATCCATTCCGGGTTCTCCGGAGTACCGAACTGGACTCGCATGGTCGGGAGGACCCGGTGCGCCAATTTTTCCACGGCTGCGTCGTCCAGTGTCGCCTGCAATTCGTCCGACCGCCGGTACCGGTCCCAGAATGCGGAGGCGATCTCGAGTTCCGACTCCTGGATCACGCTCCAGGCCGCGCGGGCGCGGGTCGGGAGGTCGCCGACAGAATCAAACATCCGGAAGCCGCGGGAAAGATTGTAACTCATCACGTCATCGGCTTTCAAAACAAGGGCGAGAACCGTCGTTCGGCGAAAAACCGATGGGTCCAGCGCCGGCGGTTTCTTTAGCCTGGAATGGTTAAAGGTCCCTTAGGACATCGTTCAGGATGGTTGCGCCGAACGCGATAGCGCTCGAGCGATTGATTCCCCATTGCGGCGCACGGGTCCAGTTGTATCGTGTGCGAGCGTCCCAAGGCCAGCCGCAACAATATCGTCACCGTGGCGCGACAATATAGTGGAGAATTTGCGATGGCGTTGGGCAGGCTTGGATCGAGGTCTATCAATCGTCGTGTGTTCCTGGCCAGTGCGGCGTCGGTCGCTTGCGCTAGCGAGATCACCCCGGGGTGGGCCGTCGATCTCCGAACTGCCGCGCCGGATCCGCTGGCCGCGGGCTTCCAGTCTCCGGACGGCGACGCGCGGCCGTTGACGATCTGGCAGTGGATGAACGGCTGTGTGTCCAGGGAAGGCATCACCGCAGATCTGGAAGCCTTCAAGCGCGCCGGTCTGGGCGGTGTGCAGCAGTTCATGATCGGGGGCGAGCAGGCGATCATCGACGACCCGACCGTCAAGATCCTCAATCCCAAATGGCGCGACCTGATGGCGTTCGCGATTGAGGAATGCGCGCGGCTGGGCCTCAGTTTCGGCACGCATAACAGCCCCGGCTGGGACTCAAGCGCGGGGCCGTGGGTAGCGGTCGAGCAGTCGATGCAGAAGCTGGTGTGGAGCAAGACCACCGTCGCCGGCCAGGCGCGGTTCGAAGGCGCGCTCGCGCGGCCCGATGTCGATCCCACGTGGAACCTTTATCGCGATGTCGCGGTGCTTGCCGCACCGGAGGGCGATGTTGTCGCGATCGGCGACATCAAGGATTTGACGAGCCATATGGCAGCGGACGGTACGCTGAACTGGACTGCGCCTCCCGGTCAATGGGCGGTCTTTCGCTTCGGCCACACCGCCAACGGCCGCACCAATGCTGGCACCTCGCCGCCCTCCGGCGCCGGTCTTCATTGCGACATGATGAGCCGAGCGGCCGTCGAGGCCTATTGGACCACCTATCCGACCGACATCATCAAGCTCGCTGGCGCTCACGCCGGACGCGCGCTGGCCCGCTTCGAAATCGATTCCTACGAGACCGGCCCGCAGGACTGGACTCCGCTCATGCGTCAGGAATTCGCCAAGCGCCGCAGCTACGATGTGCTTCCATGGTTGCTCGTCCTCGCCGGGCGCACTGTCGCAGGCAAGGAGCAATCGGAGCGGTTCCGGCGCGACTGGAGCAAGACCATCGCCGAACTCTTCGCGAACAATTACTACGGATATATCACCGAACTGGCCAACCGCACGCCCGGGCTGGAGATGTTGATCGAGCCCTATGCGACGGGCCGCGGCGCGCCGTTCGACTCCCTGGCCGTCGGCGGCGAAGGCAATCAGCTGATGGGCGAGTTCTGGCAGGCGCCCTCAACCTGGGGCTGGGACTCCCTGAAGCCGGTATCATCGGCCGCACACCGGAGCGGAAAGCGGCTCGTCTATGCCGAAGCGTTTACCGGACAGCCGCCTTATGCGTGGCGGCAAGACCCCTACGCCTTGAAAGCGACCGGTGACCGGGCCTTCTGCGCTGGCGTCAACCGCATGGCCTTTCACGCCGCGGCGCATAACCCGTGGCCAAAGATGAAGCCCGGCATGACCATGGGCTGGTGGGGCACGCAGTTCGGGCCGGGCCAGACCTGGTGGGAACATGGCGGACCGGAGTGGATCACCTATCTGACCCGCTGCCAGTACATGCTCCAGCAAGGGGTGTTCGCCGCCGATCTTTGCTATCTGCTCAACGCCAGCGGCACGCCGAAGATGCCGAAAGGCTATGAAGGCGACATATTCGGTGAGAAGGATCTGATCGAGCGGGTTTCGGTCCGCAACGGCAGACTGACGCTGCCCGATGGCGCAAGTTACAGCGCCCTCATCCTGCCCGACAGCGATCTCATGACTCCGGAGCTCGCGCGCAAGATCCGGCAGCTCGTTGCGGACGGAGCGCTCATCATCGGCCCGAAGCCGGTCCGTTCGCCTAGTCTCACTGATTATCCAGCTTGCGACAACGAAGTGGCCCGAATTGCCGCCGAGGTCTGGGGCGAATCCGCCGCTTCGACGCCGCGGGCCTATGGCAAGGGCCGGATCGTGTGGGGCAAAAGCCTGGAGGTGGTGCTGAAGGAGGCGGCCATCGATCCCGACGTCGAGTTCGAAGCCGACGCGCCGCTGCGGTGGATCCACCGCTCTCACGCTCAAGCGGAAATCTATTTCCTGTCCAACGCGAAGGATGCTCCGCTCGCGACAACCGTCAGCTTCCGGCAGAACGGGCGGACACCCGAGTTGTGGCACGCCGACACTGGAACGATGACGCGCCCGCGCGAGTGGTCGGTCGCGGGCGGACGAACCCATTTCAACCTCTCCTTCGATGCTAGCGGTTCGGTCTTCGTGGTCTTTCGAGCCAAGCCATCCGGCGCACTTCCGATTCAGGAAGCCGGCGATCGCGCAGCGGTGACGCTGCCTGTCGATGGCGCCTGGGACTTGAGCTTCGCCCCGAACATGGGGGCGCCGCGCAAGCTGGCGATCAAGCGATTGGCCTCCTGGTCCGAGCATTCGGTGCCCGGAGTCCGATATTTTTCCGGCACCGCGACTTATTCGAAGGAAATCGAAATCCCGTCTTCGCTGGTGCGCAAGGCAGGCCAGGTCATAATCGACCTCGGCCGCGTCAAAAACGTCGCGACGGTCGCCGTGAACGGCACCGCCTTTCGGACATTGTGGAAGCCGCCGTTCCGAGTGGATGTTTCCAAAGCGCTCAGGCCGGGGACCAACCTGATTGAAGTGCGCGTGACGAACCTGTGGCCGAACCGGCTGATCGGCGATGAACAGGAGCCGGACGACTGCGTTTGGGGTGAACCAAAAAAATTCCCGTTCGGAGCGAAGCCGGCCTCGGTTGGCCGACCGCTGGCCAAAATTCCCAATTGGCTTGCACAAGGACGGCCGCGGCCTTCGGCGGGCCGCCGGACATTCACGACTTTCAAGTTTTTCTCCAGCAGTGATCCACTTCACGAATCAGGTTTGCTGGGGCCGGTCACCGTCGACTTCGTTCCGCGCGGGCAGTCCGGGTGATTGGCCGAGCAATGGTCGTGACAGGACGTTAGCTGCTGGTCCTATTGTAGCGGCGGAGCGCCATAATAATCGGGCGCTCCGTCCAGCCGAACGTCGATGCGGTCGAGGACAAAGCCGGGGTCCAGCGCATAGATATGGAGTTGGTGCTTGCCCTTGGGCAGCTGGTTGATGTGCAACGTCCTGACGGCGGTGTTCGTCAACACGTTCTGCTTCCATTCCTCGCTGCGCCCGAAGGCCTCATAATCGAGCAATTGCAGCGGCCTGTCGTCGAGCTGGACAGCCAGCCGCAGCTTGTTTTCGGAGGTTAGCCGATGGACCGGAACGGCGATGACCTTGAGATCGATATCCGTCGTCGCACCGATGTTGAAACCATAGGTCAGTGGCGCGGCGCCGCCGATCGAGTCACGTGAGCGAAGGTCGAGCCTGGATCGCAAGGCTTCACCTCGCGAACCCAGGCCGGGGATCCGTTCCCAATCGCCCGCCGTGGCACTCGTCGCGGCCAATGAGATGATGCGATTGATCTCGACATCCTGTCCTGGCTCGCCTGAAGACACTTGTCTGGCTCCGACCAGCAATTTCTCGCCCTCGCACAGGACGCTGCCGCCCTTGATCGCAGCGCGGCCATCATAGCTGACCTGGATCCGCTGCTCGAAACCGTTGGCCGCATTGAGCTGGCCGGACGTGGACGACAGCGAGAGTCCTTCCTGGGCGTTGGCCGACCAGCTTGCCGGCCGACCGCGGCTATAGACCGTGAGCGCGTGCGTCGCCGGGCGGTCGGTAACGAAGGTCAGTTCCGACGCGTCCACCTGACAGCCCGGTCGGTCGGGCAGAGCTACATGCGGATAGAGCGGTTCCTCGAATACGGGCAGGCGCCGCGGCGCCATATCCATAATTCCGCGCCATTTGCCGTTGTTCAGGCCGTTATACGTCGCAGTGTCCGCGACAATCCGATCATGCGCCGCCTTCGCGCGATCTGCATAAGCGTTGACGCTGGCGCGCCCCGAACGCGTGTAGAGCGCGGCGAGATCGAGCAGCAGGTTGCGTTCGTTGAGGCTCGCCGCCGCGCGCACCGGATAAAGGACGAGTTCGAAAAAGGCGACCTGGCAATCGGCCGGAAGCTGCTTCGCGACCTCTTCAGCGCGCCTGGTGATCGCGCGATATCGATCGATCCGCGTGTGCGCTTCGCCGCCGCCGGTCCGAATATAGTCTCCAATCTTGATGGGCCGCTCCGGCTCAGTCTGGTTGAAGCCCATGAACTCAGGCCGTCGTTCGAAAGCGAGATCGTAATATTCGGTCATGATCGCGGCGATCTCGTCGGCCAGCGCTTTGCCGAACTGTTCGGCCGTCCAGTCCGTCAGATGTGCGCGGGGAGGTCGTGCCGCCATTCGATGGTCGAACGCCAGATCGAGGAAATATTGCATCGTGAACTCGGCGGGCTTGATGTCGCCGACATTGACGATCCAAAGCTTGCGGTTATCCAAACGCCACGCCCGATCGAGCTGTTCGCGAATCAGCGCCGGATGCGTGGTGCCGAGCCAGAGATAATCGTGTGGGCGCCCCCAATATGAGACGTGATAATAAAGGCCGGATCCGCCGCCGCGCCGGCGCTCCGAAGCGTTCGGCAGTTGGCTGATGTACCCATAATTGTCGTCGGGCCATGTGAGGGTCACATCCTCCGGCACCTTCAGACCCAGGTTGTAGGTGTCGAGCACCTCCTTGTAGAGGGTGATCACTTGAGGCACCGTATCAGCCGGCCGCCGGAGCGCATGAGCCAACAGGTCGCGCTGGATTGCAATTGCCTCGGTGGTCGCCGCCAACGCCTTCTCCGGCGTGTCCGCGCCCTCCATTGCCGAATCATGTATGCCGCGCAGACCCACGGTGTAGACATTCTCGAAACGGTTGAGCTGCTCGACCCGCTCACGCCAGTAATCGACCATGCGGTCGCGGTTGGTGAAGAAGTTGAATCGGCCGCGCTTGGCCTCCTCCCATTCGCGGACATTGTTGCGCATCATCGGTTCGGCGTGCGACGTGCCGACGACGATCGCATAATCCTGCGCCGTCTGAGCGTTACCGGGAATTTGGTAGAAGGGCTGCGTCGACGGGTGCATCGCCGGCCAGATCGTGTTCGCCTTCAGGCGCCACATCAGCTCGAAGATGCGTCGGTAAGTCTTGGGCCCGATGTCTCGGGTTTCGGGCTCGAAGGTCTTGGCGGCCCACGGCTGCAGGCCCCAATCCTCGTCATTGAGGAAGATGCCGCGATATTTGACCGACGGCGCTTCAGAGAGCCGGGAATCGCCCCTCACGACCAGGCGATTGACCCGACGCGGCGTCACGTCGGCCCACCATTCCCACGGCGACACTCCGAGCTCGCGGGTGAGGTCGACGACGCCCCAGATCGTTCCGCGTTCATCCGATCCCGCGATTAGAAGAATTCGAGCCCCGGGATGGCGCTTGGAAGGCACGAAAATCCGTTCGTAACGCTCCCACTGGCCGCCAAGCACTGAGAGGTCGATGCCGGCTTCCTTCGCAACGCCGCGCACCAAATCGGAATCGAACCGCCCCAGGACAATGCATAGGCGGAAGCACTGGGAAAGATCCGACGAAACCGCCGGCGTCTTCCCGGTCAACGCGGTAAGGTCACGAGCCAGCATTTGGGCAGCGAGCGTCGTGCTCCGGTCATTGGCATGGATGATCGGCGCGACCCGAGCCCCGTCGTAAAGGATTATGTCGCTCGCTCGCGCGCGTGCAGGGCAAGTCGCAACCGCGGTCGCGAGCAAAATCCATGCGCAGATCGAGTGCCGCCTGATCGCCGACATGACGTTCACGGTTTCACCTGGCCGCGCAGGTCGGGTACCGCAACAACCAAGGCTTTCGCCACCTGTTGCGCGAATGTTCCCGTGCCCTGGGGACCAAGATGCGTATAGTCGAACGTAACGCTCGCCAGCGCTTTCCGGGCTGCGACGCCGGTCTTGCCGGGCTGGCGGATCCCGGGTTTGAACGCACCGATGGAGGTTACCCTTTTCGCAGCTTCCACCACCGACTTGGGCGGCTGATTTACCGACAGATCGAGACTCGCCAGAGGGCCGAGCGCTTGCACCAGGTCGACTGACATCTTGTGAAGGTCGACAACGGGGACGTTCAACATTCTTGCAACCTCTATGACTTTGTCCGCCCAAGGTGCCAGGGAATCCTGCAATGACCCGGCGACGAAGTCCCGCCGAGTGAGCGGTGTCACGAGCACGGGAACGGCCCCCGCCCTCCGGGCGTCGAGGACATAGCGTTTCAGATTTTGCGGAAACTCCGTCTCCAAGTCGGTCGACTGTCCAGGCTTGCCCGGCTGGTCGTTGTGGCCGAACTGAATGAGCATGTAGACGCGGCTGAATCCCGGCGCCCGCGCTTCGTTGAGGGCGATGCCCCACGATCCCTCCGCGCGGTAGTTTAAGGTAGATCGCCCGCCGAGCGCCATGTCGATGCACGGTGTGACGGCCGCTACGTGCATCGCACAGAATGCGCCCCCCCATCCGGTTCCGACCTGGACGGTCGAATCGCCCACCAGAATGATCTTCCGCAACGTTACTCGCCGGGTCTCGAGGCGTGCTTCGGCATCACTGACCGACACAGGCACATCGAACCGCGGAGCCGGGATGATCGTCAGCCCGGTTGTGGGGACTGCTTGAGCCTGACCGCCAAGCAACACGGCCGCGACCAAGGTGAGTGCTGCTTTAGTCATGCTTAGCCTGGGTCGCCCTCCTCCGCTGGAGAGTACACCGCCGTCCAATACTCCACCGGTCAACGGGTACAAATCTGGCTGATATCCTTCCCACATTGAGGATGCGGCGCGCGATAACATACCGCGCACCGCATCACTTCGAGAAACGCAACAACCGCCTTCAATTAGAGTGAAGCTTTCAGAGCGACGGTGAAAGTCCGACCTTCGAAGTCATGATAAGCCGGCATCTCCGGTTGGTTGGTATACCGCTACAGCGTCTCCTTTGTGAGGTTGAACCCTGACACTTGAACGCTGAAGCGGTCCGTCAGATTGTACGTTCCCGACACATCCCATTGGTGGCGGGCCGCGACCATGATGTTGTTGACCGCCTGATAGAATGTGCTGGGGGCATAGGCCGCCCGCCATCCGCACGTGCCGCGGACTCCCCATTTCTTGGTTTCATAGTACAGCATCAGGTTCATCGACTGCGGTGAAACGTTATTCAACGTGACGGTCGTACCGTTGATTTTGTCCTTCGCGTAGGTCCGCGTGTAGTTGAACAGGGTACCCAGATTATCGTGGTGCAATACATGCGTTGCAAGCCATGCCGCCCGTTCTTCCCCTGAATGAACATCGCCCCCCATAAGGCTTCCTTCATTATTCATTTAAGCAAGCTTGTATCCAGACAGCCGCAAATTCCGCACGATTTTTCAAGCGCTTCTCCTCTGCGCTTGTCCGACGCGGCGGGGCGGACCGGCTCCTGGGTGGTGCCACTTGCGTAGCGGATTGCCAATTGCTGTCAATTTCGGCGGCCGCCTTCCGTGTCACCTTCCGGAACTATTCGGACACGCTCGGAAGCACGCGGACGGTAGCGGAGGAGGGACTTGAACCCCCGACACGCGGATTATGATTCCGCTGCTCTAACCAGCTGAGCTACTCCGCCCCGAGAGGCCGCACGGCGCGCCGGAGCGGCGCAGGCCGCGGCGATATAGGTCGGAGCCCCTCCCCGGTCAACGCGAGGAACCGCTAACGGCCGATCTCGTTAAGCCGACAAGCTGGAGAGAGATAAATGGACCCGTTGACGCCGCTCGATACCTTGTGCCGGATCATCCTTCGGGCGCGCGAATATGAAGCGCAGACCCCGACCGACTTTGACGGCAACGAGGCCGCCGACAATGCCGACGATGAGGATGAAGGCGCGCTGTCGGTGCTCGACGACACGATCAACGACAGCGTCGAAGAGGAATTGCGCGCCGCGTTCGAGGATCTCGGCGAAGACCAGCTGGCGGAAGTGGTCTCCTTCTGCTGGGTCGGCCAGGGCACCTATGAAGCGTCCGACTGGGACGAGGCCATGGAGGAAGCCCAGGCGCTCGCGATCGGCAGCGACGCGGCGATCGACGAGCTCCTCGACATGCCGATGCTGGCCTCCGTTCTCGAGGCCGGGCTGGCAGCGTTCGAACTGAGCTGCGATGGCGTTGGGGACGTAAGCTAGCGACCGCGAAAGGGATAGATCGCGAGCGTTTCCCACGGACCGCCGAGATAACGGTGGAGGCCAAGTCCGGCGATCGCCAGCGGCCTTGCGCTGAACCCCTGCTCGAGCTGTTGCACAACGTCGCGGGCTTCTCTGGGCGAAACCTTGTTCTGGATGGTCACGTGCGGCCGCCATCCCCCGGAGTCCTGGGCTGACAGCAAGCCGTGGAGGCCCACCGCCAGTTGATCGCGGAGTCGGTCGAGCTCGTCGGACACGACCCGATAGGCGACGCCGCCGCCAAGGTTCATCAGGCCCGCTATGTGCGCGTGCGGCGGTGGCCCGGCGGCAAGCTCCGCAAGCCGCGAGCGCACTTCGCGCTCGGACGAAGGCGGAAGCGCATGAAAGATGGTAAGATGCACATCCAACTGGTTGCGTTCAGGCGGAAAATGGCGCCGCCGGAGATCGTTGAGCCAGTTGAAATCTGAGGATCCAAGCTCGGCAGTGACGATCAGCGCACTCATCGATCAGGCCATTGATCGCGCTGCACGAGTTCGAGCTGTTCGAAATTCTGGACGGACATCTGGCCAGCCAAACGATCACCCTCGAAATGCGCCGCGCTCCACGGCAGCTTGCGCAACGTCTCACCGACGCCGGCCACGCCACCCTGCGCGACCACGACATAGGCAATACGCCCGCTCGTGCAGCCCGCCATGGCATCGACGCAGGTGCCAACCTCGCCTTCCCTGCCCCGCACCGGAGCCCGGCTCAACATTGACACGGGGAACAGCGCCTCGCCGGGACTCTCTTCGCTGGCCTGCGCCGCGACTTTGGCGCCGTCCTCCACCTTTGCCTGTCGTCCGAGCCAACGCCAGATGCCGAACAGATTGAGGATCGTCATGACGACGTTGGTCCAGACGAGCGCCGGCTGATTGGTGATCATCCCCAGCGTGAACCAGGCGACCGATCCGATCGTGAATATAGCAAAGCCATAGCCGGTGATGCGTGATCCCAGATTGGACGCCGTCATGCAGGCAGCGATGATGGTCGCGATGGTGGCGATCCAGGAAACGAGATTGTCCATGCTGCCCGAATGCGGGAGTAGCGCGGAAGGTTCAGATCTCGACCTGGCTTCCGAGCTCGACGACGCGGTTGGTGGGCAGCTTGAAGAATTCCATCGCGCTTTCCGCGTTGCGCAGCATCCAGGCGAAGAGTTTCTCCCGCCAGATTGCCATTCCGGGCCGCGACGAGGCGAGCAGGGTCTGGCGCGCAAGGAAGAAGCTGGTGTCCATCATCTTGCACTTGGGTCCGCAGCCCTTGAGCTCGGCGAGCGCCTTGGGAACGTCGATGTCCTCCATGAACCCGTAGCGAAGCTTGATGCGATAGAAGCCGGAGCCATAATCGTCGGTCTCAAGCCGCTTTTCCTCCGGCACGTAGGGCACGTCCTCGATCCGCACTGTCAGCAGGATGATCCGTTCGTGGAGCACCTTGTTGTGCTTGAGGTTGTGTAGCAGCGCGTGCGGAACGCCCTTGGGGGAGCTGGTCATGAATACGGCCGTACCCGAAACTCGAGTAGCGCTTGGCGCTGCCGACTTGATGAACACTTCCATCGGCAGGCTCGCCTCCTGCATCCGGTTGATCATCAGCTGCCGCCCCTTTGCCCAGGTGGTCAGCAGAGTGAAGGCGATGACTCCGACGAGCAGCGGGAACCAACCGCCTTCGGGCACCTTGAGCAGATTGGCCGCGAGATAGAGGCCATCGACCGTGAAGAAGATGGCTAGCAGCGTGAAGGCGAGCAGCCGGTTCCACTTCCACATTTGCGTAAGCACGACTGCGATCAGCACGCCGTCGATCAGCATCGCGCCGGTCACGGCGATTCCGTAAGCCGCGCCGAGGTTCGTCGAAGATCCGAAGCTAACGACCAGCAGGATCACCATCACCATCAGGGCCCAATTGATCAGCGGGATGTAGATCTGCCCAGCCGCGGACTCGCTGGTGTGGGTGATCCGCAGGCGCGGCATAAAGCCAAGCTGGATCGCCTGTTGAGTGACGGAGAAGGCGCCGGAGATGACCGCCTGGCTGGCGATCACAGTTGCCGCGGTCGCAAGCAGCACGAGCGGCAGCCTCAGCGCATCGGGAGCAAGGAAGAAGAAAGGGTTCTTGACCGTCTGGAGCGCTTGTGCCGCCGGCTGCGACAGGAGCATCGCGCCCTGGCCGAGATAATTGAGCAGCAAGGCGGGAAGGACGAAATAGATCCAGCCGACCTTGATTGGGCGACGGCCGAAATGGCCCATGTCGGCATAGAGCGCTTCGGCTCCGGTGACGGCCAGAACGACAGAACCGAGCGCAACAAAGGCGCGCATCGGGTCCGCAAAGAAGAAGGAGAAGGCGCCAAGCGGATTGAGCATGTGCAGGACGATCGAAGGCATCGCGATGATATGCATCACGCCCAACGTCGCGATCGTTACGAAATAGACGAGCATCACCGGTCCGAAGAGCAGTCCCACCTTCGCCGTGCCGCGCGATTGAATGGCGAACAGGCCGACGAGGATCGTCACGGCTATTGGAATTACGTATGGCTGGAAGCCGGAGTTGACGGTAGTCAGACCTTCGACAGCGGAAAGTACCGACATGGCGGGGGTGATCATCGAATCTCCGTAGAATAGCGCCGTCGCAAACACGCCCAGCAGCACGATCCCCCCCGTCCACCGTCTCTTCCCGCTAATCGTCCGGTTGATCAACGCGAGCAGGGCAAGGCTTCCGCCCTCGCCCTTATTGTCCGCGCGCATAATCACGGTGACATATTTCAGGGTCACGATGATCATCATCGACCAGAAGATCAGGCTGAGGACGCCGAAAATGTGGAGCTGGTCGGGCACGAGGGTGTGGTGGCCCGCGAAGGTTTCACGGAAGGCGTAGATCGGGGACGTACCGATGTCGCCGAACACGATCCCGATCGCACCGACGGCAAGCTTCGTCAGCGAACCCTGGGCATGCCCATGGGCATGCCCGTGTTCGTCGGGAGCAAGCGCTTCAGCGCCTCCGGTTGCGGTGATGTTCATTCGGTGATGTTCTGTCCGGACCAACTGCATGTGGCCGCATCGAAACAGCGGTGCCGCGGCGCCCTAGCACTGCGCATATGTGGCTGCAATCGCTCGGGACAAGGCTCAGTTGCCGGTCTATAGCCCGCGTCATTCGACATTACGCACGAAAGAACAGTCCATGCGCATCGGTGTGCCCAAGGAAATCAAAAACCATGAATATCGGGTCGGCCTCACGCCTGCCTCGGTCGCTGAACTCATCGCCGCCGGTCACGAGGTGGTGGTGGAAACCCACGCCGGAAGCGGAATCGACTGCCCGGACAATGCCTACAAGAAGGCCGGAGCAACGATCCTGCCCAATGCGGCGGAGGTGCTCGCCGCCGCCGACATGATCGTGAAGGTGAAGGAGCCGCAGCCGCAGGAGATCGCGCTGCTGGAACCGCGCCATATTCTCTTCACTTACCTCCACCTCGCCGCCGACAAGCCCCAGGCGGAAGGCCTGATGAAGTCGGGGGCGACCTGCATTGCCTATGAGACGGTGACCTCGCGCAGCGGTGCCCTGCCCCTCCTCAAGCCGATGAGCGAAGTGGCCGGGCGAATGGCGATCCAGGTCGGCGCTCATTATCTGGAGAAGGAACAAGGCGGGCGCGGTGTTCTGCTCGGCGGGGTTCCCGGCGTCGCCCCGGCCAAGGTCGCGATCCTTGGCGGCGGCGTCGCGGGCGTGAACGCGGCCCAGATGGCGACCGGCTTGCGCGCGGACGTCACAATCTACGACATCAACAACGAACGACTGGCCGAGCTCGACATGTTCTTCTCGAGCCAGATCAAGACGGCCTATGCGTCACGGGCCGCGATCGCGCGGGCGGTCGAGGAGGCGGAGCTCGTGATCGGCGCGGTACTGGTTCCCGGAGCCGCCGCTCCCAAGCTGGTCACGCGCGAAATGTTGAAGACGATGAAGCGCGGATCGGTGCTGGTCGACATCGCGATCGACCAGGGCGGCTGTTTCGAGACCAGCCATGCGACGACCCATGCCGATCCGGTGTTCGAGATCGACGGGGTGATCCATTATTGCGTTGCCAACATGCCCGGCGCCGTTGCCCGCACCAGTGCGTTCGCGCTCAACAACGTCACCCTGCCCTTCGCGCTCAACATCGCGAACATGGGTGCGGAAGCGGCGATGAAGGCCGATCCTCATTTAGCAAACGGGCTCAACGTGTCGGGCGGAAAAATCCGGCACCAGGCCGTTGCCGAGGCGCTCGAGCTGCCGTTCGAGGCTGCGGCATAGAAGACGGGGACGCGGCGACTAAGGCTGCTGGCTGGAACGCATCCGTTTCTGCCGCTCGGCAGCCGGAGTGAGAGTCGCGATTCCATCTTCCACCAGAGGGCGCCAGCCGGCATTCGCAGGTGCCTTGGCCAGCAAATCTCGCCAGATTCCAACGGCCTGCACCGCATCGCCCGACCGCGCGAGCGCTAGACCACGAAAGAACGGCGCCGCTGGGTGGCCCGGCGCGAGCTGCTCGGCACGGGCGTAGGCCAGTTCGGCCGGTGGCGTCATGACGTGCGCATGGTCGACAAGCGCATTGCCGAGGCCGATCCACAGCATCGGGTCTCCGGGGTGCTCGCGCACCGCCGAGCGCAGCAGCACAGCCGCCGCCGCAGCATCTCCGTCGCGGGAAACCGCTTCGGACATCAGCATCCAATGCTCGTCCGGGCTGAACTCACCGAAAAAGATGTGGCGAGCCTGAGCGAGCGGAAGCACTTCGCTGCCGGCGCCAGCGCGGCGCGGATCGCCCGTCAGGCCGGGGCGTCCCTGCAGCGCATAGCCGCAAGCGCCGAGCAACAGAGCCGCGGCGGCCAATTTAAGCATTGCGCCCCTCACGCGCAGCATCCTCAGCGCCGCGATCGCTAGGGCGATGAGCCCGATTAGGATGAACCACCCCATCATGCGCGCGGAGTCCTGCGAATTCGGCCGCGCACGAGGAGCGCACCGGCGACAATCAGCAGCAGTGGCGTGATCCACAGAGGCCAGGCAAGCGGCTCGGTCTGCGGACGGTAGGTCACCCATTGTCCGTAGCGCTGAATAAGCCAGGCGCGGATCTGCTCGGGCTTCTCACCCGCCGCGATGCGGCTGCGGATCAGGTGGCGCATGTCGCCCGCCAAATCGGCGTCGCTATCCGCAACCGACTGACCCTGGCAGACGAGGCAGCGGATTTCCTCCATCAGCGCCTTTGCTTTGGCTTCCTGACGAGTGTCTGGGAGCTGCCGGTTCGCCCATTCCGCGGGCGGCAGGTTGCTGTCGGCCAGAGCCGGAGCGGCGATGGCCAGAGCGAGTGCGGCGAGAACAGCCCTCATCGGGCCTTCTCCATTTCGCTCAGGACCGTTCCGATATCTTCTGATCTGATCGGTCCAACATGTTGAAAACGAACGACTCCATGACCGTCGACTATGAAGCTCTCGGGAACTCCCGAGGATCCGAGCGCGAGCTGAACCCGGCTGTTATCGTCCGACCCGATCCTCTCATACGGGTCGCCATGTTCGCCAAGGAATCGGGCAACATCGGCGCGCCGGTCGCGTATCGCGATGCCTTCGATCGGCACGCCCGCGCGCTTGAGCTCGGACAGCACAGGTGCTTCCGCGATGCAAGGCACGCACCAACTGGCGAAGAGGTTCAGCAAACGCGGATTCCCGGTCGCGAAATCTCCCGACGCGAGGCCGGGCTTGTTCGGTAGTGCGGCGGGCAGCTGAAAGGCGGGAACCGGCTGACCCACCAACTTTGACCGGATCGTCGTGTCAGGCGGGTTGGCCAGGCGCCAGACGAGAGCCGCTACGACCAAAACGACCAGTACGAGCGGCAGGAAGCGGGCCTTAGTCATAGGCGCGATCCGTGCGCCAGCGGGTCCACGCACGGCCGGCGAGCGCCAATAGCCCGCCGAGTGCGATCAAGGTGCCACCCAGCCAGATCAGGGTCACGAACGGCTTCCACCATAAGCGAAGCTGCCACCGCCCGTCCGGCTCGGCCTTTCCGATCACGGTATAGAGCTGGCCGTTCCAGAAGGTGCGAATTGCCGCCTCATTGGTCTGCGTCGGGGGATCGCTGAAATACCGGGTCTGCGGCCTGAGCACGATTGCGCCGTCGCCGCGCGAGGCTCTAAGCTCGCCCTCGATGGCGGTGTAATTGGGACCCGCAGTGGGCTCCAGCTTGGCAAGTTGCACCAGCCACGGGCCGACACTGGCCTGCTCACCGGGTCGGATGGCCGTCAGCCGCTCCTGCGTGAACGCGCTGTCCGATGCCATGCCAACCAGCGCGACGGCGATGCCGAAGTGCGCGATCGCCATGCCCCAGGTCGCCAGCGGCGTCCGCCGGAAGTTGCGGCGCAGCAAGGGAATCAGGCTGGCCACGGCAAGAAAACCCGCGACCGCGAGCCCCGCGCGCGGGAGCAGGGTCATGTCGGGCATCAAGATGATTGTGGCGACAAGAATGGCGGCGCCGACAAGGGCCGGAACGCGCAGGCGCTTGAACACGGGACGGCTTTCGCGGCGCCAGTTGAGCAAGGGGCCGATCCCGACAAGCATCGCCAGCATTAGCGCCAACGGCCCGGCCACCGCGTTGAAGTAAGGCGCGCCAACCGACAGCTTCTCGCCCGACATCGCCTCCGCGAACAAAGGATAGAGCGTTCCCACGAACACCACCCCGAGCACGACGCTCAGAAGCAAATTGTTGATGACGAGTCCGGTCTCGCGGCTGACCAGTTCGAACGGTGCGCCCTCCTTGAGCTTGGCGGTTCGGAACGCGAACAAAGTGAAGGCAGCGCCGACGTAAATCGTGAGCAGCGCGAGCAGGAATGCGCCGCGCTGCGGATCGACCGCGAAGGAATGCACCGAAGTGAGGATGCCTGAGCGCACAAGGAACGTGCCGACCATCGACATGGAAAAGGCGATCATCGCCAGCATCATCGTCCAGGCACGAAGTGCGCCGCGCGCCGCCAAGACGTTGATCGAGTGCAGCAAGGCGGTCGCCGCCAGCCAGGGCATCAGCGACGCATTCTCGACCGGGTCCCAGAACCACCAGCCGCCCCAGCCAAGCTCATAATAGGCCCAATAGCTGCCGGCCGTAATGCCGAGCGTAAGCAGAATCCATGCGCCGAGCACCCACGGACGCATGGCGCGAGCAAGCAGTCGGTCGACGTCGCCGGTAATCAGCGCTCCGACAGCGAGGCTGAACGCGACTGAAAGCCCGACATAGCCGAAGTAGAGAGTCGGCGGATGGAAGGCCAAGCCGGGGTCCTGAAGCAGCGGATTTAGCCCCCTGCCCTCCGACGGTGCCGGGTTAAGCCGGGCGAACGGATTGGAGGCGATGAGCAGGAAGGCGTAAAAACCCAGGGCAAGTCCGGCCTGGCTTCCAAGTGCAGCCACCAGCGTGCGTTCCGCGAGGCTGCGCGAGAAGATCGCCACAAACGCTCCCGCGACGGCCAGCACTGTCACCCACAGCAGCATCGACCCCTCGTGGTTCCCCCATGCACCGGCGACCTTGTAGATGAACGGCTTCGCTGTGTGGCTGTTCTCGAAAACCAGCGCGACGGACAGATCGGTGCGCGCGAAGACGAGCAGCAGCGCACTCATGGCGGTGGCAGTGAGCACGCCTTGAACCACCGCTACCGAGCGGATTGCCCGCGCGGCTCCGATCTGCGCGCGTACCTCTCCGACAGAGAGCAGCAGCTGGAGCAGTGACAGGCCGGCAGCGAGCCACAGGGCTGCCAGGCCGAACTCGGCGATCATTTCTCGAGTGTCTTCCCGGCCTTGTGCTCGGCGGCCTGATTGCCGAGCTCAGGCGGCATGTAGCGTTCGTCATGTTTGGCGAGGATGTTGTCGGCGACGAAGATGTCGCCGCTCATCCGCCCTTCGGCCACGACCCCGCTACCTTCGCGGAAGAGGTCGGGCACGATGCCGCGGAAACGCACGGGCGTGCGCGCTTGGCCATCGGTCACCACGAAGCTGATCGTGACAGCGTCGCCGGCTTTTCGGAGCGACCCCTGCTCGACCATCCCGCCGAGACGCATGGCGGTGCCCGGTCCGGCCTTTCCGGCCGCGATGTCCGCCGGCGTGTAGAAATAGGCGGCGCGCGATCGGAGGCCCCACATCGCGAGCAGGACGGCGGCAAGAACCGCGACCATCGCGACGGAAAGCAGCGTCAGCCGCTGCGTCTTTGGCTTCACGGCCGGGTCAGTTCATCGAGGCGCGCTTCGGCACGGCGCATCGACCCGGCGGCCCAGGCGACCAACCCCGCGATACCAAGGCCGGTAATGGCGTAAGCCGTGACCACGAATGCCCACTGGTTCATTCGGCGGCCCGGCGCCGCATGCGCCCCTCGATCTTGGTTTGCGCAAGTTCGGCACGCATCCGCATCAGAACGACGGCTGCGAATATCGCGGTGAAGCCAATCATGGTCAGCGGCAAGGGCAGCAGCATCGAGCGGTCGATGCTCGAACCGCTGACCCCGATGCTCTGGCCCTGATGCAGCGTGCGCCACCACAGCACCGAATAATGAATGATCGGCAGGTTGATCGCACCCACGAGCCCGAAGATTGCTGCAATCCGCCCGTCGCCCCCGCGCTCACGCTCGGAAGCGGCGAGCGCGATATAGCCAAGGTAGAGGAAGAACAGGATCAGCATCGACGTCAGCCGCCCGTCCCATTCCCACCAGGTGCCCCAGGTTGGGCGGCCCCAGATCGATCCGGTAAGCAGGCACAGAGCCGCAAAGATCGCGCCTGCGGGCGCCGATGCCCGGCCCGCAACTGCGGCAAGCGGATGGCGCCACACGAGCTGGCTTACGGAAGCCGAAGCGATCGCACCCCATCCTGCCATGCCCAGCCAGGCGCTCGGCACGTGAATGTACAGAATTCGGACGGTCTCGCCCTGCAGATAGTCGGGCGGTGTGAGCATCAGCCCGATGACGCCTCCGACGAGACTGAGTGCAACGCCGATGCCCAGCAGCCACGCAGTCGCCGGTCTTGCGATCCGCAGGAACCGCGCGGGATTAGCGAACGCGTGCATTGCCTCGATCAGGCGCGCCCGATCAGGCGCTGTGCCATGGCGTCGGCCACGGTTGCGGGATCCCGGCCGCTTGAGGCGCTTTCAGCCCAGATCTGCTCGAGCCGGTCGGGAATGCCCTCTATACGGGTGCGGACGAGGCTAGCATCGCCGTCATTCAGATATTCGGTGCAAATGTTGATGATGCCACCGGCGTTGATCACATAGTCCGGCGCGTAGAGGATATTGCGCCCATGAAGGCGCTGCCCGTCTCCCGGCCCCGCAAGCTGATTGTTCGCGCCGCCCGCCACTACAGGCGCTCTGAGCGCGGCAATCGTGTTTTCGTCGAGCACCGCCCCTAGCGCGCACGGGCTGAGCACGTCGGCTTCCATCCCGAGGATTTCGTCGGGCGGGACGACCGAGCCTCCGGTGGCGTCGGCAAGCTTCTTCGCCTTGGCTTCATCCACGTCGGCGACCGATATGCGCGCGCCCTCGGCACTGGCGTGCAGCGCGAGGCCTGAAGCGACGCTGCCTGCACCCTGAATCGCGATATGCAGGCCTTGGACGCTGTCCTTGCCAAGCGCACGGCGGACCGCCGCCTTCAACCCGAGAAAGACGCCGAGCGATGTGTGCGGCCCCGGGTCGCCGCCCACTTCGCCGCCCGCAGTCGGAAGGCCGGCGACGAACTTGGTCTGGCGCGCGATCTCGATCATGTCCTGGACGCTCATCCCGACGTCTTCGGCGGTGACATAGCGCCCCCCAAGGTTACCGACTGCCTTGCCAAACGCCGCAAGAAGCTCCGGGCTCTTGGTGCGCGCTTCGTCGGCCAGGATCACGGCCTTACCGCCGCCGAGCGCAAGGCCGGCCATGGCATTCTTGTAGCTCATCCCGCGCGACAGCCTGAGCGCGTCGGCGAGAGCCTGCTCGTCCTCGGCATAATGCCAGAAGCGCGTTCCGCCGGCCGCCGGACCGAGATGGGTGGAATGAACGGCGATGATCGCGCGGAGACCCGTTGCCGTATCGGAAATGAAATACAGGTCTTCGTGCGCGTCGAAGTCGGCGTAACCCCAGGGGGTGGTCATGACAGGGCCGTCGAGCCTTTCGAAAAGCGAAAATGGGGCGATCGACGGGGCTTGAACCCGCGACCCCCGGTACCACAAACCGGTGCTCTAACCAACTGAGCTACGATCGCCACGACCTTCGCCCAGGTGATTGGGCAGGTGTGCGGCCCCATTAGGATTGGAGCACCGCCAAGGCAAGCGATGCGGCCACCGCCTGCCGCCCGCGCTTCCCATTCGGTCTTGCCTGGGTCAAGTTGGAGAGGCCGAACGGAGTCGTTGGAGTTGATGAGGCTGCGCACGATGAAACAAGCCGTCTCCAAGCGGGTCGGCAGATTTGCATTCCTCGCAACGTTCCTGCTGTGCGCGCAACCGGGCTTCGCGCGAGAACCGTTGGAACTCGACGCAAAGGGCAATGTGCTCAGTTTCTACGGGGTGACGGTCAATCTCACTCGTTCAGGCCTGAAACGCCTGCCTTACCGCGTGACGGCGGTGCATCACCCCGAAGGCGAGGGAGACGCCTACACCAGCTACAAGATCCGGGCCGACGGTGGTGTCGTTGTTGAGGTGACCTTCGACGACGATGGAAAGCTGTACAGCGGCCACACCAAATCTGCCAACGCACTGGGACCAAGAGGAATAGGTGTCGGATCGACGCTTGCTCAGGTCAAGGCCGCCTGGCCGACTGGGACCCTGCTTTACGGATTCGAGGATGGAGCATTTGTCACCTACAGCACCGCTGCGAACGTGCTGTTCCGGTTCGACCCAAAGGACATGCCCCCGGGAGCCTTCGACCACGACAGGCCTAGCGACTTCCCCGTGCCACAGGACATAAAGGTAGGGGAGATATCTATTTATCCACGGGCGTTTCCGCCACCGAAGGAGGCCGACCCGATTGATCTCACTACCAGCGTAACCACGATCGAGAATGGCGCACGAGCAATCATTAACAGGCTGGAAGTGCGACAATTGCCGGGTTCCTCTAAAGTCAGGCTCGTCTGGTACGATCAAGCCCAACCGAAATTTGACGGCGTGATCGACGTCTCCAGTTATCCGGAGTTCGACATTCATGCACGCAGGATACGCCACGATTCCGGCCCCGTCCTGCTGTCGTTCCGCTATGGTAACTTCAAGAACTGCAGCGTTCGAGAGGACGACCGGGACAGCGTCTTTGTGGTCCTCGACCAGTCGGGTGCCAGATTGTCGGCGACGGCACCGCCAGGCATCAAGGTTTGGGACGATTATGCACTAACAAAATATGTCGGAGATTTGATGACGTCCGCGGCACATGGCTGCCGAAGGACCTATGATCCCAAGACAGGCGCATTTGGCCTTGAGGCGGTGAAATGAACCCGACCATCCAGAAGTTGGGCCATCCGGCGACGCTGATCAAGGGAATATCAGCATTGGGTGGTGCTGCTGAGGCCAGCCCACGTCACCCTCGGCCTCCGGTGCTGGCGGCCAAATCTCGGGCGGCGGCTTACGGGCAGCTGTCGGCGTCCGCATTTGCCGAACAGGCGATTGTCGTCGGCGAAATCGAGCGGACGCTGACGGCCTTCACCGGATAGAAAAGAGCAACTATCTCATGCTGATGATGGTCGATCCGCATGTCCATTAGCATGTAATCCCGCGCTACGAGAGCGCGCGGGAATGGGGCGGGGTGAGGTTTGCTGATGCAGGGTGGCCAAGCGTGCCGGATCTCAAGTCGGCGGTTGCTCTATCCGAGGAGCAGATCGCCACCTTGCGGACCGAACTCGCGAGCTGTTCAAAGATTAGGGTGGATACACGTGCTCCCCGATTCCCAGGACTGCGTGCGATCAGATGCCCGTTCTCGCATGTCCCCCGGACTGCCTGCGCTCGGGCATGGTGGGCGCGGCAGGGATTGAACCTGCGACCCCACCCGTGTGAAGGGTGTGCTCTACCACTGAGCTACGCGCCCCATGCCTGTCGCGAAGGCAGCGGTTAGCTTCGGGATTCACCGCTGTCCAGACTTCAGGAGGGCTGGTTCCTCGCGTGATAAGTCGATAGCTCTTTGGGGGCTCGGGGCAACGGGAGGGTAACTTGCACCATTTTTCACTTCTGGCGGCGCTTGCCGTCGCGGGGCCATCGCTCGCACAATCGGCCGACAAGTCGCCTACAATCCATGTCACGGGCTCCGGCACCGTCAGCTCGATGCCAGATAGCGCCTCTCTTGAGCTTGAGATCATCGGTGAAGGAAAAACCCCCGATGACGCGACGCGCGCGCTCGCGGCTCGTCAGAAGGCTATCGCCGGCGCTCTTGGAAACCTGCTTTCCGGGGACGCCGTGCTGACGACAGGAGATCTCGCGATCAACGCGGTCCCAGGCGCAAACTGCAGACGCAACGAAGATGATGATGATCCGAAGTTAAGTGAGGGTCCTTGCGCCATCGCTGGCTATGTCGCGAAAATCGGCGCCACCATCAACACTTCGCAGGTGTTAAAGGCAGGCACTGCGGTGGGGCTGGCGAGCAGACTCGGCGCACGGAACGCCCATCTCGATGCCTTCGCGATCAAAAGTAGGAAGACAGTCTACAGAGAAGCGATGACTCGCGCCTATAGCGATGCACGGTCGCAGGCGGAGTTGTTGGCCGCCGCAGCGGGCGGGCGGTTGGGTGCCGTGATCACGATCAACGAACCGAACCCAAACGTTTCCGACGCAATCATGGTCACAGGCCTCCGGCGCTTGGCAGGCGTTTCGGCGAATCGCTCTCCCGAACCGGTACCGATCGACATCGCACCAGAACCAATCGACACCACGACGTCGATTGAGGTTACGTTTGCGCTAGATAAATAGCCGGTGCGACCTCACTGAACGGCGTCCTTCAGCACCTTCCCGGGGCGGAATTTGGGCTGCGCGCTGGACTTGATCTGGATCGGCTCGCCGGTGCGCGGGTTGCGCCCGGTCGACGCCTTGCGGCGCGTGACCGAGAAATTGCCGAAGCCGACCAGCCGCACCTCGTCACCGCGCTTAAGGGCCGAGGTGATGATTTCGAGCGTGGTTTCGACCGCGCGGATCGCTTCGTTGCGGCTCAGTCCTGCGCGATCGGCCAGTTGACCGATCAGTTCCTGCTTGTTCATTTCCCTCGGTCTCCCCGAAACGCGCGAGACTCGCCCGCGCGCTGAATCGAACCTTTAAGGCGATTCTTGGCGCGCGAGTCTAGTGCCGAACGGGGGTGCCGTCGCCACTGGCCTGAGCAACTACCGGCGGTTCGGCAGCATGTTCGTCCGCGTCCGTCCATTCAATCGGTCGCAGCGGCTCGGACAGTGCGTGCGCCAGAACCTCGTCGATGTGGTCGACCGGGATGATTTCCAGGGCTTCCTTGACCGATGCCGGGATCTCGGCGAGGTCTTTTTCATTCTCTTTCGGGATCAGTACGATGGTGATTCCGCCGCGCAGGGCCGCAAGGAGCTTTTCCTTGAGGCCGCCGATGGGAAGCACGCGGCCGCGCAGGGTTACCTCGCCGGTCATCGCCACGTTCCGCCTGACCGGCGTGCCAGTCAGCGTCGAGATCATCGCCGTGACCATTCCAACGCCGGCCGACGGACCGTCCTTGGGGACCGCGCCCTCCGGCAAGTGGACGTGGATGTCCTTGCGGGCGAAGATGCTCGGCTTGACCCCGAACGCCGGCGCACGTGCTTTCACGAAGCTCATCGCGGCCTGGATCGACTCCTGCATCACTTCACCGAGCTTGCCGGTGGTCTTGATCTGGCCCTTGCCGGGAACGGTAACCGCCTCGATCGTCAGCAATTCGCCGCCGACCTCAGTCCACGCAAGGCCGGTAACCGCGCCGATCTGGTCCTCTTCCTCGCCGACGCCGTAGCGATAGCGGGTGACGCCGAGATAATCGCCGAGGTTGTCCGCGGTCAGTACGACTTTCTCGGTCTTGCCTTCCAGGATCTGGCGAAGCGACTTGCGCGCGACCTTGGCCAGCTCCCGCTCGAGGGTCCGGACCCCGGCTTCACGCGTGTAGTGCCGCAGGATCGTGCGCAGGCCATCGTCGGTGAAATCGAGCTCGCGGTCCTTGAGACCATGCGCTTCCATCTGCTTCGGGATCAGGTGGCGCTTGGCGATTTCGACCTTCTCGTCTTCGGTGTAGCCTTCGAGGCGGATGATCTCCATGCGGTCGAGCAACGGCTGCGGCATGTCGAGCGAGTTGGCGGTGGTCACGAACATCACGTCGGACAAGTCGTAGTCGAGCTCGAGATAATGGTCCTGGAATCGAGCATTCTGTTCGGGGTCGAGCACTTCGAGCAGTGCCGACGCGGGGTCGCCGCGGAAGTCCTGGCCGAGCTTGTCGATCTCATCGAGCAGGAACAACGGGTTGGACGTGCCCGCCTTCTTCAGGTTCGAAATGATCTTGCCCGGCAGAGAGCCGATATAGGTCCGGCGGTGGCCGCGGATCTCCGCTTCGTCGCGAACGCCGCCGAGCGACTGCCGAGCGAACTCGCGCCCCGTCGCCTTGGCGATCGAGCGACCGAGTGACGTTTTGCCGACACCCGGAGGGCCGACGAGGCAGAGGATCGGCCCCTTCAGCTTGTTGGTTCGCGCCTGGACCGCAAGATATTCGACGATCCGGTCCTTGACCTTCTCAAGGCCATAATGATCCTCGTCGAGGACCGCCTGTGCCTCAGCGATGTCCTTCTTGACGCGCGACTTCTTCCCCCACGGCAGGCCGAGCAGCACGTCGAGATAGTTGCGCGCCACGGTTGCTTCCGCCGACATCGGCGCCATCGCCTTCAGCTTCTTGAGCTCGGCATTGGCCCGGTTGCGCGCTTCCTTGCTGAGGCGCGTCTTGCGGATCTTGGCCGCGAGTTCGGCAAGCTCGTCGCCCCCGTCTTCGCTCTCATTGCCAAGCTCGCGCTGGATCGCCTTCAACTGCTCGTTGAGATAATATTCGCGCTGGGTCTTCTCCATCTGACGTTTGACCCGGCTGCGGATCTTCTTCTCGACCTGGAGCACGCCCAATTCGCCTTCCATGAAGGCAAATACCATCTCCAGCCGGCGGGCGGGGTGAAGCTCGGCGAGTAACGCCTGCTTGTCCGCGA
>JBDSMG010000010.1:0-2662 GCA_039915925.1 Sphingomicrobium sp.
TTAACATGGCTGATATCACCAAGATCGTCGACACTCTGTCGGCCCTGACCGTCCTCGAAGCCGCTGAGCTGGCCAAGGCTCTGGAAGAAAAATGGGGCGTTTCGGCCGCCGCCGCAGTCGCCGCCGCGCCGGCCGCCGCAGCTGCTGGTCCCGCCGCTGAAGAGCAGACCGAATTCGACGTCATCCTGACCGGCGACGGTGGCAAGAAGATCAACGTCATCAAGGAAGTCCGCGCCATCACCGGCCTCGGCCTCGGCGAAGCCAAGGCGCTCGTCGAAGGCGCTCCGAAGGCCGTCAAGGAAGGCGTCAACAAGGACGAAGCCGAGAAGATCAAGAAGCAGATCGAGGAAGCCGGCGGAACCGTCGAGCTCAAGTAAGCTTCTGAACCAGTTTCGTGGGTGTCTTGAAGCACTCACGGATGGGAAAGGGCGGCTCCGCGAGGAGTCGCCCTTTTTTCTTGTAAGCGCCGGGTTGGCTAGGTCGCCGGGCGCACGTGCACGACTGCAACTTGATCGGCGTAAAGACGGCGCCATTCGGGGTTGGAGTCGAGCACTTTTACGAGCGGCGCGTCCGGGTTGAGGATCGTCCATTCGAGTTTCCAGCGCTGCTGCGCCCGCTGGAGCGCTGCGCGGTCGCCCATGATCATGCTGTGGTGGTCGATCGTGAACGCGTCGCCATACATGTCGGACCGGCCATCGATGTAGGGCGCGATGTCATTGAGGATCAGCGGACCGCCGAAGCTGTAATCGTTGAGCACGGGCCTGGTGCGAAGTTCCGGCGGGAGCTTGGCAAGCGCGGTCGCAGGATAAGTCGGCGAATCTCCGCGCTGCAATGGAATGGCAAGACGAACCATCGAGACAAGGAGCGCACCGGCGAGCAGGACAAGTGCCGGGTTGCGCGGTAGCGGCGATAACTTCCCTCCGGACGCCGGTAACCGCGCCGCAATCAGCACGGCCACGATCGCGAACAGAGGCTGGTGCCGCGCATGGGCGAAGGCGAGTGCGGCGAGGAACGCCAGCAGCAACAGCCGCACGGCCCCGACGGCTCGCCAGCGAAGAACGAGGGCCAGCAACACCGCGAAAGTGAACAGGACGAACGGCCAGCCGTCGCGCAGGTTCGTGGCGCGCCACTCCCCGATGAGCGGAAGCGCCTTCATTCCACTCACTTGCAGCGGGTAAAGATAGCCCTGAAGTCCATGTGGGGTGAGCAGTGCAGCGACCGCGCAGGCTGCGCCGAACGCCCCCCAGCCGACGATGACCTCGCGCCGCCGTCCCTTCTCCATCACCAGCGCTTCGAGGCCGAAGAAGGCCGCGAGCAGGAGCGCGAACAGGAAGCTGGCGTGGAGATTGGCCCACAACAGGATCAGCAGCGCCCATGCGAGGGGCGGCGCCCTGCCCGCTTCCCGAGCACGCAGCAGCGCCAACGTCCACAGGGCCAACAATGGCCAGGTGACCACATGCGGGCGAGCCAGCACGAAGGGTGAGAGCACCCAGGCCGTGACCGCGACTGCTGCAACCGCATGTCGCGGGGCGTGCGAACGCACCAGTTCGCGCGCGATCAATCCCAGCGCGGCGGCTATGCTGAACGCGAACAGCAACGCCAGTGCAGCCCAGCCGCGAAGCGCGAACGCCGCCGCCATCGCGACGTCGACAAGCCACTCGTGCGCCGTCCATGCATGGCCGCGGAAGGTGAAGGAGAATGGATCCGCGTGCGGGATCGCCCGATGCGCGATGATCCACCGACCGGTGGCAAGATGCCAGCTGGTGTCGCCGTCGTTGAACAAGGCGGGGGCAAAAGACAAAGCGGCGAAGATGATCAGCGCGAGGATCAGCGGCAGCGCCCGCGCCCAGTCCTGTCTCGCCTGCTCGACCATCGCTGCCCCCGTCCGCCACGGCTTAGGTCAGTGCCGTGGGCCGGGCAACGGTTGCAACCGATATCGAACTACCCTCTTCACATCCGCGCAAATAGGATTATATCGGCCTCATCCAACAGATAGACGGCTCCGCCGCACGGTGACGTGCGCCCGGGGCCTTTCCTGCCCTCTCCGGGACAGGGCCCGAACGGCGCACGGGTCGCAAGCATGGGGAGGAGCAAGCGGGAAGCGCGCTCCAAATCGATGAGAACGGCCGGGTGCATGCGTGCGCTTGGCCCAGCGCAGGGAATAACATGGCCACCAAAGCGATCGAACGCCGCGCGACCTCGACGGTCCGTTCCAACACTTCGCGGCGTATCCGCAAGATTTTCGGCAACATCCACGAAATCAGCGAGATGCCGAACCTCATCGAGGTCCAGCGCGAAAGCTACGAGCAGTTCCTTCGCTCCGATCCGTCGATCGGCTATGTTTCCGGCCTCGAAAAGACCCTGCGCTCGGTCTTCCCGATCCAGGATTTCGCCGGCACCGCGCACCTCGACTTCGACCGCTACGAGCTCGAAGACCCGAAATACGACACCGACGAGTGCCGCCAGCGCGGACTGACCTATGCCGCGCCGATGCGCGTCACCCTGCGCCTGACCAGCTTCGAGATCGATCCCGAGACCGAGGCCAAGTCGGTCATCGATATCAAGGAGCAGGACGTCTACATGGGCGACATGCCGCTCATGACGATGAACGGCACCTTCATCATCAACGGCACCGAGCGCGTGATCGTCAGCCAGATGCACC
>JBDSMG010000037.1:0-2517 GCA_039915925.1 Sphingomicrobium sp.
AGCTCGCATGGCTGGGGGGAGACGCATGAACGTTAATGAGGAAATGTAACTTCGAGTTTTGATACCGTACTCACCTCTGGCGAGCGGAAACATAAACGTGAAGGCACAGAAGTCATCGCCTTGTGAGAGGTCAGCGCCAAGAGCACACCCCATACCCCAGAATTCCTTACGGGGATGGCAAACCGTCTCTTCGTACGTGAAGAAGTATGTATAACCTTCCATCGGGATACCAAACCGCTTAGCCAAGATGTCATTCCTAGCTGCGGGAGCTTTCTCAGCTCTTTCGACGTCGAGATGGTAGACTTCATACGTTACGGTCTTACCAAGATTGGGATTTGCCTTCAACCACATTGACGGATCCCCAACTTCGGAGATGTCATCGAGTTTGTAATGCCAAATCGAAACGTGTGGTGCTTGATACTCACCTTTGAGGATCGCAGCAAGTTCCATTTTGATTGTATCGCCGGAACCGTTACGAACCGTTCCCTCAGAGCTGATTGCTACAATGAGATAGTCATCAAGCTTTGATGCGCCTTGCTCAATTGCACCAACCACATCCTCACGAATGTCACCAGACAACCATTCGTCAACGGTAGACACTTTCGGACGGAGACCCTGCAGCTTGTTGATCGCCATTGGGCGAACTTCAAGAAGCGATCCTGTGAGAAAGTTCTCAACGCCCTTCTTCGTCGAAGCCAGTTTGACTCGATTGGCTCTAGAACCAGTAGTGTTCTGTAGCGATCCTTCAGTGAGGAACTGAAAGAGTGGACCGCGAGCTCGAGTGATCGCTGTGCGAAATGGCGACATAACTTCGTCGGCTTGCTTCATCGTTGGCGCTGTGGTGATCTGATGAGTAGTTGAAGTATCAACATTCAAGAAGTAACTCTGTACGCAGAAGGCGTACATTGACTTTGCCGCTCCTCGAGCCACGATGAGATACTGCTTTGTGACTAGACGCTTCTTCACTACGCGGTTGTTGTATCCTGCGGCCGTACGCTTAGTGGCAGGACGATACACACTTCGCTCTACGAAGTAATACCAACCAAATAATTGCTCAGACCAGACTTTAAATGAGGGTAGAAGATTGAGATCGCTACCATCAGTCAGAGTTAGTTCGTTCTCACAGTATTCAATGAACCCATCGATCGCTTTATCGTCGTAATAAATATTAGGGTTAGCGATCAATTCGTCAATCCGATTCATCTCCATTGAGATTTCACGGTTTACTGGAATTTCACCTCGAAGGACGGAATCACGAAACTCTCCGTAATACTTTGGTGTTGCTGTATTAGATAGAGCCACGTGACACCTCCAATCAAAGTGGGAAGAATGTGGCTTTTGCCGCAGTAGTAATACCCTTCGTTGCTAAAGAGGTTACTTGCTGCTTTCCGAAGTTGTGAAGGAAGTTAGTTACGAATTGCTTCCCTTTAGGACTCGCTGCCACATTCAATCTCGAGTATTGTTGCTCAAGATTCATACGCTCGATTGCCGTTTTCAGTTGGGCATTCGTAAGCGTATGTGCTCCTTGAGTCTTTGCTTGAGTTCGAACCGCAACCGTCTTTTGATGTTCCTCAGATCCAGGATTTGATCGGGATAGCTGCGCAGGGGTACGACGAACACCCCACTTCATTCCCTTGATTCCATGATGCCTTAGAATCATAGAGTGAGTAGCGGAATCAAAATTATACTCCATTTCAGTTAAACCTCCCCAAACAGGATCAATGGATGTTGCTTCTTTGGTGACTTTAAAACCCATCTTTTCATAGATGTGTCTAGCGTCTGGTGCATTCCCAGGGACTTCAAGTGTCAACTTCTTTACGCCTTGCGCAGACCCAAAATCTCTTGCTGCATTAAGCGCTGCTGAAGCATAACCTTTCCCACGAGCAGAGTTCTTCACTGTAATCCAGTTAAGATACAACTCATCTGGATTACGAAGGTGAACGTTTCCATTTCCGATGTTCTTTCCGTCTTTGTCATGAATAGTAAAAGAAGCACCTTCGTTATAGGAATCAGTGTACTTCTTACTAATGAATGACAACGACTTGATGATCGGATTGGGAGATGTCTTCTGAAGAGTTATCTTGTCGCCAGATTTGGTTGTGCGTTCAATAATCGATGGTCCAAGACCAGACAGAGATTGACTTCTTTCTTTACGAACACCCCAATGCATACTCTTGACACCAAAGTGTGACATGAACTCTTCAGGATTAACATCGACGTATCGCTCGATCCCATCAAGAAGCCAACCGTATTCTTCCTGGAGATTGTACGACTTTGTCATACTTCAATCTCCTCTGGTACTGGGTAGACGGGATCCACCGCATTCTCTCGAGTAACACTCAGCCGAAAATCAAATTCCGCAATCTGAGCTTTTGTAGCTTCAATCACGAAAGAAGTTGTCGGCGGATCAAACAACATTCGAACACGAAGATACAACCATGATTTGATCAGATTTGTTTGGACGGCAGATTCTGCTAGCCCCGACCATACAGTCTCACTATCTTCGATAAAGAGACC
>JBDSMG010000041.1:0-5111 GCA_039915925.1 Sphingomicrobium sp.
CGCGTTGCCGCCCGGCGGCTCAGCGATTAGGCGGCGCTCACATGACCGGCGATCCAACCACCATCAACCGCCTCTACGGCCGCTCGACCGGGCACCGGTTGCGCGTCGAGCAGGCCGCGCTGATGGACAGCCTGCTGCCGCAACTCGCGGTCCCGGCCGAGGGCGAAATCAGCGCTGCCACCTTGTTCGGCGATTCGCGCCCGCTCCATCTCGAGATCGGCTTCGGCTCGGGCGAGCATCTCGCCTACCGCGCCGACATGCTGCCGGACCATGGCTTTATCGGCGCGGAGCCGTTCCTCAACGGAGTCGCCTCCGCACTCGTGCACATTCGGGATCAGCGGCTCGCCAACGTCCGCCTGTGGAACAATGACGCGCTCGACGTGCTCCGCCGCGTCCCGGACGGAGCGCTCAGCTTCGTCTATCTCCTCCACCCCGACCCCTGGCCCAAGGCGCGCCACTCCAAGCGGCGCATGGTCAACGATGGCCCGTTGCGCCTGATCGCGGACAAGCTCGAGACCGGCGGTGAGTTCAGGCTCGCCACCGACCATCCCGTTTACCTCGAATGGTCACTGATGGTGATGGAGCGCTGGACGGGCACCTTCGAATGGCTCGCCGAAAAGCCGTCCGACTTCCTCGAACCGCCGGGCGGCTGGATCGAGACGCGCTACGGTGCGAAATCGCGTCGCGAAGGCCGCCGGCCTTATTACCTCCGCTACAGCAAGCTCTAGCGCTTCGGCTCGAGCCGGAAGATGCGTCCGCCGGTGTCCCCGTCCTCGATCAGATAGACCTCGCCGCGAGGACCCTGGTCGACTCCGCGGACGCGCATTTCCATGTCCCATTGATCGGCCTTGCGCGCCTTGTCGCCGTCGATGTCGACGCGGATGAAAGCGAGACCGGACAGGGCCGCGATCAGCGCATCGCCCTTCCACTGCGGAAACAGGTTGCCGGTGTAGATCATCATTCCACCCGGTGAGATGGACGGGTTCCACCACACCTTCGGCTCCTCGAACCCGCGACCCTTGTGATTGTCGGGAATGTCGCGCCCGCCATAATGGCTGCCGTAAGAAGCGCGGGGCCATCCGTAATTCCTCCCTGGCAGGATGAGGTTGATCTCGTCACCGCCCTGCGGCCCCATTTCGGATTCCCACAGGCGCCCGTCCGGAGCGAAGGAGATTCCGAGCAGATTACGGTGCCCGATCGACCAGAAGGTCGCCGCGATGCCGCCCTGCTTGGCCCAAGGATTCCCCGGCGCCGCAGCACCGTCCTCGGTCAGGTGCAACACCTTGCCGAGATTGCCGCTCATGTCCTGCGCCGGTTCGAACTTCTGCCGCTCACCGGAGGTTACGAACATCGTGCCGTCCGGCGCGAAGGCGATGCGATGGCTGAAGTGCCCGTCTCCGCTGACTTTCGGCGTTTGCCGCCAGATCACCTTGAAGTCGTGCAGCGAATAGCCGACGGGCGCGCCAGGCATTGCCGCGCTGGCAGCAGATAGGCGCCCGTAGCCGACCACCGCACCGCGCGTCCCATTCGGCCCCGCCTCCGCATAACTGAGATAGACCCGGTTGTTGCCGGCCCGGTCGCGGTGGATGACGACGTCGCCGAGACCACCTTGGCCGCCGACCTTGACCGCCGGGATACCGCTGACCTTCGTCTTCTTTCCGGTCGCGACATCCAGCATCCACAGCCTGCCGTCGCGCTCGGTTACCAAGGCGATGTTGCTTGGCCTGCCGTTGCGGCCCGGCATAAAGTCCATCGCCCATGGGCTCTCGAACTTGGCTATCTCCGTCATCGTGAACGGCCGGTCGCCAGAATCTTGCGCGGCAGCGTTCGAAGCCTCCGCCGTTTGCGAAGGCGCCGTCCCGCATGCTGCTAGTGCGATCAGTGTGGCTGCGTGCAATAAGCGGATACGCATACTTCTGCTCCCATTGGGATTGGCGGCTCGAAGCCTGATCGGAACTGGATAGTGCAAGCTTGCAACCTACTCTCACTGGCGACTGCGGTTCCGCCCTACACCGTCTCTCAGGCACAAGCGCAAGAGCTTGCAAGGCGGGCTTTCGGAGGGCGGCCTGCATTGTTCGACCGGCTTGCGGGCGTGTTCGGTAACGCCGGGATCGACACGCGCCAACTCGTCGCTCCGCCCGAATGGTATGAGCAGGAGCACGGCTGGGCCGACCGCAACGCGCTCTACCTTCGCTCCGCCGAGGATCTATTCGTGGAAGCCTCTGCCAAGGCAATTGCGGCGGCCGGGCTGGAGGCGCGGGACATCGACGGGGTCGTGACCGTGTCGACCACCGGCATAGCGACGCCGAGCCTCGAAGCGCGCGCATCCGGGCGCGTGGGCTTCCGGCCTGACGTCAAGCGCGTGCCCATGTTCGGACTCGGTTGCGCGGGGGGAGTGAGCGGCCTTGCAATCGCCGCTCGGCTGGCTTCGTCCCAACCTGGCAGTCGCTGGTTGTTCGTCGCCGTCGAGACCTGCTCGATTTCGATCCGGCTCGACAGCCACGATCCGGCGGCCGTGGTCGCCACCGCCTTGTTCGGGGACGGTGCGGCCGCAGCGGTTGTCGGTGAAGGACAGCCGATCGGTCGCATCACCGGCTCTGCGGAACAGCTGTGGCCCGAGACGCTGCGGATCATGGGCTGGGACGTCGAGGACCCCGGCCTCGCCGTATTGTTCGACCGCGCGATCCCGCCTTTCATCGAGGAGCACCTCCAGCCGGCACTGTCCGCGATGCTCAAGTCGCTGAGCGTCGACCGCAGCGACATTTCCCGCCTCTGCTGTCACCCCGGTGGAGTCAAAGTGCTTCAGGCGATCGAGACCGCGCTCGACCTGAAGGACGGATCGCTCGACCTCGAACGAGACGTACTTCGCGAGTTCGGCAACATGAGCGCGCCGACCGTGCTGTTCGTGCTCGACCGCTTGCTGCAGCGCGGACTTCCGGAGCGCGTCCTGATGACCGCCTTCGGCCCGGGCTTCACCTGTTCCGGCCTGCTGCTGGAGCGTGCATGATGCGGCCCGCGGTCGCGATCCTCGCCTTCGTGACTTTGCAGCGCCTGTCTGAAATGGTCATGGCCCGCCGCAACACCGCGCGGCTGCTCGCTAAGGGCGCGCGAGAATATGGAGCAAGCCACTATCCGCTCATCGTCGCGGTGCATGTCGGATGGCTGGCGGCGCTGTGGTGGCTCGCGCCGGACCGACCGATCGCCTGGCCGCTGATCGGCGTTTTCGCCTTGCTCCAGCTCGGCCGCTTGTGGACCCTGCACACCCTCGGGGAGCGCTGGACCACCCGCATCATCGTGCTGCCGGGAGCACCGCTCGTCACCGGCGGCCCCTTCCGCTTCGTCCGCCACCCCAATTATCTGATCGTGATCGGAGAGATCGCGGTCCTCCCGCTCGCGTTTGGGCTCTGGCGCGTTGCGCTGATCTTCTCGCTCCTCAACCTTGTCGTTCTCGCGCTTCGCATCCGCGTCGAAAACAAGGCGTTGCGCGGCTGACTCCTCAGGCCTATATCGCACTCCTCTCCTCTACATCTTTGTGGTGAAGAGGCTGGCGGGGTGCACCCGCCGGTCCGAGAGAGCTTTTGCATGTTCCCGGAGTCGCATGACCGATATCGCCGCACTGACCAGCCTGATCGAGCCGGAGGTCGAAGCCCTCGGCTATGGCCTCGTGCGCGTGGCGATGATCGGCGGTGAGTCGGATCCAACCCTGCAGGTGATGGCTGAGCGCCCCGACACGCGCCAGCTCGCTCTTACCGATTGCGAAAAGATTTCCCGCCGCCTGTCCGAAAAATTCGACGCGCTCGAAGCCGAAGGCCGCGACCCCATCGACGGCGCCTATCGCCTCGAAGTCAGTTCGCCCGGAATCGACCGCCCGCTCACGCGGCTCCGCGACTACCGGGACTGGGCCGGCCACGAAGCGCGCCTCAAGCTCGGGGAAACGGTCGACGGCGCCAAGCAGGTTTCGGGGATCATCGCGGGCGTCGAAGGCGACACCATCCGCATTGCATCGCCGTACGGCGACCGCGCCATTCCTTTTACCGCAATCCAGTCGGCCAAGCTTCTGCTGACCGACAAACTCATCAACGCAACCGCGCCGATCAGCACCGAGGGCGCGGACAAAATTGAGGCTGAGCCCGTCCGGGGGACGGGTTCAACGAAATTTCAGGAAGTAGAGGAAGACTGATGGCCAGTGCCGCTCCCGCAATTGCATCCGCCAACAAGGCCGAACTGCTTGCGATCGCCGACAGCGTCGCCCGCGAAAAGCTGATCGACCGCGCCATCGTGATCGAGGCGATGGAAGACGCGATCCAGCGCGCCGCACGCGCCCGCTACGGCGCCGAGAACGACATCCGCGCCAAGCTCGATCCGGTCAGCGGCGACCTCCGCCTGTGGCGCGTTGTCGAGGTCGTCGAAGAGGTGGAAGACCATTTCAAGCAGGTCGACCTCAAGGGCGCGCAGAAGCTTCAGGCCGGTGCGTCGGTCGGCGATTTCATCGTCGACCCGCTGCCGCCGATCGAGTTCGGACGCATCGCCGCTCAGGCTGCCAAGCAGGTGATCTTCCAAAAGGTCCGCGATGCGGAGCGCGAGCGCCAGTATGAAGAGTTCAAGGACCGCGCCAACGAGCTCATCACCGGCGTCGTCAAGCGCGTCGAGTTCGGCCACGTGGTCGTTGATCTTGGCCGTGCGGAAGGGGTCATCCGCCGCGACCAGCAGATCCCGCGCGAAATGGTCCGCGTCGGCGACCGCATCCGTTCGCTGATCCTGTCGGTTCGCCGCGAAGCCCGCGGCCCGCAGATCTTCCTCAGCCGCGCCCACCCCGACTTCATGAAGAAGCTGTTCGCTCAGGAAGTCCCCGAGATTTACGACGGCATTATCGAGATCAAGGCCGCCGCCCGCGACCCGGGCAGCCGCGCCAAGATCGGCGTCATCAGCCACGACAGCTCGATCGATCCGGTCGGTGCCTGCGTCGGCATGAAGGGCAGCCGCGTCCAGGCGGTGGTCCAGGAATTGCAGGGCGAAAAGATCGACATCATTCCCTGGTCGGAAGATCTCGCGACTTTCGTCGTCAACGCTTTGCAGCCAGCGACGGTCAGCCGCGTGGTGATCGACGAGGA
>JBDSMG010000063.1:0-19180 GCA_039915925.1 Sphingomicrobium sp.
CGGCGTTGGCACTGGAGCCGGCGCGGGCGTGAACGTGCCGCCTCCGCCGCCGTTTCCTCCTCCACCGCAGGAGGCCAGGCAGAGCACGCCCAGGCTACACATCATTCGCTTGAACATCTCGGCACTCCCGTAACGCGGATCATCCCTTCCTATTCGGTCGCGGCGCGCTTGCAAGCGCGACAGGGCCCCAGATTTGACAAGCAGGCTGATGAAGCGTTTCCTCGGCACGGCCACGCAACGGGGGAGAAGTAGCTATGGCTCGGCGCAACTCTGCGGGACGCACGCCCGTACATCTCTGGATCGTCGCCGCGCTGGCGACCTTGTGGAACGGCTTTGGCTGCTACGACTATCTGATGACGCAGACGCGCGGCGCGGACTATGTCCGCTCCATGATGCCGGGTGCCGATGCCGAGGCAATCATGTCCTATGTGAATGGCCTTCCCTTGTGGGCCACCGGCGCTTGGGCGCTGGGCGTCTGGGGCGGGCTGCTGGGCTCGGCTCTCCTGCTGGCGCGCCACCGCTGGGCGGCACCTGCGCTTGGCATATCGTTTGTCGGAGCACTCATCGGGATTGGCTATCAGCTGCTAAACCCGTCACCCGTCGCCGACATGCACGAAGGCGTGAACGGCGTCATGCCCTACGTCATTATCGTGGTGGCGCTCGGCCTGTTTCTCTATGCTCGCGCGATGAGCAAAAAAGGCGTGCTGCGGTAGCTACCGCCCGAACCGCGTCCTTTGCTGCCTGCCGAACCGGCCCTTGCGCGTTCCCGGCTTGCCTTCGGTCGAATTGCCGAGCGGTCGCGGCGCGACGCGCTGCGGGTGCGGAATGCCGAGATCGTCTTCTTCCAGTCGCCGGATCTCGTCGCGCAGCCGCGCCGCTTCCTCGAACTCCAGGTCCGCCGCGGCCTTGCGCATCCGTTCCTCGAGGTCGGCGATATAGGCCTTGAGATTGTGGCCGACGAGGTGCGGTCGCTCGTCATCGCCGGTGTCGACGACGCCGTCGCGGTTGGCGAGGTGGGCCATGACATCGCTGATCTGCCGCTTGATCGTCTCCGGCGTGATTCCGTGCTCGGCGTTATACGCAAGCTGCTTCTCGCGCCGGCGGTCGGTTTCGTTAAGCGCGCGCTCCATCGATCCGGTGACGCGGTCGGCGTAGAGGATCACGCGTCCGTCGACGTTGCGCGCCGCGCGTCCGATCGTCTGGATCAGCGACGTTTCGGAGCGCAGGAATCCTTCCTTGTCGGCGTCGAGGATCGCGACAAGACCGCACTCCGGAATGTCGAGGCCCTCGCGCAGCAAGTTGATCCCGACAAGCACATCGTAAACGCCGAGCCGCAACTCGCGGATCAGTTCGATGCGCTCCAGCGTCTCGACGTCGGAGTGCATGTAGCGGACGCGAAGACCTGCCTCGTGCAGATATTCGGTGAGGTCCTCGGCCATGCGCTTGGTCAGCGTCGTAACCAAAGTGCGATAACCCTTGCGCGCCGTCTCTTTCGCCTCGTGCACCAGATCGTCGACCTGGTCCTCGACCGGCTTGATCTCGACCGGCGGGTCGATCAGCCCGGTCGGGCGGATCACCTGCTCGGAAAAGACGCCGCCGGTCGCTTCCATCTCCCACGTGCCCGGCGTCGCCGACACGAAGGTCGTTTGCGGCCGCATCGCGTCCCATTCGTTGAAACGCAAAGGCCGGTTGTCGATGCAGCTCGGCAGGCGGAAACCATATTCGGCGAGCGTGATCTTCCGCCGATGATCGCCCCGCGCCATCGCGCCGATCTGCGGAACCGTCTGATGGCTTTCGTCCACAAACAGAAGCGCGTTGTCCGGCAGATATTCGAACAAGGTCGGCGGCGGCTCACCGGGCAGGCGGCCGGTGAGGAAGCGCGAGTAATTCTCGATGCCCGCACAGCTGCCCGTCGCCGCAATCATCTCCAGGTCGAAGTTGGTGCGCTGCTCTATCCGCTGATGCTCGATCAGCTTGCCCTCGGCCTCGAGTTCCTTGAGCCGCTCGGCAAGCTCATGCTTGATCGCTTCCATCGCCTGCTTGAGCGTCGGGCCGGGGGTCACATAGTGCGAGTTCGCATAGACGCGCACATTGTTGAGGCTGGCGACCTTCTTGCCCGTCAGCGGGTCGAACTCGACGATCTCCTCGATCTCGTCGCCGAAGAAGCTGATCCGCCAGGCCGTGTCCTCATAGTGCGACGGGAAGATCTCGAGATTGTCGCCCTTCACCCGGAAATTGCCGCGCGCGAACGCCTGGTCGTTGCGCTTGTATTGCAGCGCCACCAGCTTGCGGATGATCTCGCGCTGGTCCTCTTGTTTGCCCTTGGCGAGGTCGAAGATCATCGCCGAATAAGTCTCGACCGATCCGATACCGTAAAGGCAGGATACGGACGCGACGATGATCACATCATCGCGCTCCAGCAGCGAGCGCGTCGCCGAATGGCGCATGCGGTCGATCGCCTCGTTCACCGAGCTTTCCTTCTCGATGTAGGTGTCGGTGCGCGGGACGTAGGCTTCGGGCTGGTAATAGTCGTAGTAGCTGACGAAATATTCGACCGCATTGTCGGGGAAGAAACTCTTGAACTCCCCGTAAAGCTGGGCGGCCAGGATCTTGTTCGGCGCAAGCACCAGCGCGGGCCGCTGCAGCGTCTCGATCACCTTGGCCATGGTGAAGGTCTTGCCGGAGCCGGTCACGCCCAGCAGTACCTGGTCCTTCTCGCCGGCGAGCGCGGCCTCGGTCAGTTCCTTGATCGCAGTCGGCTGGTCACCGGCTGGCTCATAATCGGAGCTGAGCACGAACGGACGCCCACCCTCGGCCTTGTCGGGGCGGGCGGGGCGGTGCGGAACGAAGGCGTCGCCGGTGTCGGGTTCGGCCAGCGAAGTGCGGATCTGAATCGCCATCGGCTGCTATATGGTCGCTGGCGCCCGGTGGAACAACCGGGGAACGGGTCCGCCGTACAATCAGCAAATGATAACCTTCGCGGGGTAAGCGCAAGCTGCCGATGAAGGGGGTTGTGTGAAATCAAAACTGCTGTTCGTGGTCGCACTGGCCTGCTTTGTTGGCTCGTGCGGCGAGGCTCCGCAGGAGAAGGAGGCCGCCAAAGGGCCGCCAAAGCTTGCCGCCGGTAAATGGCTGATCGCGGCCGACTTCGAGTCCGCCGACGGCACCGGCCTGCCGCCCGAGGCAATCGAGGGCCTGAAGCAGGAGCTGATGATCGGCGATTCGATCTGCGTTCAAGAAGATGAGGTGGATCGCCCGCCGCCACGTTTCTTCACCGCCAGCGAGCACCAATGCTCCTATGACCGGCTGCAAATTGCGGACGGAAGGATCGACGCGTCGCTCATTTGCGGCGAGCAGGATTATTCGCACGTGGTTGAGATTAGCGGGACCTACGGTCCGGCTACGTACGAAATCCGTGAGAACCATCAGTTCGAGAGTGTCGATGGCAGTCGCTTGTCGCTGGTCTTGAGCGGCCGCGCCCGCTGGTCCGGAAACTGCTAGATCTTCGCTTGTGCAACGCGAGCACGCGGATATGCTGCCCGAGTTCAAGAGGGGGGAAAGATGCGTAACATCCTGATGATGGCCGCTGCGGCCGGACTGCTTTCGGCCTGCGCGGACGACAGCGCGGCGCCTGCCAACAATGATGTCGAAACGGCAGCTGCAGCGCTGACGCCGGGCGAATATGAACTCACTGCCAAGGTCGACCAGCTGCGCTCCACCGACAATACGACGCCGGCGACAAAGGCAAAGGTTGGCGCAGATCCGGCGACCAGCCGCACCTGCGTCGGCACCAGCAACAAAATCGATCCGGCCGCCTTCGCCGAGGCCGGCGAGACATGCACCCCGTCCGAGTCCTACATGAAGGACGGCCGCATGAGCCTCCAGTACAAGTGCAGCCGCAAGGGCGAGCAGCTTACGCAAATGGCCGACGGCGACTTCACCGCGGACAGCTTCACCGCCCAGGTCCGCACCTACACCTACTTCAGCGGCACCGGCGATTATGAACTGGTGCGCAGCGTCACCGCCAAACGCGTCGGCGAGTGCGCGCCGAAGGCCGCATAAAGGGGCGACGCGCGGCATAAGCTCGCTTAAGGCGGCTCGGTGCCCACCACCGTCCTGATCAACGTCGCTGGAGGCACCGCTTCGTCCGATCCGCAGATCGGCGACAAGGCCGCCGAGGCGCTTCGGGCTGCCGGCATCGACCCCGACGTTCGGCTGGTCGCTGGCGGCGAAATCGAAGGGCAATGCCGGGCTGCTGTCGAAGGGGGCGAGAAGCTGCTGATCGTCGGCGGCGGCGACGGCACCATCAGCAGCGCCGCGGGCGTGCTGGCCGGTAGCGAGACTGAACTCGGCATCTTGCCGCTTGGAACGCTCAACCACTTCGCGCGTGACCTCGGCATCCCGCCGGATCTACCGGGCGCGGCGGAAGTCATCGCACATGGCAAGGCGCGCCGCGTCGACCTTGCCGAAATGAACGGGCGCATCTTCATCAACAACAGCGCGATCGGGCTTTACCCTTTGATGGTGCTCGACCGCGAAACGCAGCAGCGGCGGCTCGGCCGAAGCAAGCGACTCGCGCTGCTCATCGCAAGCGCGCGCACATTGCTGCGCTACGGGCACCATCGGCTCACGCTCACCGTCAACGATCAGGAGGCGCGCGTCGACACGCCTTTGCTGTTCGTCGGCAATAATGACTATCAGCTCGAACTGCCCGGCGCGGGCAAGCGCGACGCCCTCGACGACGGCAAGCTGTGTGTGCTCGTGATGCGCAGCAAAAGCCGTCTCGGCTTCGTCGCCGCGGGCATTCGCACGCTCGTCGGCCGCAGCCGGAACGACGAGATGGTCCGGATCGACGAAGTCGAGCGGCTTGGGGTCGACGCCAGGCGCTCGTTTCTGACCGTATCGCTCGATGGAGAGGTGTCGCGCCTTGCTCCACCGCTTCATTATAGCATCCGCAAGAAGGCACTAAGTGTCCGCGCACTCGAATAGTCTGACTTATTCGACCGATATTCACCGGTGATTTCGGGATTCTATATACGAAAATGAACAGACGAATTGACGTGCGTTGCAACTGTGCAACAGAAGTCGAATAGAATATGTGCGGTTGCGGTAAGTACCTGATTTCACTCATGGTAGCGTTACCAAAACGCTATTGCGCCGGCACGCGGGCTCGGCCTATCCTTGGGATCCCAATAGCATTGGGGAATCTGCGGGGGCAGCCACATCTGCGCTCAAAAAAAAGGCGGTCGGCCGCGAAGCTGACCGAACGGGGAGACTTAGTATCATGAATCAACTCGACACTCGGAATCCGTCCGGGCAAAGCGCCCGTCGGGTCATTCGCCATGCGCTGCTGGTCGGCGTATCGACGATCGCAGCCTGCAGCCTTCCGGCCGCGGCATTTGCTCAGGAAGTCGCAAAGAGCCCGGAAGTTGCTCCGGAAGACAATTCAGCGAACACCGCGACGGCGGATCAGACCGGTGGCGGAACCGCCGTCAACACCGGCCAGAACGGTCCGACCGCGACGTCGGACACCGGCGATGAAATCATCGTCACCGGCGTGCGCGCGTCATTGCAGCGCGCCCGCGACATCAAGCGCACCTCTTCAGGCGTCGTTGACGCAGTCTCCGCCGAAGAAATCGGCAAGTTCCCGGACACCAACCTCGCGGAATCGCTTCAGCGGATCCCGGGCGTGTCGATCGACCGCCGCGCGGGCGAAGGCGCAACCGTGACGGTTCGCGGCTTCGGTCCGTCGTTCAACCTGGTCACCGTCAATGGCCGCCAGCTGGCCACTTCGGACGTGAACGTGGTCGGCACCGACGGCGGCGACTTCGGACGCGCAACCAGCCGTTCGTTCGACTTCTCGAACCTCGCCTCTGAAGGCGTGTCGCGCCTTGAGGTCTACAAGACCGGCCGTGCGGCGATCCCGTCGGGCGGTATCGGCGCTGCAATCAACGTCGTTACGCAACGTCCGCTAGACGGACGTGAGTCGGGCCTGCGCGGCAGCGTCGGCGCCAAGGCGCTTTACGACACCAGTCTTGACAGCTTTAAGGTTACTCCGGAACTCTCCGGTATTGTCAGCTGGTCCGATCCTGCCGACACCATCGGCGTCAGCCTGTTCGGTGCATTCCAGAAGCGCAAGGCGGCAGCGGCTGCGGCAATCTCCAACGACTGGAACATCTCGCCCTTCTCGAGCATGCCCGGCCGCGGTGCAGGGACGATCATCACGAACGCGCCGACCGATCCGAACCAGCTGGTCGCGATTCCGAACGACAGCCGCTACGATTACTCGCAATTCTCTCGTGAGCGCATCAACCTCAGCGGCACCGTGCAGTTCAGGCCGATGGAGAATCTGACGCTCACAGCGGACGCCCTTTATGCGCAGAACAAGCTGAAGGAAGATCGCGCCGAGCAGACCAATTGGTTCAACCGCCCATTCGACCATGTGACGTTCGACGATGATCCCGTGGTCGCGACCGCCGTCTACCTCGACGAAGGCACCGGCTACGCCTCGAAGGACATCGGCTTTGAAAACGTTCATCGCCAGACCAAGAGCAAGCTCCGTAGCTACGGGCTGAACGCGAACTGGGAGTTCGCTCCCGGCGTGACGCTGAACCTCGACGGAAACACGTCGACGTCCAAGTCAGCTCCTGACGCCAAGAACGGCAAGAGCTCAACGCTAGTCGGCTTCGGTGCGCCGGTCGTCGATGCTCACTCGGTCGACTACTCGGGTGTGATCCCGCTGCAGGACTGGACGCTCAACGACTGCTATCCGGGCCGTGGCAATTGCAACAAGACGCTCGACGTCGGCGACCTTGGAACGCAGATCGCCCGAACCAACTCCTCGCGTCAGAGCCATCGCGTGAACCAGGTCCGAGCCGATCTTGGCTGGGACTTTGGATCGGGCGCGCGGTTCGACGTGGGTGCGAGCCGCATCAACTCGAAGATGACCAGCGCTCGTATCCAGACGCAGCAGGCTCTTGGTGACTGGGGCATCACGCAGGTCGGGGACATCAACACGCTCGCTCCGGGCGTCGTTCAGCAGTTCTGCCTCGGGTGCCAGTTCGATCACTTCCATCCGACCGACGCCGACACCGCATTCATCACGAATGCTGAACAGCTCTACGGCATCCTGTCGCCAATCTACGCAGCCGACGGTCAGCCGTTGACTGCCGGCGCGCAGCCCGGTCACCCGGTGGGAATAACCGGCAACGATTTCGACCGGGTGAAGGAGCGGGTCACCGCCATCTACAGCCAGCTGAGCTGGAAGGGAGACTTCGCTGGCCGTCCGGCTGGTGTCGTGGCGGGCATTCGTTGGGAGAATACGAAGGTCAGTTCCTTCGCTCTCCAGACAGTCCCGACGGGCATTCAGTGGGATTCGGACAACGACTTCAGCCGCCGGGTTGGAACCGATGTCTCGGGCATTTCGAGCAAGGGCGAGTACAGCAACTTCCTGCCCTCCGTGGACTTCCGCATCGAGCCGATGGACAACCTCGTTGCCCGCGTCTCGGTCAGCAAGACCCTTGCTCGCGCCGACTACGGCAACTTGTTCGCTTCCGTCTCGGCCAACGCTCCTAACCGCCCGACCTATCTTGGTGGCATCGCCACTGGCACGTCGGGTAACCCGGACCTGAAGCCGCTGGTCTCCGGCAACTTGGATATCAGTCTCGAATATTATTATGCTCGGTCGAGCTACGTGTCCGCGGGCTTCTTCGCCAAGAACGTGAAGAACTTCGTCGGCCAGGGCACGTTCGCGCAGAGCCTGTTCGGTCTGCGTGACCCGAGCTCAGGTGCTGCCGGCACGGCTTCCGGTATTGCGGTTACCCAGCTTAACGGCGGTCTCGGCGGTGCGGTTGCGCCCGTGCCGATCACCGACGTCAGCCTGTTCACCTACACGGCGCTGCTTATTCAAAACGGTGGCAACACCACCTTAACGAACCAGCAGATTCAAGCGAACTACAATGCGACCACACAGCAGATCAACCAGACCTATGCCGACCAGGTTCTGGGCCTTTACGATGTGAATGCGATCAACACGGCTGCTGGATACCGTGGTGCCGACCCGTTGTTCGCGTTCAACGTCACCCGTCCAATCAACAACAAGACCGGCAAAATCCACGGCTTCGAAATTCAGGGTCAGCACTTCTTCGGTGACTCGGGCTTCGGTATCGCGGCCTCGCTCACCAAAGTGTTCGGCGACGTGAAGTTCGATCGCGGAACGCCTCCGGGCCAGAACGTGTTCGCACTGGTGGGTCTCAGCGACAGCGCGAACGTGACCGGCATGTTCGAGAAGTACGGCTTCTCGGCGCGTGTGGCGTACAACTGGCGCGGCCGCTTCCTGGCCTCGGTCAACAACGGCGGCAGCCGCAACCCGCGTTATTTCGAGCCGTATGGCACGCTCGACTTCTCGCTGGGTTACGACCTGACCGATCGCCTGGCTCTGTCGCTTGAGGGCATCAACGTGCTCGGCGAGGACATCCGGACCTACGGCCGCAGCAAGCGCCAGATGTTCTTCGCTCAGGAAGGCCATCCGCGTTACTACCTCGGCGCCCGCTACCGGTTCGGCGGTGGAGCACCGATCGCGGCTCCGGCTCCGGCGTACGTAGCGCCGCCTCCGCCTCCGCCGGTCCTGACGCAGACCTGCCCGGACGGAACGGTGATCTCGGCATCGGGCAGCTGCCCGGTTGCGCCTCCGCCGCCTCCGCCGCCGGCTCCGCCGCCCGCGGGTGAGCGTGGCTGATAAGCCTTCGCACTGGCACATTGCGGCCAGTGCACGGTAAGACTGATGCCGCTGCCTTCACGGCAGCGGCATTTTTTTGTGGGGACGCGGCGGTGCCGAACAGAGTTGCGATCGACAATGTCGGACATGCGTCGCTGCGGGTCGTCACGCGTCACGGGGCGGAGTTCGGTGATGCGGTCAACCAGCTGCTCGTCGTTCCCACTGAGTTCGAGCAGATCCAGCGCGAATATCCGATTTTCTTCCGCAAGGATCAGGACGGCAGCTTCCAGTCGGTTGCCCTGGTCGGGTTCGACCGTGGCGAGAATCTGATTCTCGACGGTCATCAGTGGAACGCGCACTACGTTCCCGCCGTGCAGCGGCGCGGCCCGTTCTTCATCGCTGTTCGCCCGAGCGATGGCGAGCCGATCATCCACGTCGACCTTGACGATCCCCGTGTCGGCGAAGGGGAGGGCGAGCCCTTGTTCAAGCCGCACGGCGGCAATGCCCCTTATCTGGACCATGTCGCGGACGCGCTATTGACGATCCACGAAGGACTGGGCGCGGCCCCGGCCATGTTCGCGCTGTTCGAAGAACTCGGACTGATCCAGCCGATCGAGCTTAACGTCGACCTTGGCGACGGGCTGACCTACAGAATCCCCAACTTCTTCACCGTCGGTGCGGAGCAGTTCGCTGCCCTCACCGGCGAAGCGCTGGATCGCCTCAATCGCTCCGGCTTCCTGCCCGCCGCAATCTTTGTCCGCTCGTCGCTCGGGAATATCGAACGGCTGATCGAGCTCAAGAACGCCCGGCGCAGCGCTTGATGCGCAAGACCGAAGTCATCACCGGCCTGAAGGCCGACGCGCTCCCGATCGCCGAGCTCATCGACGCGCAGAAACCCGCGATCCTGAAAGGCGCCGCGGCAGACTGGCCGCTCGTGCGCAAAGGGCGCGAAGGTCCCGACGCGGCGATTGGCTATCTCAAGCAATTCGACGCCGGCCGTCCGGTCGTCGGCTACACCGGCGCACCCGGCATCAACGGCCGCTTTTTCTACAACGCCGATCTCACTGGCCTGAACTTCGAAGCGAAACGGGTGCCGCTGTCAGCCTTCCTCGACCAGCTTGCCGATCATCTGGACGACGATGGTGCGCCGTCCTTCTACATCGGCTCGACCGATATCGACACCTATCTTCCAGGTCTCGGCGCGGACAACCGGATCACCGACCCGACCTTCGCCGATCACCCGCCGATGGTTGGAATCTGGATCGGCAACCGCACTGTCGCCAGCTGCCACTTCGACTTCTCGAACAACATCGCCTGCAACATGGTCGGGCACCGCCGCTTCACCCTCTTCCCACCGGAGCAGGTCGCGAACCTCTATCCGGGTCCGCTCGAGCCGACCCCTGGTGGCCAGGTGGTCAGCATGGTCGATTTCGCCGCGCCCGACTTCGACCGCTACCCGCGCTTTCGCGAAGCGCTGGAATCCGCCGAGGTGGCCGAGCTCGAACCTGGCGACCTCCTTATCTACCCCGCGATGTGGTGGCACCATGTCGAGGCGCTCGACAGGTTCAACGCCATGATCAATTATTGGTGGAACCCGGTGCCGGACTTCATCGACACGCCGATGACGACCTTGCTCCACGGCCTGCTCAGCCTGCGCGACCGCCCCGACGGCGAGAAGCAGGCGTGGCGCGCCTTGTTCGACTATTATGTGTTCGGACCCGCCGGGCAGGCCGCCGGGCATCTGCCCGAGCATATCCGCGGAGCGCTGTCGCCAATGGACGCGATGCGGTCGCGCCGCCTACGCGCCGACCTGCTTCAGCGGCTCAATCGCTAGACGCTCCGAGGGGATCAAGTTGGACGGACAGACAGTCAAGCGCGTGGTCATCGCCGGCGGAGGCACCGCAGGGTGGATCGCGGCCGCGGCGCTTGCCCATCACCTCGGCCCGCTGATCGACATCACGCTGGTGGAGTCCGACGACATCGGCACGATCGGCGTCGGCGAATCCACCATTCCGACGACCCACACCTTCCACAACTTCCTCGGCATCGACGAGCGCGAGTTCATGCGCGCCACGAAATCCACCTTCAAGCTCGGCATTTCGTTCGAAAATTGGGCGCGCGAGGGCGACCGCTACATCCACTCGTTCGGAACGGTCGGCCCCGGCACCTGGATGGCCGACTTCCATCACTTCTGGCTCGAAGCCCGCCGCCAGGGCTTCGCCGGCGATATCGGCGATTATTGCTTCGAGCTTCAGGCCGCCCTCGCCAAGAAGTTCGCAACGAGCGACAGCGGCCAGATCAACTACGCCTATCACCTGGACGCCACGCCCTACGGCAAATATCTCCGCGCGCGCGCCGAAGCGGCCGGGGCAAAGCGCGTCGAAGGCAAGATCCGCGAGGTGCGCCAGAATAGCGCGAGCGGCAACATCGAAGCGCTCGAGCTCGAATCCGGCGCCATTATCGAGGGCGACCTGTTCATCGACTGCACCGGCTTTCGCGGCCTGCTGATCGAACAGAAGCTCAAGGCCGGTTTCGACGACTGGAGCAAGTGGCTCCCGACTGACAGCGCGCTTGCGTTGCAGACCGAGGCCATCGGGCCAGCGCTCCCCTACACCCGTGCGATCGCCCATTCGGCCGGCTGGCAGTGGCGAATCCCGCTCCAGCACCGCATCGGCAACGGCTTCGTCTATTCCAGCGCCCACTTGAGCGACGACGACGCACGCACGCAATTGCTCGGGCGGATCGACGGGGACCCCATCACCGAACCGCGCCTGATCCGCTTCAAGGCCGGCACGCGGCGCAAGTCCTGGGTCAATAATTGCATCGCGCTCGGCCTGTCCAGCGGCTTCGTCGAGCCGCTCGAATCCACCAGCATCCATCTGGTGAAGATCGCGATCACCCGGCTGATCCAGCAATTCCCGTTCGGCGGCATCAGCCCGGCCGTGGTCGACCGCTTCAACGAGCAATCGTCACGCGAGCTGGAAGGCATCCGCGACTTCATCATCCTCCACTACCACGCGACCGAACGCGACGATTCGAGCTTCTGGAACGAGTGCCGGACGATGAGCGTGCCCGACTCGCTGCAACGCCGCATCGCACTCTTCCGCGACTCGGCTCAGGCCTATCAGGACACCCACGACCTGTTCCGCGTCGACAGCTGGGTGCAGGTATTGCTCGGTCAGCGGATCGCCCCGCAAAGCTACCATCATGTTGCGCAAAGGATGGAGCCCGCCCGGCTGCGGGAGTCGCTCGACAGTCTGAAGGGCAATATCGCCGCGGCGGTCGCTAAAATGCCGACGCACCAGGCCTTTATCGACCGCTATATGGCCGAGGCCTAGCCCGCGGAGCGTCGTCGCGACGGCCGCCGCTTGTGGTCGCGGCGCTCGACCACCGTGGCAGCTTCGCTCGTCACCGCCGGCACATCGACGGGCTCGTCCATTCCGAGGTAGCGCCGCACCTGGTCGGCCGGCACTGCACGCCCAAACAGCCACCCCTGAGCGTTTGAGCAGCCGAGCGACTGCAGCTCGTCGCGCACATTGTCCGACTCGACGCCCTCGGCGGTGATCGGCAGGCTCAGCGACTTCCCAAGCGCGGCGATCGAACTCACGATCGCATTGCTCTGCGTGTTCACCAGCAAGGTGCTGACGAAGCTCTTGTCGATCTTGATGCGGTCGAACGGCAGCGCCTGGAGCTGCGTCAGCGACGCATAGCCGGTGCCGAAATCGTCGAGCGAAATGCTGATTCCCGTATTCTTCAGGCTCTGCACGGTTGCCAGCGCCTGTTCCTGGTCCTCGAAGATCGAGCTTTCGGTGATCTCCAGTTCCAGCCGCGCGGCCGGGAAGTTGGTTTCGGTCAGGAGCTTCAATATCCGCTCGGCGAGCAATGGGTCGCGGAACTGGACCGGGGACACGTTGACCGCGATCTGCAGGTGCGCCGGCCAGGTGCGCGTCTCGAGCAGCGCCTGCCGCATCACGCTCATCGACAAGGGCGCGATCAGGCCGGTCGCTTCGGCAACGCCGATGAAGTCGATCGGCTCAACCAGTCCGCGCGTCGGCGAGTTCCACCGCGCAAGCACCTCGAACCCGGTCAGGTCGCCGCTCATCAGGCTGATCTGCGGCTGGTAGAAAGGAACGAACTCGCCCCTCTCGATCCCGACCCGGATCTCGTTTTCAAGCACCACGCGCGTCTGAAGCTGCCGCTCCATATCCTGGTCGAACCACACCGCCCGGTTCCGCCCCGTGCGCTTGGCGACATACATTGCGATGTCGCCGCGCCGGAGCGCGTCCTCGGCGGCAGTGCCCGCCGGAACCAGGCACATTCCGATTGAGGCGGAGGTGTTGGCGGTAAACCCGGAAAACTTCACCTGCCGGTCGGCGCTGATCAAAATTGCGCTAGCCACTTCGTCGGCGGCTTCGACCGTCGCTCCATGCGGCAGAAGCACCGCGAATTCGTCGCCGCCAAGCCGTGCGTAGCAGGAACCGGCCGGCGCAATCCGCGCAAGACTGTCGGCCATATGCCGGAGCAATTCGTCGCCCGCGGCATGGCCGTTGAGATCGTTGACCTTCTTGAAATGGTCGAGGTCGAGCAGCAGCAGCGCCCTTGGATCGCCGGTCGCCGAAGCCCCCTGCTCGAGCACCCGGGTCAACTCGCGCCGGTTCGCGAGCCCGGTCGTATGGTCGCGATAGGCATTCTCGTGCGCCAACTTCTCGGCCCGAGCATGCGCTTCGAGCGCTTGCCTGAGGTCGTTGGCGCGTCGCCAGCCGAACAGGATGATGACGATGTTGAGGATGAACGCTGCGCTCATCACGGGATTGAAGTCATCCGCGCCGGACAATGCGCTCGGCATCAGCTCGGACCCGGTGCTCACGAAGATCGTGATCGCCGCCAGCGTCGCGCACGTCGTGATCAGATGGCTGCTCGCCAGCCCTGCCGCCGCACCGGCCGCAATCCGTCGTCCATACATACCAAGCATCCCCACAATCGGGAGCTTAAGTCCGCGTAGCCAAACAATTTGTTAACGTCGAGCGAGCGCCGGTTCGTTCCGTCTTGCGGCGCAACGTTTTGCCGCTACCGTCCTGCGCGAAGCATTGGTGGGGAGACCAGCATGACTGTCAGTATCGATCGCCGCGGCGTAATCGCCGGTGGCCTGGCCGCCTCTGCAACTCTGATGCCGATCAGCGAGGCCTTCGCCAAGCGCCGCCGCAAGGTGTCCGCCAACGACAAGATCCAGGTCGGCCTGATCGGCTGCAACGGCATGGGCTGGGCCGACCTTACGGCGATGAGCAAGGTCGCCGACGTCACGCCCGTCGCGCTTTGCGATGTCGACGCAAACGTCCTTACGAAAAGGGGCGCCGAGCTTCAGACGGCGTCCGGGCGCGCGCCCGCGCTTTATGACGACTACCGCCGGATGCTGGACGACAAGTCAATCGACGCGGTGATCATCGCCACACCTGACCATTGGCACGCGCTCGCGCTCACCGATGCAATGTCGGCGGGCAAGGACGCCTATTGCGAAAAGCCGCTCGGCAACTCGATCGCCGAATGCCGCGCCATGGTTGCCGCCAAGCAGCGCCACAAGCGTGTGGTCCAGGTCGGCCAGTGGCAGCGCAGCAACCAGCATTGGGCCGACGCCCTTGCCTATGTCGATTCGGGTGCGATCGGCCGCGTCCGCAAGGTGAAGGCCTGGGCCTATATGGGCTGGATGAAGAACATCGCCCCGAAGCCGGATCAGGCGCCGCCTCCGGGCGTCGATTACGACCGTTGGCTGGGACCGGCGCAACAGCGCCCCTTCAATCCGAACCGCTTTCACTTCAACTGGCGCTGGTACTGGGATTATGCGGGCGGGCTGATGACCGACTGGGGAGTCCACCTGATGGACATCGCCTTGCTTGGAATGAAGGCCCAGGTCCCGAACTCTGTCAGCTCGCTGGGCGGTCACTACGGCTATCCGGGCTCGGCGATGGAGACTCCGGACACGCAAACGGCGATCTTCGACTTCGGCGACTATTTGGTGGAATGGGAGCATGCGGTCGGAATCAGCCGCGGCCCGTACAGCGGTCGCGACCATGGCGTCGCCTTCATCGGCGAAACCGGCACCTTGGTGGTCGACCGCGGCCAGTGGTACGTCTCCCCGGAGGTGAGCGACGGCAAGGCCTTGAGCCTCGAAGTCCCCGTCACCCCAATCACCGACAACGGGCTCGATCGCCACACGGCGGACTTCATCGCCTGCCTGAAGAACCGCTCGCGAACCCCGGCCTGCCCGATCGAGGCGGCGGCCAACACGGCAATGGTCTGCCAGATGGGCGACATCGCCTTCCGCACCGGCCGCAAGGTTCATTGGGACGCGACGGCAGGCCAGTTCAAGGACGATCCCGTGGCCAACGCCCTCATCACCCCGCGCTACCGCGCCCCTTACCAGCTGCCGGTGTAAGCGGGCATAGCCGATCGCTGTTCCCGCGCGTCCGCTGCGTCACTGCGCCGGTGCTCAGCGAAGATGGGGCGACGCGCGCTTCGATGATCGCGACGGAGTGCTTGGAACGGACGCACCGTCAGAGGCCGGGAGAGCGGCCAACGCGTTCGTCGAGAGCCACGCATATTTCTGGGCTAGAAGGCCGTGGATCTGCTTCGCCCGAAGATCGGGTGTGCTTCGGGCAAGACGCGCTTCGTCGTCTCCCGCCGCGCGAAATATGCTGCATCTTCGAGCACATGATCCCCTCTGGCCGACCCGGAGTCGAATTCTGTATACCGTGGTTTGGCCGTAGCTGATTTAACCTAAGTCACCCCGCAAAAAGTCAGCACCGAAAGCCCATATATTAGGGCGCTAGTCGCCGGCGTCACCAAGGCGCCATTGCGCCCTCCGAACCTCCGCATCGGACCGATCAACCCACAAAAAAATGCGTTAATTGTCATTTACCGACTTGCGTCTCCCGCCAGTTGAGGCACTATAGCTAGTAGCAGCTGAGGGGCTCTTATCTAGACCTAGTGTTCGGCTCCGGAATCCCTATATTCCGGAGAGGAGATGCTTGTGCCCTGTGGATATCGGGGACGGTCCGGAGAAAAGCCCCTCACAGGGTTCGAAAGAGTATAGGGTTGCACCCATGACTCCGAGTCGAACAATACAAGAACAAACGGTCGCCGGCGACCGCAGGGACGGGGATAGCGCGATGGACTTTTCGACCACCAGCGAAGTGAGCAGCGACGACGTGGCGGCGGCCCGCACGAGCAAGACCGTCGACGTCCGCGCGTTCGACGTAAAGACCGACGACTCGCGCGACGCGCTGCTGACCGAATTCGGCAAGGAGACGCTGAAGGACCGCTATTTGCTGCCCGGCGAAAATTATCAGGACCTCTTCGCCCGCGTCGCTTCGGCCTATGCCGACGACCAGGACCATGCCCAGCGGGTCTACGATTATATCTCGAAATTGTGGTTCATGCCGGCAACCCCGGTCCTGTCTAACGGCGGCACCGGCCGTGGCCTTCCGATCAGCTGTTATCTCAACAGTGTGTCCGACAGCTTGGACGGCATCGTCGGCACCTGGAACGAGAATGTCTGGCTGGCGTCCAAGGGCGGAGGCATCGGCACTTATTGGGGCAATGTCCGCGGAATCGGTGAGCCGGTCGGCCTCAACGGCAAGACCAGCGGGATCATTCCGTTCGTGCGCGTGATGGACTCGCTAACGCTCGCGATCAGCCAAGGCTCGTTGCGGCGCGGTTCCGCCGCTTGCTATCTCGACGTCGACCATCCGGAGATCGAGGAATTCCTCGAGATCCGCAAACCCAGCGGCGACTTCAACCGCAAGGCCTTGAACCTGCACCATGGCGTGCTCGTCACCGATGCGTTCATGGAAGCGGTTCGCGACGGCCGCGAATATGACCTCAAGAGCCCCAAGGACGGCAGCGTGCGCGGCAAGGTTGACGCCCGCAGCCTGTTCCAGAAATTGGTCGAAACCCGCCTCGCGACCGGCGAGCCCTACATCATCTTCATCGACCAGGTGAACCGGTCGATGCCCAAGCATCACCGCGATCTGGGCCTGAAGGTCACGACGTCCAACCTCTGTTCGGAAATCACGCTTCCGACCGGCAAGGACCATCTCGGCATGGACCGCACTGCGGTCTGCTGCCTGTCGTCGCTGAGCCTGGAGACCTGGGACGAATGGAACGGCGACAAGGACTTCATCGAGGACGTCATGCGCTTCCTCGACAATGTGCTCAGCGACTATATCGCCCGCGCGCCCGACGAAATGGCCCGCGCCAAATATAGCGCCGAGCGCGAGCGCAGCGTCGGCCTCGGCGTGATGGGCTTCCACTCCTTCCTCCAGGCGCGCGGGCTTCCGTTCGAAGGCGCGATGGCGAAAAGCTGGAACCTCAAAATCTTCAAGCATATCCGCGCGCAGGTCGATCAGGCGTCGATGATGCTCGCCAACGAGCGCGGCCCGTGCCCCGACGCCGCCGACATGGGCGTGATGGAGCGCTTCAGCTGCAAGATGGCGATCGCCCCGACGGCCTCGATCAGCATCATCTGCGGCGGCACCAGCGCCTGCATCGAGCCGATCCCGGCCAACATCTACACCCACAAGACGCTGTCCGGCAGCTTCTCGATCAAGAATCCCTATCTGGAGAAAATGCTTCAGGAGAAGTCGAAGGACAGCGCGGCCGTCTGGAACTCGATTCTCGAGCAGGGCGGCTCGGTCCAGCACCTCGACTTCCTGTCGGCGGAGGAAAAGGACACCTACAAGACCAGCTTCGAGATCGACCAGCGCTGGCTGATCGAGCTTGCCGCCGACCGCACACCCTACATCGACCAGGCGACCTCGCTCAACCTGTTCATCCCGGCCGACGTCGACAAATGGGACCTTCTGATGCTCCACTTCCGCGCGTGGGAGCTTGGCATCAAGTCGCTCTATTACCTCCGCTCGAAGTCGGTGCAGCGCGCGGGCTTCGCCGGCGGAGTCGAGGCCGACAACACCCCCGAGCTCAAGGAAATCCAGCTCGCCAGCACGACGGACTACGACGAATGTCTGGCGTGTCAGTGAGGGGTTCCCTCTCCCATGGGAGAGGGATGAGCGCCGGCAGGCGCGAGAGGGTGATGCCATGACCACCCCAGCCATGATCGAACTCGCCGCAGCACTCGCCCTGATCGCCGCCGCGATCATCCTCTATCGCAAGCGCGGCAAGGACGATCCGCGCCACGGCAGCCAGGGCGCGGTGCTGCTGCTTGCGGTCGGCGCGATCATGGCCATCCATGCGCTCGGCGGGCTGGAACTGACCGGCATGGGGCCGCACGGGTGAGCAGCGCCAACATCCTGTTTGTCGTGGTCGGCGCCATCGCGCTGCTTGCCGGCCTCACCATGCTCGTCACGGCACTTCGCGGCGGGGTCGAGGGGCGCCCGCGCAATCATCTGCTGCTGATCGCTGGAATGATGGCGACTGCGTTTGGGATGGTGCTTGGCGGCTTTGCGATCGGCTATGCGACGACCGGTCCTCTCGACCTCAACACGGGAGCGCACGGATGATCCGCCGCTGGCATCGCTGGCTCGCGCTCGTCTTCGGCGCCTTCATCCTGTGGATCGCGACCACGGGCGTGCTGAGTCAGATCGGAGCACTCGTCAACAAGGGCGGGTTCGAGCGCGAGGGGCCGCGTCTGCCGCCGGTGATTCCGCCGGCGAAAGCGCACGAGCTTCCCGACGCCGCGCCGGCCGCGCAACCCGTCACGGCCACCGCCTTCAAATGCCCGGAAACGATGGTCTGCCGTCCCAAGCCCGCGCCCGCGGCCTGGAACGTCGGCCTGCTCCACCGAATCCATTCGGGCGAGCAGTTCGGCCCCGCCGGAGTGATCGTGTCGATCCTTTCCGGGCTAACGCTGATCTTCTTCGCCGTCTCCGGGATGGTGATGTACGTGAACATGTTCAGCGCCCGTACCCGCCGCACACGGCAGACCGGCGGCAAGTGGTTCTGGCGATGAGTCCTCGCGTCCCATTCTGCGGTTCCACCGCGCTCCTCCGCGCCCGGGGGGTCGACTGATGAGCGACCGCTGGGTCTTCATCCTGCTCCTCGTGCCTGCATTGGTCTTGATCATTCGCGCCATCTTTTCGCGTGATCGCGCATGGCAGCGCGTGACCGGTGCGATGATCGTGGCGATGGTGTTGGCGACGGTTGGATTCGCGCAAGGGACAGCCAACGCTGTACCCATGATCATCCTCTTTGGCGCGTTCGGGGTAGCCGTCGCCTACCTGCTTTTCTGGGCTGTCGTAACCAGAGACTCGGCCGTTCAGCGGCTTGGTTCGGCCGCAGCTGCCGTAGCTGGAACTATACCGATCCTCCTCCTCTTCAAGTTCTACACGGAGTAACCGACATGTCCCTCCTCACCGCACGCAATCAGTACAAGCCGTTCGAATACCCCTGGGCGTTCGAATATTGGAAGCGTCAGCAGCAGATCCACTGGATGCCGGAGGAAGTGCCGCTGGG
>JBDSMG010000004.1:0-80478 GCA_039915925.1 Sphingomicrobium sp.
AGGTGGTGATCGTCAAGCGAAGTGGCAGCTTCATTCCGCAGGATGTGCGGGTTGGCCGCGACTACGCCGAGTGGACGCAGATTCTGTCCGGCGTGCGGCCCGGCGAAGAGGTTGTCGCTTCGGGTCAGTTCCTGATTGACTCCGAGGCATCCTTGTCCGGGGTAGTTAGCAGGCTGCAGAGCAGCCCGGCTCCGGCTCCCCAGCTTGCTACCTCGGCTGGAATTATCGTCGCAGTCGATCCCGCAAACACGTCCGTGACCATCAAACACCAGGCAATACCCGAGCTTCGGTGGCCGGCGATGACCATGACCTTCAAGCTGGCGCAGCCCTCGATGCTGCGTGGTCTGGCGAAGGGCTTGAGGGTTCAGTTCGCTGTCGAGACGGAACCTCGCGGCGGTTCCTATGTCGTCGATCGTATCACCCCCGAGCCCAGCCGGTGATCGAGCGCGTAATACGCTGGTCGGTTGCGAACCGGCTTCTGGTGCTGATCGCAGCCGGGTTCTTGGCGATTGTCGGCGTCTATTCTGCCACGCGCACTCCGGTGGACGCGCTACCGGATCTTTCCGACACACAGGTGATCATCCGCACCAGCTACCCCGGACAGGCACCTGGGATCGTCGAGGCGCAGGTCACCTATCCACTGGCAAGCACGATGCTGTCGGCGCCGCAGGTCGCCTCGGTCCGTGGCTTCTCCTTCTTCGGCGACAGCTTCGTGACCGTGCTCTTCAAGGACGGCACCGATCTATACTGGGCGCGTTCGCGGACGCTGGAATACCTAAGCCAGGCCCGCGACCGGCTCCCGCGCAATGTCACACCGGCGCTTGGGCCTGACGCAACCGGCGTCGGCTGGGCCTACGAATATGCGCTGATTGATCGGACCGGCGGGCACGACCTGGCGCAGCTCAGGTCGCTGCAGGACTGGTTTTTGCGGTTCCAGCTCAAAGAGATCGACGGCGTTGCCGAGGTCGCAAGCGTTGGCGGAATGGTGCAGTCATTTCAGGTCCAGCCGGACCCGCAAAAGATGCAGCTTTACCGTGTCTCCGTCTCCGACCTGACGGAGGCGATTGGCAAAGCTAACGCCGAAGCAGGCGGCTCGGTCATCGAGCAAGGCGGCGCCGAATATATGGTGCGGGTCGGCGGCTATCTAAAAACGCTGCAGGACTTTCGTGAGATTCCCCTGAAGGCTGAGGCAGGCGGCATTCCGGTGACCGTCGGTGATGTTGCGCGGGTCCAGCTGGCGCCTGAGTTCCGGCGGGGAATTGCCGAATTAAACGGTGAAGGCGAGGTTGCCGGTGGTATCGTTGTCGTTCGGCAAGGCGCGAACACGGCTCAGGTCATCGATGCGGTCAAGGACAAGGTTGAACAGCTGAAGCGCAGCCTGCCCGCAGGCGTGGAAGTCGTCACAGTCTATGACCGGTCGGCGTTGATTGACCGCGCAGTTGCAAATCTGTGGGTGAAGCTCGCCGAAGAACTGCTGGTCGTTGCGCTTGTGACTGGTCTGTTCCTGCTGCACCTGCGCTCGTCGCTAGTCGCGGTGGTCACGCTTCCCCTGGGAATCCTCACCGCGTTCGCCGTGATGCACCTCCAGGGGATCGACGCGAACATCATGTCGCTCGGTGGCATCGCAATCGCCATCGGGGCCATGGTCGATGCAGCGATCGTTATGATCGAGAACGCCCATAAAAAGCTTGAGAACGCCGGGGGAGCAGAAGGATTGCCGGAGAGTCGTCGCGTTCAGATCCTGCTGGACGCTGCGGTCGAGGTCGGACCGCCGCTGTTCTTCTCACTGCTGATCATCACTCTCTCGTTCCTGCCGGTATTCACGCTGGAGGCGCAGGAAGGCAGGCTGTTCAGGCCGCTGGCGCTCACCAAGAGCTATTCGATGGCTGCGGCGGCTGGTCTCTCGATCACGTTGGTGCCGGTGCTCATCACAATGTTCGTGAAGGGCCGCATCCGAGGGGAGCAGGAAAACCCCATCAACCGCTTCCTCATCCGCATTTACCGCCCCGCGCTGGCGTGGGTGCTAAACCGCCCGAAACGGGTTCTCGGCATTGCGTTGGCTGCAGTGGCGGTGACAATCATTCCCTGGAGCATGTTGGGTGCCGAGTTCATGCCAGCCATGGAAGAGGGAGACATCCTCTACATGCCTACCGCCTTGCCGGGCCTCTCGTCGGCCGGGGCAGGGCAGCTGCTCCAGGTCACCGACCGCATCATAAAGACCACGCCGGAGGTAAAAACGGTGTTCGGCAAAGCCGGTCGCGCGGAGACGGCCACCGACCCGGCACCGCTGGAGATGTTCGAGACGACCATACAGCTGCGGCCGAGGCAGGAATGGCGTCCTGGCATGACAACCGACAAGATCATCGCCGAACTCGATGCCAAACTCAAAATCCCCGGTCTCGCGAATGTGTTCGTCCAGCCGATCCGCAATCGCATCGACATGCTCGCGACGGGGATCAAAAGCCCCGTCGGTGTGAAGATCACCGGCCCTGACCTCGATACATTGCAAAGTCTCGGCGAGCAGGTCGAAGGAGCGGTGCGCACGGTCAAGGGCACTAACTCTGCCGTGTCTGACCGTATCTCGGGAGGCCGCTATATCGACATTCAGGTCGATCGCCTTGCGGCTGCCCGTTATGGACTTTCGATCGAACAAGTCCAGCAGACCGCGGCGATGGCCGTCGGCGGCACGCAGGTCGGCGAGAAAGTCGAGGGGCTGGCGCGATACCCGATCAACGTGCGCTTTCCGCGTGAAACCCGCGACAGCCTTGAAGCGCTTCGACAACTGCCGATCATCACTCCTGACGGTGCGGTCATTCCGCTGTCGCTGGTCGCGACCGTTCGCGTCGCGCCCGGCGCTACGATGATCAAGAGCGAAAACGCCCAACCTACCATCTGGGTCTATGTCGATGTGCGCGACCGCGATCTCGTGGGCTTCGTGCGGGATGCGCAGCGTAAGGTTGCGTCTGCGGTCAAGTTGCCGCCCGGATACGCCCTGAGCTGGAGCGGGCAGTTCGAATATGCCCAGCGTGCGGCCAAGCGACTGGCGTGGGTGGTCCCGGCAACGATCGCAATCATCTTCCTGCTGCTGTTCCTCGCGTTTCGACGCCTTCGTCAGCCTGCGATCATCCTCCTGTCCCTTCCGTTCGCGCTGGTCGGCGGCGTCTGGTTCATCTTCCTGCTTGGGCACGCGCTGTCCGTCGCATCGGCTGTCGGTTTCATCGCCCTTGCGGGCTTGGCCGCCGAGTTTGGCGTGGTGATGCTGGTCTACCTCGATGGCGCTATTCGCCAGCGGCTGAAGGACGGCCGGCTCTCGACCCCAGCAGATCTGGATGAAGCGCTCATCGAAGGCGCGGTGCTGCGCGTCCGGCCAAAGGCGATGACGGTCGCGGTGATCCTCGCCGGTCTGTTCCCATTGCTGGTCGGCGGTGGCACCGGTCATGAAGTGATGCAGCGTCTGGCCGCCCCAATGATCGGCGGAATGATCACCGCGCCACTGCTGTCGCTGTTCGTTCTTCCAGCCATCTACAAGCTGATTGGGGTGGACCGGCTTGTCGCGTCGACTACATCGGTCCAACCAGAGATCACCGCAGGCCGCGCCGCGCCGGCCTAATATCCGCTAGATGAATGCTGCTAGGTGCGCCGAGTTCGAAGCTGCGGCGCCGCGCTTGTGAGGACGCGAACAGCCGACCGCAGAACGATCACTGCCATCGCGCTACCGATGATGATGTCCGGCCAAGGCGAGGAAGTTATCGCTACCGCTACCGCCGCTAAAAGCACGCCGACGTTCGAGATCACATCATTGCGCGAGCACTCAAATGTGCTCGCCATGTTTACGTCCAGCTTCCTGAAGCGCCAGAGAAGGGACAGGCAGACTAAATTGGCGATGAGCGACAGGCCGCCGAACACGAGCATGAGGGTCGATGAAGGGGGAACACCGCTGTTGATCTTGATGATGACATTGCACGCGATACTCGCGCCTAGGAGCAAGATAAGTAGGCCCTTGAAGAATGCCGCTCCTGCTTTCCAGCGGTCGCTCCTAGAGATCGCGTAGATGCTGACGCCATAGACCAGCGCATCGCCGAGCATGTCTGACGCATCGGCCATTAGAGCAGCAGAGCCCGCCACGATACCCGCACCAAACTCTGCAACGAACATGACCGCATTGATGAAGAGGACAACCACAAGCACGCGGCGCTGATCCGCCTGGTGCGCTAGTCGTTCAAGTTCCTGCCCTTTCGAAGCGCAACAATCGTCTGCCATGGCCTGTAGATGGGCGAGCCTGGCAATGTGCGCAATGCGTCGAACACGAAAGTCGCCCGCTGACTGGATGAACGGCAGCCTTGGCGACGCCTCACTCAGAAGCGGCTGATCCGCTGGCGGCCAAAAGCAGAACTCCCCGACGGCGCTCTTAATCAGCGGGTCCTAGGTTCGAGCCCTAGTGCGTCCACCACTTTTCAATGACTTAGCACCGATCAGTCGACTACGCGCTATCGCGGGGCACCACTGGGGTACCAGATTTCGGTGAGCTTTGCCCCGCCCTTCGAACGACAGATTAGCGCCCATGTCAGCCACTCGCGGAGAATTATCTGGGCCGGTAGGCGGAACGTCTGCTTTCCGTGGGAAGCACACTAGGGCTGGATTTCCGAAATGGGTGGAAAGCGGACATTTCCAAGCTACTACTGGAGCAATGGAGCAGCTCCATCTTCGAGACGCTGAGTTGAGGGACGCGGCTGTAATTGCCCAGCTGCACGTTTCGTCATGGCGGACGACTTACAACCGCATTCTACCGGACGCCCTTTTGAACGGAATTTCCGTTGGTGATCGTTCGGAGATGTGGCGCGCAGTGATAAGTGGTGCCTCTGGAGAGGCCGACACAACCGTCATTGTCGCGGAGAGTGGAAACAAGGTAGTTGGCTTCGGCGCATGTGGATCACAACGAGACGCAACGCTCCGGGAACGGGGCTTCGATGCTGAGGTCGGTGCAATCTACGTGCTGAGGGCCGAACAGCGGACGGGTATCGGACAGCGACTAATGGCGCTCATGGCGCAAACGCTTCTCGACGAAGGTCGAACCCGCGTTAGTCTGTGGCTCTTGCGAGACAATGCGCAGGCTCGAAGCTTCTACGAGCGCCTCGGCGGAGCGCAGGTTCACGAAAGAGTTGAGGACCAATCAGGCGTTCCGATCCAGGAAGTGGCGTATAGCTGGCGTGATCTTCTGTCCCTAGCTGGTAAATGTTCGCAATGGGTCAAAGCAGACACTCAGCCGGAATGTCCTGAACGGGGAGGAAAGCTCTCCTCGCGCGCCAACGGGGATATGGTTTGAAACGAAGCGGCGGCGTCAAAGTCTAGGTTCCCGCGAGCAGCCATCGGCTAGGCCCAGCTTGATCTCCGTAGTTAAAAGCTATGTGCTTTTAGCGCTGCTCACGTTCTGGGCGGATGCTCGGACTTCGACGTTATCGACAAGTCCGTCTTTGAAGTGGACGATCTTGCGTGCGTAAGCGGCCATGTCGGGCTCGTGCGTAACCAGCAGCACAGTGAGACCCGCGTGCGTGTTGAGGTGCGCAAGTAATTCCATAATCTCGACGGAGCGCTCGGAATCCAGGTTCCCGGTGGGCTCGTCCGCAAGAAGTACGTCAGGTTCCGTCACCAGAGCTCGCGCAATCGCGACGCGCTGCTGTTGACCGCCTGAAAGTTCGTTCGGGTTGTGGTGCGACCATTCCGCCAATCCGACCTTCGCGAGCGCCGCCAGGCCCTGCTCGCGGCGGACCTTTCGGCTTTCGCCGCGGTAGAGCAACGGCAATTCGACGTTCTCCAGCGCAGTCGTTCGAGCCAGGAGATTGAAGCCCTGGAACACGAAGCCGAGATAGCGCCGCCGCAATAGCGACCGCTGATCGCGGTCGAGACCTTCCACATGGAGGCCGCGAAATTGGTAGGATCCGGCCGTCGGCACATCGAGGCAGCCGAGGATATTCATCGTGGTTGATTTGCCCGATCCGGAGGCGCCCATGATGGCAACAAACTCGCCCGGATCGATGTCCAGATCCACGCCTTTGAGTGCATGGAAAGCGGCGGCCCCTTCGCCGAAGCGCTTCGTGATGCCGCGCAGCGAGATCAGCGGCTCAGCCATTTCTACTTGCTCGGGCCGGCAAGCTGTCCGGTGATGACTTTGAGCCCGGGGTGCACGCGCTTGCCCCTGACTTCGGTCAAGCTGCCGTTCGAATATCCGACGGTGACGGGGATTGCCTCCGGCTTTCCGTCACTTCCCACCACCCACAGCTGCTGCCGTGCCCCGCGCGAGACTTGGGCATTCTTCTTGTCTTCCTGCGGTGGCCCGAACATGCCCCCCTTCTTTACCTCGACGGGCGGGCTGAATCGCAACGCCGCATTCGGCACCAACAGAACGTTCTTCACGGATTCAGTAATGATGCTGGCAGTCGCGGTCATGCCGGGCTTGAGCAGTCCCTCGGGGTTCGAGACCGCGAGCTCCGCGGTGTAGGATACGACGTTCGTTGTCGCGGCCGGCGCAGTGCCAGCACTGTTGACGATCGGCGTTGCATTCGCACCCAGGTCGACCCGGGTGACGGTGGCCGGGAAGGTCCGGTTCGGATAAGCGTCGACGGTGAATTTTGCCGGAGCGCCAACTCGCAATTCGCCAACATCCGCCTCATCGACTTTAACCTGGAGGCGCATGCTCGAAAGATCCTGCGCGATCGTGAACAGGGTCGCCACGTTGAACGAGGCGGCCACGGTTTGCCCGGGTTGGACCTGCCGCGAGAGCACCACGCCTGTAACGGGGGCGTAGATCGTGCCCTTGGAAAGATTGGTGCGGTTGGACGACACATTTGCCTGGGCTTGCGCCACTTGCGCCCTGGCCTGCGCCACGTTGGCAACGGCCCGTGCGTAATCGCCTCGCGCTGTATCCAGCTCCGCCCTCGACGGGACCCTTCCAGCCGAGAGTTTGTAGACCTGCTCCAGGCGCGCCAGGTTAGACCGCGTCTGCGCCACTGTCGCGACGTTCGAATTGACGGAAGCCACGGCGGCTTGCAGCGTTGCCCGGCTCTGCACCAGCGCATCCCGCAAGCGCGACAGGTCCAGCTGCGCAAGCGGCTGCCCCTTCACTACCCTGTCGTTGTTCTGGACGTAGACCCTGTCGACGAGCCCCGACTCTTCGGATCCGACATTGACCTGCACCGTCGGAGCCAGGTTGCCGGTCGCGGTTACGGTTACTTCCAGATTGTCGCGTTTTACCGGTTCGGTCGCATATTGAACGGGCGGCTTCGGGCGGAAGCATTGCGCCAGTAGGAAGATAACAATGAGTAGCGGCACCCCAATGAACACCCACTTGCGCCAGCGCCGCCACCTTGTGCGCGGCGGCTGACCTAGGAATTCGTCGATACTTACCTCAGTCATGGGAGAGCCCTTGATGGTGAGTGTTTTCCGGCTGCCAGCCGCCACCGAGCGCCAGATAAAGTTGGACGAGCGCAAGCGCCTGATCCGCCTGTGCCGAAGCGAGCTGGTCGCGTGCGGACAGCAGTGCCTGTTCGCTCTGCAGCAAACGGAGAAAATCGATCAGCCCGGATTGGTATTGGCTGCGCGCGTAGAGGGCAGCGTTGTTCGATGCATCCAGTGCGATTGCGAGGTGGACCTGCCGGGCCTTTGCGGCGTTCAGTGCCTGGACCGCTACCTCTACGTCCTCCAGGCCTGAAATCACGGTCTGCTTGTAATTGGAGAACGCAATGTCGGCAGCTGCGCGCGTTGAGCGAACCTGCGACCTCCGCCGTCCGGCATCGAAAATGGCTTGGGTTACTCCAGCGATCAGGCCGCCAGTGATCAGGCTTCCGAGGTTCCCGACGCTGCGAGCGTTCGTGTCCAGGTTCCCACTGATCGACAGCGCGGGGTAAAGGGCGGCTTGGGCGACCCCGATCCGGGCGGTGGCCGCTTCGAGTTGCCGCTCCGCACTGCGGACGTCGGGCCGACGACGAAGAGTATCGGCCGGAATTCCTATTCCTATCGCGTTCGGCCCACGCGGGATGGGGGCGGCGGCGTCCATCTCGGATCGCAATGCGCCGGGCGCCTGACCGGTCAACGTGCCAAGACGCGCAACCGGCCGCAGGTAGGCTGTCTCCAGTGACGGGATGCTTGCCGCCGTTTGAGCGCGCTGAGCGCGCGCCTGCTCCACATCGAGCGAAGAGACCAGACCGGCCTGGACGCGCCAACGCGCGATCTGGAGATTGTCGTCCTGCGTGCCGAGGGTGCTGCGCGCAACTTCAAGTCGCGTCTGGGCGAGACGTGCATTTATGTAATTGGTCGCGACTTCGCCCGCGACGGACGTCCTCACGCCCTCAAGATCAAACAGCGCCGCGGTCTCATCCGAACGGGCGGCTTGAAGTCCCCGCTTGAGCCTGCCGAAGATATCCGCTTGCCACGACGCGTCGCCGCCAACCGATAGCTGTGCATCTGAAGACAGCCGGCCACCGCCGCGGCTGACGTTCCGCCCGACACCGCCAGAGCCATTCAATGTCGGAAGCAGGTCGCCCCCGGCCCGAATGCGTTCCTCGCGTGCCTGGCTGAGTCGCGCCAGGGACTGGGCAATCTGGAGGTTTCCGGCGGTCGCCCTGGCAATGAGATCGGAGAGCAGCGGATCGTTGAGCTGCCGCCACCAAGTCGACAGATCCTCCGCTGCGGCCCGCGGACCGACCGGCTCACTCCCAGTCGCTGGCGGAGCATACTGTGCCGGTACGCCGATAGCCGCAGGTTGAGGCGCCACATAATCGGGGCCCATCACGCACCCGCTCAGCAGTAGCGCGACCCCGAGACTGGCAACACTCCTCTTCATGCTCCCTCTATTCATGGCGCAACGCGTCGATCGGGTTGAGTGCTGCAGCGCGTTGTGCGGGAACATAGCCAAAGAGGATTCCAAGGAAGGAAGAGAAGAGCAGACTCCCGACATTCACGAGCGGGTCGAACACGAAGTCGACGTCCATCATGCCGGTCAGCAATATTGAAAGGCCGAGCGAGAGGATGATGCCGATCACGCCCCCAAGCGAGCAGAGAACCACGGCTTCGGTCAGGAATTGCAGGCGCACTTCCCTCGCAAGTGCTCCGATTGCGAGGCGGATCCCAATCTCTCGCGTGCGCTCGGTCACCGACACCAGCATGATATTGACGATGCCTATGCCGCCCACGATCAGGGAAATCGACGCGATGGCCGCAACTAACCCGGTCATCATTTTGAGCGTGGTCGACACGGTGTCGGAGATCTGTTTCATGTCGATAATTCGAAAGTCCTCCTGTCCATCCGCGGCGGTGCGGCGGCGCTCGCGCAGGAGGCCGCTGAGATCGGCGGTCACGGCCTTGTTGTCGTAATTGGGATCCACGCCAACCACGATCCAATAGATGTCCGTCTTTCCAAGGAACTGCCGCTGAACCGCAGTCAGTGGCATCAGCACGACATCGTCCTGGTCATTGCCCATGCCGCCCTGGCCGCGCTCCTTGAGCAAGCCGACGATCGGACAAGAGACGTTGCCGACGCGCAAATCCCGGCCAAGCGGTTCTACGTTAGCAAAAAGGTTTTTGCGGACGGTCTCCCCGATGATGCAGACGCTCTTGCCGGCGCCCTCTTCCTCTGTTGTGAAGATCCGACCGGAGGTCACCTTCATCGCCTGGATGCCGATGCCCTCATTGGTGGTTCCGGTTACAGTGGTCTGCCAGTTGATCCCGTCTGCCGTGGCGGTAACGGTAGAATTCACTTGGCCGGCAGCGGCGGCAATTCCCCCTACTTGCTCCCTCATCGCGGCGACATCCTGCTCGGTGAACGGCTGCGGCGATCCGCCACCTGCTTGGCGCGAACCGGCGTTCGGGACGACGATCAACGTGTTTGCGCCGAGCGACGCGATCTCGGTTCGTACGGACGCGGTCACGCCGTTACCAACCGTCACCATTGTGACGACTGCAGCAACTCCAATCACGATACCGAGAACGGTCAGGATCGACCGCAATAGATGGCGCCGTATTTCTCGTAGCGCCAACAGAAATGAAGCCCCCAGCATACGATTAATTAGCGATGGCTGGGAATGACGTTGTTGCTGCGGATGTCCGTGCAACTGGGAACTTGGGAAGTGATCGTTCGCGCTAAATCGCCGGCCACCCGTCGCAATGTCAACACGCCCACCTGCAAATCCCCCGAATACTAGGCAACCATAGGTGACTTGAGCGTTCGCGCAATGGGCGCATTCCACTAACGGCGCTGATACTTCGACCAGATGGCCAGTCTTGTTTTAAATATGTCTGTCTGTGTGCCGCTGGACCAGCAAGCTAGGCGGATCGGGAAGGTGATCAAGCCGCAGCTTGGTCGCGGTTCGAGCGTCGTCAATCTCAAAGTCGATCCCTTCAGACGGCCCACGTAGCCCACCTCTGGCAAAAATTGCTTGCTTGCCCTCCGGTTTCCGAGCTTCTCCGTTTGCTATGCTCCTAACACTGTCAGACGACATCTGGCTGGCCGACGGCCCGGTGACGGACGTTGCGGGGTTTCGTTACCCCACACGCATGGCGATCATTCGGCTGGGGAACGGTGGGCTGTTTGTCTGGTCGCCAATCGCTCTTTCGGAGCCGCTTCGACTTGCTGTGGATGCGCTCGGCGAGGTGAGGCACCTGGTCGCACCGAACGCTCTACACCACCTCTTTCTCGGTGAATGGCAGCATGCCTATCCGGCTGCAAAGCTCTACGCGGCACCGGGGCTGCGGCGAAGGCGCACGGACTTAAACTTCGACACCGACCTCGGCGATATGCCCGACGCGGCTTGGGACGGCGAACTCGATCAAGTCCAAGTAGCCAATCGTATCGCCACGGAGACGGTGTTCTTCCACCGCGCCAGTCGGACTGTCCTGTTCACCGATCTCATCCAGCACTTCAGACCGGGCTGGTTCACCGGCTGGCGCGCGCTGATCGCTCGGCTCGACCTGATGACGGCCTCTGAGCCGCAGGTCCCGCGGAAGTTCCGGCTCGCCGTCGTTGATCGGCGTGCCGCTCGCGAGTCGTTGACGCGGATCTTGGCTTGGCCGGCCGAAAAGGTGGTGATGGCGCACACCGATACGGTGCATCAGAACGGTAGAGCTTTCATCGCCCGAGCCTTCCGGTGGCTGCTGAAATAGATCGGCGTCTTAGGGATTCGCTCCCAAGCGGTGCGGTTGCGGTTCGCTCGGGCAGAGGACAGCTTCGGGACATTTCCATCGCACTCCGGGTAGCCGGCTAAAAGGGCGCCACGCTGCCTTGAGCGGAATGTCCGCATCAGGTGGAAAATGCACGTCCGAATGAGACGGCCAATTTCCTGTGCGCGTCTTATCACAGCACGAATGTTACTACGCTGCCAACTAGGCCGACCAGAACGAGTGTGGTGATCACCAGAGGAAGGCGGTTATTCCGCCGAAGCTTGGCGACATAGCGCGAGATGGTTGCATCGTCTTGATTGCCGGTCACCGCCCAAGCGATCAATGCAAACCACAGAATAAGGGAAAAGAAACTTAGCGGGCTGAGCTTGACGATCAGTTGCCGCTCCGGATGTCGGCGCAGGATCGCTATCAAGGCTGGCAAAGCAACAAAGATAGCGATTGCCACCAGCAGCAGGATTGCCAGAGTAAGAGAGCGATGCGGCATGCAGGCACCTTTCGTGTAGGTTACCCGCGCTAGCGGCGCACTCGGGGGGCGCGACTATAGCGGCTGGCCGGGGAAAGCATTTCAGTCATCGAGTTCACTGTGCCGGCTCTCGTCGCCTGTTTCCTTCTTCTTCTGGATTTCCTCAGTTGCCGCTCTCTTTGCCGGCTCAAAAGCCTCGGCAAAACCAAGCCCAAAGGCGAGCGCGGCTCCCTTGATCGACTGCCCTTTACGAGGTGACTTCACCGCTGGCTCGATCGCTGACTTTCTGAACGGATTGAAGAAGAGGGTTTCGACCGGCACGTCAAAGTGCGCGGCCAACTTGTAGGCAAGCGGAAGGGATGGATCATATTTGTCCGCTTCGATCGCGTTGATTGTTTGCCGTGACACATCCATTCGATCCGCGAGTTCGCCTTGGCTGATGGATTGGGCGGTTCGCAGATCACGAAGCCGGTTTTTCATGGTGCCCCTCGGCGGTGAAGCACTCTCCACCCAAGCAAAAAGACGATGAACATCACCACAGTGGCGCTCATTACCATCATGCCGCCTTTGACGAGATCGCTTCCGGGTCCACCGATAACGACAGTGCACATGACACCGAACATCAACCCTAGGGATCCGCCCCAATACCAAGCGGTAAGCTGTGCGCTCTTCTGCATCTCGTCCAATGCTCGCCACCATGGCACCGTGGTTAGGAAGGCGATCCCGGAGAGTAGGAACAGGACGGCGAAAGTGCCACCAGGCGTAAGGAGAGCTGAGCCGTGGGTAGCCACTTGAACGATCAGCAAACTTACTGCGATTCCGGCGCTCAGCATAACACCCCACGCTGCGACGTGCTTCTTCTGACGGTTGCTCAGCCTCATATTCAAACTCTCCCGAGTGTAAAAAGTCTTAGACACTCCGATGCAAGGTATGTCAAACTACTTTTACACGTGGTGCATTGGGAGAGCGCTCGTCGCGGTCAGTCCTCTGAAGTGCCGGAAGCCGAATGTCCGCTTTGGCCCGCAGTTCACTTTTCGGGCAAATAGGCGGGAAACCTGCCCTTCGTTCAGATGCGGGTCCTGAGTCAGGTGCGGGTTAGAACGCACGATACTACGGCCTTGCGTGCTGGGCGGGTTTGAGCTGTCGGGCCAACCGGCATCCCATCGCCGAAGGGCGGCTCGCTGTACCCGAACACTTGAATGTCAACGAGCCTGAAGGGGCTGCCCTGCGCCATATCGAGCATCTTGGCGCGGTAGGCGCTTTCAATGACATTGTGGTCTGGATGAGCTGCGCGACCGACAATTTGGAGGACCCCGTCACTCTTTAAGTGCCTCGACGCAATCCGGAACGCAGTGAGCTCCATGCCAACGGCGTAGCGATCATCGGATGTAAGCCCGTAAGCTTGTACCAGTGCGTCAAACTCGCGCACCTTGTGCGTGCCAGTGAACCAGATCGTGACTGCATCCAGCGAGCCCCGCTTTGATACGGCCCGCCAGAGCTCCACGTCGTCTCGTAGAAGGTCTGAATGAGCCAGAGACATCGGCAAGAACGGCTCCGCAGGTTCGCCTGCGATACTGGCTTCAAAGGTACCATCGTGCCGCCAACGATGGCTGATACGTTCCGCTGGCATGGGCAGGCCAAGTCGCGCTGCTGCGAGCCGTAGACAGTCAGTGTTCTCATCGATGCCCAGCACGGATGCTCCGCGCCGAGCCATGGCGGCCATGCCGTCACCAAGGCCGCAGCCCAGGTCGAGCACACGCGCACCGGTTGTGAGTGCAAGCTCGGTGGCTAACCGGTCATAGACACCTTGCGACCGGTAGGCAGCGGCATTGCAGGCCCATTGCGTGGCGTATGATCGTCGAGAGACATCGATCCGCTCTGCGGGAGGAGCAGAGGTCAGCGGGCCATGGCAGGCCTCATACGTCAGGCCGCTGCCACACAGGCGTGCGGCCGCAGCCGCCCGGACGGGCGCTACGAAGTTCATCATGTCTTTGGTCCTGCTTTGGCTCTTAGCCGGTGCGTCTCAGTTCGTCCGTTCGCCCGCCCGCGTCAGGCTCGTACTCAAGGAGGTCGCCAGGTTGGCAATCAAGATATTTGCAGATCGCAGCGAGCGTCTCGAAGCGGATGCCCTTCACCTTGCCTGACTTCAAGAGCGACAGATTTGGCTCTGTGATCCCAATGGCAGCAGCAAGAGCGTTCGAACGGATCTTGCGCTTGGCGAGCATCACGTCGAGCCGGACAACGATCGGCATCAGACGAACCCCTCCCAGTCTTCCCGGATCTCACGCCCTACCTGCATCACCTGACCGATGACGAAGACCAGTAGCCCCAGGACGAACGCCTGAACGCTGGCGACGTGAACCCACTGTTTGTCGATCTCATAGCCGGTCACATCGAGCGCAAGGTGGCACAGCAGCGGAGTCACAGCGTAAACGCACAGCCAAGCGCCTACGCGCCCGAGCGTCACGCCTGCTCGCCGTGTGAAGACATGACCCTTGGCAAAGGTCTGAAACAACACTCGAAGATGCCAGAACAGCAGCAGGACCGGTAAGTAGCGCACGAGAACCACGACGAAGTAGACAGCGCGGTGGTCACTCGGCAGCGCAGCGAAGGCCACCGTGTCTGGTGGTATTTCACCGATGTAGACGCCGCCGGCGCCCAATCGCAGAAGTTGGCCCTTGTAGAATAGCATGGCCGCAAGTGCCGTGACCATCACAGCGGCAAACGCCCAGAACAGACCCGTGAACAGAACAACGAGCGCCTGGCTTCCTAAGCGCACCCGTCGTTCGGCAGCGGACTCAGGCGGTAGGTCTGCCCCAGGGTCGCGTTGGAACTTCAGGACAGTAGCCATTGATCCTCCGAAGATGTTCGGATGACATAAGAAATAACTTGCTGTCAAACAATAAAATGTTGCACGTGCTATCTGCTGCAATGTGCTTTGGAGCGAGAAGGCTCGGAAGCACCGACCGTGAGCTGAACCGAGTTCCGCTTTTTTCTGTTATGGTCACCCGAAAGCGGACTTTACGCTATCGGCCAAAAGCAGACGATTCTCGGGACGGGGCTCTTAATCAGCGGGTCCTAGGTTCGAGCCCTAGTGCGTCCACCATTTTCTCCGCCGTATCGCTCGTCGCCCGCATCAAGCCGCGTTGGCTAGCTTCCGTTGCGCGATCATGGCTCCGATTGCCGGGCGGCAGGATCCGCAATTCGTGCCGGCGCCGGTTGCCGTGCCGATCTCGCCGACGGTTGTGCAGCCCGCCTCGATCGCCGCTGCAATACGGCTCGAACCGACGTTCAGGCATACGCACAAGGCGGGCTCGCAGTTCGCCCCTTGACCCGAAGCGCGGCCGGCGAGGAGCGCCAGAGCATTGGCGGGCTCGTCCTCGCTCAGTTGAGCGATCAACCACTCCCGCCCCGGCAGTCGACCATCGCCGATGATGAACAATGCCGCTTCAAGCCGGCCTTCGCGAGTGATCGCAATCCGGCGCATTCCGCGCATCCGGTTGCCGGCCTCGAGACGGTCACCCGGTGGCAGAAGCCGCTCGATCGCCGCCGTGTCGCCGTCACCGGCGAGCTCGATAAGCCAGCCACCGGCGACCTTTACCTTGACCCACCACAAAGCATCGGGCTGCCCAACGGCTGGATCGCGCGCGACGAGAAATGCGCGCCACTCCGGCGCGATCTTCTCAAGCGCGGCCGGGGTGCACTTGAAGCCCGGCTGGCCAGAGAAGGGATCGACCGCTCGGTCTGGGAGGAGACCGGCTCGTCCGCCGCTCGCATTGTGGTCGGTCCAGTGAATCGGCACGAAGATCTCGCCTTGCCGCTGGCGCTTGCTGACGCCGACCTTGAACGCACTCTGGCCCTGCCCGGTTTGCACCCAGGCAAGATCGCCGTCGGCCAAACCGGCAACTTCCGCGTCCGCTGGATGCACTTCGACCAGCGGCTCGCGCCGGTGCTGCGAAAGCCGCGGACTGAGGCCGGTCCGAGTCATCGTATGCCACTGGTCGCGATAGCGGCCGGTGTTGAGGACCATCGGCGCGGCCGTCAGTGCCGGCTGGAGCACCGTGACCAGCCTCGCCTTGCCCGGAGCGAAGCTGATGCGCCGCCCGCCCCACTGGAACGGCTTCATATCATCATAAGCCGCGTCGGTGATTTCAACCCAGGCGCCCAGATCCAGCTTGCGCGCGCCGCCGTTCTCGAATGCGGTCATTGCGCAATATTCGCGGAACACGGCGGCTGGATTTTGCCATTTGAAGTGGTCGTCGAACCCCATGCGGCGCGCCACATCGGCGACGATTGCCCAATCCGCGCGTGCCTCACCCGGGGGTGCGAGGAACGGCCGCTGCCGGCTCACCTGCCGCTCGCTGTTGGTGACGGTGCCGTCCTTTTCGCCCCACGCGAGTGCCGGCAGTCGAACATGCGCGAAGCGCGATGTGTCGGTGGCGCCAATCACGTCGGACACGACCACGAACGGACAGGCGGCAAGCGCGTCCCGCACCCTGCCCGCGTCCGGCATGCTGACCGCCGGATTCGTCGCCATCACCCACAATGCCTTGATCTTGCCTTCGCCGATGGCGTTGAACAGATCGACGGCCTTGAGGCCGGGCTTGCACGCCGTGCGCGGTCCGCCCCAAAAGCGGCCCGCGCGGTCCACATTCTCGGGTGCGAAGTCCATGTGCGCGGCGAGCGCCGACGCAAGCCCGCCGACCTCGCGGCCGCCCATCGCATTCGGCTGGCCGGTGATCGAAAAAGGCGCCGCCCCACGCTTGCCGATGCGTCCGGTCGCCAGATGCACGTTGATGATCGCGTTCGCCTTGTCGGTGCCGTGCGTCGACTGATTCACGCCCTGACTGAACAGGGTGACGGTGCGCGGCGTCGCGGCGAACAGATGATAGAATTTCGACAGGTCCGCCGGATCCAGGTCGCATGTGCGCGCCACCTGATCCACGGTGATGCCGTCCAGGCTGCTCCAATAATCGGCTGGAATGTTCAGCCGCCGCTCCGCCTTGCTCCGGTCGATCGCGCGATGATCCAGCAGATATTTCTGAAGTCCGGTGAACAAGGCGATGTCGCTGTTCGTCCGCAGCGGCAGGTGCAGGTCGGCGCCATCGGCCGTCTCGGTCCGGCGCGGATCGATGACGACGAGCTTCGTCCTGCGCCGCACGCGCGCCGCCTCGATCCGCTGCCAGATCACCGGATGGCACCAGGCGGTGTTCGAGCCGACGAGCACGATCAGATCGGCTTCGTCGAGATCGTCGTAGCAGGCCGGGACCAGATCCTCGCCGAAGGCTCGGTTGTGCGCCGCGACTGCACTGGCCATGCACAGCCGCGAGTTGGTGTCGATGTTGCCCGAGCCGATGAAGCCCTTCATGAGCTTGTTTGCGACGTAATAATCTTCGGTGAGCAACTGGCCGGACACGTAGAACGCGACGCTGTCCGGGCCATGCTCGCGGATGCTGTCGGCGAACCGCTCGGCAACCAAGTCGAGCGTTTCATCCCAACCGGCCCGGTCCTGTCCGATCATCGGGTGAAGCAGCCGACCTTCGAGGCCGATCGTCTCGCCGAGATGGGTGCCTTTCGAACATAGCTTGCCGAAATTCGCGGGATGTTCCGGATCGCCCGCTATCGTCGCGGTGCGATCCCCCACAGGTTTGGCAAGCACCCCGCAGCCGACGCCGCAATAGGCACAGGTCGTCCGAACGGCGGGAGCATCGACTGTCATCTTCCGCTTCCGCCGCTGCTCCGGTTCAAGCCGTCTTGGCGGGCGTGGCGAAGTCGGGATCGACCGCGACCAGTTTCGCAACGCTGTGGCTGGGCGCCGTGCGAACGCGGGTCGCATAGAGCGTCAGGCCGGTGAGGCTGATCCCGCCGATCAGCTCTCCGAGCACGGTCGGGGTCTTGATCGCGAGTTCGCTTGGTTCGAGATAATCCATCCGATGACCCTTTCTGCTTACCCCCGTTGAGTTCGTTCATGCAGCAGCGCGTGGGATCACTGCGTCGCGAGCGAGAAGGATCCGGCCGGCATCGATCCTGAGCGGGATGACAGGCACGCAGCCCTTGTCCTCGCCCAGCGCCTCGCCGGTCTGAAGCGAGATGTTCCAATTGTGCAGCGGACAGGTGACGACCGAGCCGTGGACGATACCCTGGCTGAGCGGCCCCTGCTTGTGCGGGCATTTGTTGACCAGCGCATGGAAGTTGCCGGCGAGCGTGCGGAAGATCGCGATCTCCTCGCCGCCGTGCACCGGCAAGGTGCGAGCGCTTCCCGGCGCAATCTGATCGACGCTGCCGATGTCGAGCCAATCACCGATCATGCGACTTTCTCCAGTGCGAAGGGACGCACCTCGGCGAGATGCTGGTGCAGTTCGCTATCCTCGCCCGCGGCGCGCTTGGCCCACGGATCGTCCTGCATGAAGGTCTGCGAGTAACGGAACTTGGCCGCGAGCTCGGGCACCGTCGCCGGGTCGTCGAGCAACGCCTTTTTCACATGGTCAAGGCCAACGCGTTCGATCCACGGCGCCGTGCGCTCGAGATAATGGGCCTGCTCGCGATACAGCTGGATGAAGGCCGCGCAGACGTCGAGCGCCTGTTCCTCGGTCTCGACCTTGCACAACAGGTCAGTCGCGCGGACGTGGATTCCGCCATTGCCGCCAACATGCAGCTCGTAGCCGCTGTCGACGCAGACCACGCCGAAGTCCTTGATCGTCGCCTCGGCGCAATTGCGCGGGCAGCCGCTGACCGCGATCTTGAACTTGTGCGGCATCCAGCTGCCCCAGGTCATCCGCTCGATCTTCACTCCGAGTCCGGTCGAATCCTGCGTTCCGAAGCGGCACCATTCCGAGCCGACGCAAGTCTTCACCGTGCGGAGCGACTTGCCGTAGGCGTGGCCGGAAACCATTCCGGCGGCGTTGAGGTCGGCCCAAACCGCGGGCAAATCCTCCTTCTTGATCCCGAAGATGTCGAGCCGCTGGCCGCCGGTGACCTTGACCATGGGCGCGTCATATTTCTCGACCACGTCGGCGATCGCCCGCAGTTCGCGCGGGTTGGTGATCCCGCCCCACATGCGCGGGACCACCGAATACGTGCCGTCCTTTTGGATGTTGGCGTGCATCCGCTCGTTGACGAAGCGGCTCTGCTGGTCGTCCTTATATTCGCCCGGAAGCGCGCACAGCAGATAGTAATTCAACGCCGGACGGCAGGAGGAGCAACCGTCCGGCGTTGACCAGTGCAGCTTTTGCAGGACTTCCGGGATCGACTTCATGCCCTGCGCGACGATCTCACGGCGGACATGGTCGTGGCCGAAGCTCGTGCATTTGCACACAGTCTTGACCGTCCGCTCGCCACCATATTGATCGCCGAGCGTCAGCTTGAGCAGGCATTCGACCTGGCCGGTACAGGATCCGCACGACGCGCTTGCCTTGGTGGTCGCGCGTACCTTGTCGAGCGTGTCCGCGCCTTCGCGGATCGCATAAGTGATCGTCCCCTTCCAGACGCCGTTGCAGCCGCAGATCTCGGCAGTGTCCGAGAGCGCCGCAACGGCCGCATTAGGGTCCGATTGCCCCCCTCCGAGGGCGAAGGCCTGACCGAAGATCAGCATGTCGCGCACCGGCTCGACGTCCTCGCCCGACTTGAGCAGGTCGAAATACCAGCCGCCGTCCTGGGTGTCGCCGTAGAGGACGGCGCCGATCAATCGGTTCTCGCGCAGGACGACGCGCTTGTAGACCCCGCGCGCCGCGTCGCGCAGCACGATGTCCTCGCAATCCGCGCCGCCGGAGAAGTCGCCGGCCGAGAAAACGTCGATGCCCGACACCTTGAGCTTGGTCGAAGTAACCGATCCGCTATAACCGCTCGGACCCGTGGTCAGCCCGTCCGCGAGTGCACGGCACATCTCCCACAATGGCGCGACCAGCCCATAAACCTGGCCGCGGTGCTCCACGCACTCCCCGACCGCGAGGATCGATGCATCAGACGTGACCATATGGTCGTCGACGTGGATTCCGCGTCCGATGGCGAGACCGGCTTGTTTGGCAAGCGCCGTGTTCGGCCGGATACCGACCGCCATCACGACCAGGCTGCACGGGATTTCGCGGCCGTCCTTGAGCCGCACCGCCTCGACCTGCCCGTCACCGATGATCTCGGCGGTGTCGGCGGACGTGATGATGGTCTGACCGCGCTGCTCGAGCTCGGTCTTGAGAAGCCAGGCCGCGGCTTCGTCGAGCTGCCGCTCCATCAGTGTCGGCATCAGGTGAAGGACGGTGACCTTCATGCCGCGCAGGCAGAGGCCGTGGGCCGCTTCAAGGCCCAGCAGGCCCCCGCCAATCACGACCGCTTCGCCGCCGGCGGCTGCGGCCGAGAGCATGGCGTCGACATCGTCCATGTCGCGGAATGTGACGACGCCGGGCAGATTGTGGCCCGGTACCGGGATGATGAAGGGGTCCGAGCCCGTCGCGATCAGCAGCTTGTCATAGGCGACCGCGCGGCCCGACCGCGACTTGACCAGCTTGTTGGCGCGGTCAATTTCGACGACCGGATCGCCCGAGATCAGTTCAATGCCGTTATCGCTGTACCAGGCGGCGTCGTTGATGACGATCTCGTCGAAGCTCTTCTCGCCCGCCAAAAGAGGCGAAAGCATGATGCGGTTGTAATTGACGCGCGGCTCGGCGCCGAAGATTGTGACCCGATAGCGTTCCGCGTCGCGGGCGAGGATTTCCTCGACGGCCCGGCATCCCGCCATGCCATTGCCGACGACGACCAGATGCTCACGCCCGCCGGAAGGCACCGGCCCTGGCTCCGCTCCGCCGTTCGTCTCCGCATCAAGATACATACGCTTCACTTCTCCGGACCATGAAAAAAGCCGCCCTCGAACCGGCCCTTGCGGGCTGCTCGATGGCGGCTTTGCCAGCCTCTCCGGGTGGGGCCGGGAGGCATTCCGCTCCTCCAGCGCTGGACGAGCCGGATGATTCTGCAAGGACAACGTTGTCCTTGGCCGGGATGATGCGCAGTTGAGCCCGTCAGGGCAAGTAAATTGTGCAGTGCAGCACAGGTGAAACTTTCACCTCAATAGATCCACTCCAGTTGCAGCCATGCCTTGCGCGTGTCGGTGGCGAAGCGATCCGCTTGATAATCGGCCACCTTCGCAGTCACCGTCCAGCGGCCCTTCTTGGCGGCAACCGAGGCGTTCCATTCATTCCCGTAATGCAGGTCCAGCCGGTCGCTGTCGAACCGGTGGTAGACTCCGACTGCATTAATGGCGTCGAGGCCGAAGACCTTCTTCCAACCGTAGCCCGCACTCGCATATTTATCGCGAACACCGTTGGGCGGTGTCGTCAGGAACTTGTCGGCCCAGCCCTGGAACTTGTGGAGCGTCGCCAGCGGAGTCTGGAAGCTCGTGAACGGACGCCCATCGTCGGCGCCGAGCACTTCATAGCCGAGCCCCAGTTTGGCCGCGGCAAGCTCCACGCCCACTTCTGCAAGCTTGTAGTCCGCCCGATAGTCGTTCGGGTTCTTGCCGTGGTCCTTCTGGGTCGCATAGCTCAGCGCATAGGTAAGCTTCGCCTTGGGCGAGAGTTTGTGCGCTCCGGCCAGACGGGCGCCCAGCGTGTTGCTGGACTGGCGGAACAACGAAACAATGCTCTCATCCTGATCGACAACATAGTCGAAGGCGGTCAACGTTCCGACCGGTGTGGGGTGGCTGACGTTGAGGAAGACATTGTCCCCGTCCACCGCCTGCTGGCGTGCGGTGTGGGCGTGACGTCCCCAGATCGTGCGCACGGACCAGGCATAGGTCAGGTCCGCCTTGAACCCCTTTGCGTCGCCGGTTTCGAGCCGGATTGCGTCGAACGTCTGCTCGTTCTGCCGCCAGCCGGCCGCGCCGACGAAGCGCTGGTCGTCAAGGTTGATGCGCTGCCGCCCGAGTGTGACGACGGACTTCTTGAAGCCCGTATATTGGAGCTGCAGGCGATTCACCTCGGCACTCTTCGGGTCGGCAACAAGCGGGTAGAAGGTCTTGCCGTTCACACCGCTGTCGTAATGCTCGACCGGTGCAGCCGTGCCTTCGCCTTCGGCCAACAGCCGCCAGGGACCCGTTGAGAACTCGGCCCCGGCACGCACTCTGAGCGTCACCGCATCGGCCTCACGCAAAAACCTGTCCTGGTCGACATTCTCGTAGCGCAGCCTGAGGTCGAGCAGCGGCTTGACCTTGATCGACTGAGCGGAAGCAGGCGCGGCGAAACAGCCCGCCAAAAGGCAGATCAAATGCTTATTCATGGTAAAGCCCCCTATGGCTGGGAGCGCACATTGCGCTCCCGGAAATCAAATCAGACGCGTACGTTCTGAACAGCAGCCCCCCAGGTAGTGCGCCAGCGCCGCTTGACCGACGTCAGGCCGACCAGCGCGACCACGGCGAGCGCCGCGAAGATCAGGAAGCCGGATTGATAGGTTCCGGTAATCTGCTTCGACAGGCCGAGGCTGGACGAAAGATAGAAACCGCCGATACCGCCCGCCATTCCGACCAGCCCGGTCATGACGCCGATTTCGTTACGGAAACGCTGCGGCACGAGCTGAAATATCGCGCCGTTGCCGGCGCCGAGCGCAAGCATCGCAACAACGAAAAGAGCGAGCGCAGCAAACACGGTCTGTGGACCCGCGCTGACCCCGACCAGAGCCGCCGCCGCCACCATATAGACGATCGACAGCGTCTTGATCCCGCCGATGCGGTCGGCAAGCGCTCCCCCGAGCGGACGGAACATCGATCCGCTGAACACGCAGGCCGCCGTGCAATAACCGGCGATGACAGGGGTCAGTTCGAACTGGTCGGTGAAGTAGATCGACAGCGACGCCGCAAGTCCGACGAAGCCGCCGAAGGTGACACTGTAGAACAGCATGAACCACCAGGCGTCGGCAGTCTTCAAAGGTTCGAGATAGGCCGCCAGAGCCTTCGCCGGCGGGGCATCCGGCGCGTCCTTCGCCATCACCAGATAAGCCACGAAGATGATGCTGAGCGGAATGACGGCAAGGCCGAGCACAGCATTCCAGCCGAACAGCTTGGCAAGCGTCGGAGCAAACAAGGCAGCAAAGACGGTGCCGCTATTGCCCATGCCGGCGACGCCAAGCGCCTTTCCCTGATGTTCAGGCGGATACCAGCGCGACGCAAGCGGAAGCGCCACCGCGAAGCTGGCCCCGGCGAATCCGAGGATCACACCGAGCGCCAATGTTCCCGCATAGGAATCGACGCCCATCAGGAACGCCGTCGAAAGGCCGCCGATCACCACCAGCTGGCTGATCACTCCGGTCAGCTTCGGCCCGATGCGATCGACGAGTAAACCGTTGAGGATCCGGATGATCGCGCCGGCCAGGGTCGGTACCGCAACCATGAAACCTTTGTCGGCAGCCGACAGGCCGAGATCCTTGGAAATGCTCGGCGCAAGCGGACCAAGCAACACCCACACCATGAACGAGACGTCGAAATATAAGAACGCGGCTATCAATGTCGGCCGGTGACCGGCCTTCCAAAAGCTGGACTTCATGGTGCACTCCTTGAATGAGGCCGCGGACTTGCTTCCGCCGGCCGTGGAAGGGAAACGGGTACGAAGAGAGGGCGAACATGCGACCGCAAGGCAGGCTGGAGATTGCGACAGGGTTTGCGTCGCTGTGCGGCCGCCGCCCCGACAATCAGGATTATTGCGGCGTCTACTTCGGCAGTGCACGCGAGCAGGCGCGGGCGGGCATGGTTGCAGCGCTCGCCGACGGAGTGGGCGGAGCCAAGGGCGGCCGCGAAGCCGCCGAACTTGCCGTTCGAAGCTTCATCGACGGATATTACGCGCAACCCGAGACGATCGGTACGGCCGCCGCCGCACGGCGCAGCCTGGCCGGCTTCAACCGCTGGCTTCATCGTGTCGCGCGCCGGGATCCCACCCTTGAAGGCGCGGCCTGCACGTTCACTGCTTTGATCCTCCGTGGCCGCCGCGCAAGCGTGGCCCACGTCGGCGACAGCAGAGCCTGGCATTTCCGCGAAGGTCAGCTCAGCCAATTGACCGAGGATCATGTACTTCCGCACCCCGACCAGCGCCACATTCTCTACCGCGCCGTTGGCATCGAACCTGATCTGAGGCTCGATTGCAGCGAGCGCGACCTTGCCGTCCACGACCGTCTGCTGCTGACGAGTGACGGCGTTCACGGGACGCTCGGAGCCCGAACCATTGCGAAGCTGCTCGGCGAGCGCAACTCGGCCGAGGCCGATGCGCTTGCAATCGCCGAAGCCGCGGCTGCCGCCGGGTCGCAGGACAATATCACCGCGCTCGTGGTCGACGTCGTGGCCGTTCCAGCGGTCGACGTCGACGCCCTCGCCGATCTGGCGAGCGGATTGCCGCTGCTCGAACCGCCGAAAGCCGGAGAGGCGATCGACGGCTTTCGGCTCAAGACCATGTTGTCGGACGGCCGTTACACGCGCATATTCCACGCCGTCGACGAGTCCAACGGCGGCGATCTGGTGCTGAAGTTTCCAAAGCCGAGTCTGTTGTCCGAGGAGGGTGCCAGACTGGCCTTCACTCGCGAAAGCCTGGTCGGCGCACGCGTCGACAACCCTTATGTCGCCAGCGCCACCCAGCTTCCGCCCGAGCGGCAGACGCGGCTTTACGTGGCAATGCCGCTTTATCGCGGCGAGACGCTGGAGGCGCGAATCGTGCGTAGCACTCTGTCGACCCGTCGCGGAATCCAGGTCGGCGCCCGGTTGGCGCGTGCAGTCGCCGCCCTGCACCGTCTCGAGATCGTCCATCGCGACATCAAGCCGGACAATGTGATCCTGACCGAAGACGGCGGTCAGAAGCTGATCGACCTCGGAGTGGCGCGCCTCCCGCGCGTTCCCGAGTTCGCGACGCCCGAGATCCCCGGCACGCCGAGCTACATGGCGCCGGAATTGTTTGCCGGCCGTCCGGGCGACGCGCTGACCGATCAATATGCGATTGGAGTGACTCTCTATCGGCTTTTCACCGGCCGCTACCCCTATGGCGAGGTCGAGCCGTTCAGCCGTCCGAAGTTCGGCACTGCCGCCCCGCCCTCGCGTTATCGAGCGGACATTCCCGGCTGGCTCGACGCCGCAATCCTTAGAGCCGTCGCAGTGCAGCGGGAGGACCGATTCGGCGACGTCGTCGAATTGCAGATTGCGCTCGAGAGCGGGGCGGACCGGGCGACGGGTAGTCCCGCCCGCCAGCCGCTCGCCGAGCGCAACCCCGTGCTCTTCTGGAAATGCATATCGGGGCTGCTCGCGATCGCATTGGCGGTGGCCTTGCTGACGCGCTGACGCACGCCAGAACAAAGCTCTGCCAAATCTCGTCGTTCGCAACCGCAACAACACCCCCCTGAACCGCACGAAAAAAGCCGCTTCCGGCCTAACGCTTGCGCGTCGCCGGACAGCGGCTTTGCTGTCGTACTGCGACCCTTCACCTCGTCATCGAGGAGCCGAGCCTATGCTGGCACAATCTCTTTGTGCACTGCAGCATGTGTGATCGATTCGCCGGGATCGTTCAAGAGGGTTCTTGGGCGAGATATTCACCCGCCGGAACCTTCGCCGCGCGGGTCAAAACCCAAAAAGACACCGGTAGCATTGTCACCGCCGCAATGGTCGGTAAAGAGGCACGGAGCAGCTGAGGGGAAGCCATGAGCCGGACAGATGATGTTGAACCGCTGAACCCGAAAGTCGGCAAGGTCCGCTGGATCGTCGTCGCCCTGCTGTTCGCGGCAACCGCCATCAACTATGTCGATCGGCAGATGGTCGGCCTGCTCAAGGAGCCGCTGACGAAGGAATTCGGCTGGGACGAAGTCTCGTACGGCAACGTCGTCGTCTACTTCCAGTTCGCTTACGCCGTCGGGTACATTTTCTTCGGTCGCATCGTCGATCGGTTCGGCGCGCGGATCGGTTACGCAAGCGCCTTCTTCATCTGGACGATCGCGCACATGCTGCACGGCGCGGTCCGATCCATGTTCACCTTTGCACTCGTCCGGTTGATGCTTGGTGTCGGCGAAAGCGGCAACTTCCCTGCCGGCATCAAGGCCGTCACCGAATGGTTTCCGAAGAAGGAGCGCGCATTCGCGACCGGCTTGTTCAATGCCGGTGCGAATGTCGGAGCAATCATCACTCCGCTGATGCTGCCGTTCCTGACCGCAGCCTACGGCTGGCGCGGCGCCTTCGTCGTTTCCGGCGCGGCCAGCCTGATCTGGCTGGTTGCATGGCTTGTGCTGTATCGGCGCCCGCGTGAATCGAAGCTGATTTCCGAGCAGGAGCTCGCCTACATCGAGCGCGATGCTGCCGATCCGGCAGGAAAGACGCCATGGCTGCCGCTGCTCCGCATGAAAGAGACATGGGCGTTTGCCGTCGGCAAATTCATGACGGATCCGGTGTGGTGGATGTTCCTGTTCTGGTTGCCGGACTTCCTGCACAAGCGGCATGGACTCGATCTGAAGCACTTCGGGCCACCGCTCGCGGTCATCTACATCATTTCGGATCTCGGCTCGATTGGTGGCGGCTGGCTGTCGTCGCACCTGATCCACAAGGGCTGGTCGATCAATCGCGCGCGCAAGACAACGATGTTGATCTGCGCATTCGCCGTCATGCCCATCTTTGCCGCGCAATATGTCGACAGTCTGTGGGGCGCCGTTGCAATCATCAGCCTGGCCACCGCGGCCCATCAGGCGTGGTCGGCGAATCTCTACACGCTTCCGTCCGACATGTTCCCGAGGAAAGCGGTCGGCTCGGTCATCGGCATCGGTGGCACGGCCGGCGCGATCGGCGGGATCATCTTCTCGCTTTATGTCGCGCAAATCCTGGAACGCCTCGGCAGCTACACCTTGATCTTCATCGTGGCTGGCTCGGTGTATCTGGTCGCCTTGCTGCTGATCCATCTGCTCGTTCCCAACATCGACGAGGCGAGGCCGGCGGAAGGGTAAGTGTAGGCGCTTGGATTTCTAGTTCCGCCCGCTTGCAGAAGGAACGAAGGGCAGCTTTCGGGAGACTTCAGATCAGACACCAACTTCCGCAATGGGTCGTAAGCGGACTGGCCGTGCGGCCAAACCTCAATTGAACTTGAATGTCGGTTATGCTGAAAGCACCGCGCAAGGGAGGGCGGCGACATGGTCAAGCAGCTTCGCAGACGTCTTTGTCGCGTTGGCTTACCCGTCGCGATCGCCGCAGCGTCTACGACGTCAGCAGCCCACTCCGAAGCGCCAAGGAACTTCTTGTTCCTCGACGCGGACGACATGTCCGAGCATCGCGATATGCTCGCCCGGTCCGACGTGGAGGGCGGGCAGATTATCTATCTCTGGCGATTGCTCGAACCACGCAAGGATCACTACGATTTCGCGAAGGTGCGCCGGGACCTCGCTGTCGCGCGCAGCCTTCACAAAAAGCTGTGGCTCTCCATTGGAGACCGCACCTTCTCGCTGCGTTGGAAAGGTCTTCCCGATTATCTTTCGAAAGACCCGAAGTATCAGGGTGGTATGGTGTTTCAATACTCCTACCCCGGCACTCAAGCCGGCGCCGTGAAAACGCCGAATGGCGTCGTCGCCATGCAGTGGAATCCGGCAGTTCGCGCCCGCTACCAGAAACTGCTGCGCGCTCTCGCAGCGCACTTCGACGGAGCGGTCTACGGTATTGATCTCGGCGAAACAGCGATGGACGCGAATCTTTCGGAAGGCGAAAGAGGCTTCACCTGCGACGGCTACTATGATGCCGAGATGGAAAATATCACCGTCGCGCGCAGGGCATTCCGACGCACCGCGGTCACCATGTTTGCCAATTTCTGGCCCTGCGGGTGGAACGACAGGCGGCACTACATGTCCCGGACATTCGCCTATGCAGCCGCACACGATATCGGCTTGGGCGGTCCGGACATCTATCCCTTCAATCCGGCGCAGATGAAGAACTCCTATCGGTTCCTGAACGAATATCGCGGAAAGCTAAAGCTGGTGGCCATGTCGGTGCAGGAACCGGACCTCGAGTTCATCGACCCCAAAACCAACAAGCCCTTTACCAAGGAAGATTTCACCGGTTTCGCGCGTGACTATCTCGGCGCGGACGTCATCTTCTGGGCCTACACGTCGCCATGGCTGCAACGGCCAGCAAATCCGTGACGCAGCTGGCGGGTCCTCCATGGGCAGCAGTAGACACAGCCGCTACGACTGGAATCGGTCGAAAGAGGACGCCGCTGAATGTCTGCTTTGGGTGGATAGCGGACGGTCATCCTAAGTCCGGGTAGCTGAATGGGAGAGCCGGCCAGCTTGGCCAAGCAAGGCAGGCCCTCCCAAGGGCTGCGCCCAGGGGAGGCGCAAACATCTGCTTACCGCGACGTACTTTCCCGAAGGTTGTTTCAATGTCCGCAATGGGCCGGAAGCGGAACTTCCGCTTCTGCGCCGAAAGCTTCAAAAAGCGGAACTTCCGGAAATGCTCCTGAGGTTTGTACGTGAGGCCGTGGCAGGCGCTTAATGTGAGTATCCCAGGGTGGATTGCAGGTCCGGCTCTCGGTTTGCGAGCATAGTTCCTGCGATTGCGAGCAGGCGAACTTAGAAGTGCGAGCGGCTACAGCTAAGCGTCAGTGGAAATTGCGCGACTTGAGGTTGAGCGCAGTTTCGGTGGCATCGATCCTGAACGGCCGTGAATAGTCGTCCTTGATCTGCAGCATCTTGCGCTCCCTCGGATCCGGGCCGCCGCCATTGGCTCCGTCCGCGGGTGCCCGGCGATGCGGGAATTGCATTTGCCCGATCTCGTTCAGCATCGGCGTATGATCCGACAGATGCTCGGCGATGACATGGATCACCTCGCCCTCGCGCTGCACCGTCCCGCGCACGGAGATCATGGCCGCGGACATGACGATCCGCCGCTGCGCCTCGAACCGGCGCTGCCAGACGATGATGTTGGCGATTCCGCTCTCATCCTCGATGGTAAGGAAAGTGACGTTGGTCGATCCGGGCCGCTGCCGCACCAGTACGACACCGGCGATTTCAACACGGCGGCCGTCCTTGATGCGGGCGAGATCGGCGCAGCGCGTGACCTTCATCGCCTCAAGCCGCGGTCGCAGGAAAGTGAGCGGATGGGCACGCAGCGACAGATGAATCGATCGATAATCCTCCACCACTTCGCGGCCCTCGGTCATCGGGCGAAGGGCGACAGAGGGCTCGCGCTCTTCTTCCCGCGCGTCCGCCGCCGCAAACAAGGGAAGCGGCGCATCGCCCAGCGCCTTGACCCGCCACAAGGCCTCCCGCCGGTTCAAGCCAAGCGATGCAAAGCCGTCGGCTTCCGCGATCCGCTCGAGCGCGGCAACCGGCACGCCCGACCGTTTCCAGACGTCTTCGACAGTTACGAACGGTGCCTCGCGCGAAGCGAGGATCCGGGCCGCGTGAATATTGGCAAGCCCCTTCACCATGCGCAGCCCAAGGCGAACGGACCTGTACCGCCCCACCTGCTCCTCGATCGCACAATCCCAGCGGCTCCGGTTGATGCAAATAGGCCGTATTTCCACCCCATGGTCGCGGGCATCGCGGACGATCTGGGCGGGCGCGTAAAACCCCATCGGCTGGGCATTGAGCAAAGCCGCGCAGAAGATGTCGGGATGGTGGCATTTCATCCATGACGAGGCGTAAGCGATCTTGGCGAAGCTGGCGGCGTGGCTTTCTGGAAAACCGTAGCTGCCGAACCCTTCGATCTGCTTGAAGGTGCGGTCGGCGAAGTCGCGGGTGTAGCCGCGCGCGACCATGCCTTCGACGAGCTTGTCGTGGAAGCGACTGACACCGCCGGTGAACTTGAAGGTCGCCATAGAGCGCCGCAGTTCATCCGCCTCCGTCGGGGTAAAGCCGGCGCCGACGATCGCCACCTTCATCGCCTGTTCCTGGAACAGCGGAACGCCGAGCGTACGCTTCAAAACCGCTTCCAGCTCCGGCTTCGGATATTCCGGCTTCTCCTTGCCTTCGCGCCGGCGAAGATAGGGATGAACCATGTCCCCCTGGATTGGGCCGGGCCGAACGATGGCGACTTGAATGACGAGGTCGTAGAATATGCGCGGCTTCATTCTCGGAAGCATGCTCATCTGGGCGCGGCTTTCGATCTGAAAGGTGCCGAGCGTGTCCGCCCGCTGGATCATCTCGAACACGACCGGGTCGTCATCCTGCAGGTCGGCGAGACCGAGGCGCAGCCCCTTATGCTCATCGAGCAGGTCGAAGGCGCGGCGCATGCATCCCATCATGCCGAGGCCCAGCACGTCGACCTTCATGAACTTGAGTTCCTCGATATCGTCCTTTTCCCATTCGATCACATGCCGGTCGGCCATTGCCGCCGGCTCGATCGGCACCAGATCGTCGAGCCGGTCGCGGGTCAGCACGAAGCCGCCCGGGTGCTGGCTGAGGTGGCGCGGCGTGCCGATCAGTTGCTGGGCAAGCTGAAGCGTCAGCGCCAGGCGTGGATCGCCGCTGTCGAGGTTGAGTTCATCGACATGGCGCTGTTCGACGCCCTGGTTCGACCAGCCCCATACCTGCCCGGCAAGCGCCCCGGTCATGTCCTCGGGAAGACCGAGCACCTTGCCGACTTCACGCACCGCGCTGCGCGCCCGATAGCGGCTGACGACGGCGGTCAGCGCGGCATGCTTGCGGCCGTAGGTTTCATAGATCCACTGGATCACTTCCTCGCGCCGCTCATGTTCGAAATCCACATCGATGTCCGGCGGCTCGTCGCGCGCTTCGGAGATGAAGCGTTCGAACAAAAGCTCGTGCGCGACCGGATCGATCGAGGTGATGCCGAGGACGTAGCAGATAACGGAATTGGCGGCGGACCCCCTGCCCTGGCACAAAATGCCCTGGCTTCGCGCATAGGTGACAATCGAATTTACGGTCAGGAAATAGGGCGCGTATTTCAAACGGCCCACCAGCTTCAGCTCATGGACAAGCAGCTTTGAGTAGGTTTCGGGAACGCCTTCGGGGAACTTGGTCGTCAGCGCAACGCGGGTCATCTGCTCCAGCGCATCCTGCGGCGAACGGCCGGACATCACGACCTCGTCCGGATATTGGTAGCTCAATTCCCGAAGCGAGAAGGTGCAGCGCTCCGCTATGTCTGCGGTGGCGCGGATTGCGTCGGGATATTCCGCGAAGCGCCGTTCCATTTCCGCGACGCTGTGGAGATGGCGGTCGGCATAGCGCTCGCGCTTGAAGCCGATTTGGTCGATAGTGCATTTGTTGCGAATGGCCGTGACGACGTCCTGCAGCATCCGGCGATCGGGCGAGTGATAGAGTACGTCGCCCGTGGCGAGGCTGCGAACCCCGAAAGCGCTCGCCATGCGATCGAGCGAATGGAGCCGCATCGCATCGCCGGGCCGGCGCCGGATGCTAAGCGCGAGATGCGCGCGATCCGCGAAAATGTCCGTGGCCTGAGCAAGCGCGATTTTTGTCGTCTCGTCCGCCTTGTCGGGCACCAGCGCGGCCACCAGCCCGTCGGCATAAGGCGCCACATCTTCCCAATGGAGGAAGCATTGTCCCTTCTCGCCTTTGCGCGGCTGGGCGCGATCCTTGCCGACCGTCAGTAGGCGCGTCAGCCGCGACCATGCGACGCGGTCCTGAGGCCAAACCAGCAATGAACTTCCATCCACCAGATCGAGCCGACAGCCCGCGATCAGCCGGACATTGGTGGCGTCAGCGGCGATGGTCGCACGAACGAGTCCGGCGACGGAATTGCGGTCCGTAATCCCAAGCGCGCGGTGACCCAGCCGCGCGGCCGCCGAGAACAATTCCTCACACGACGACACACCGCGAAGGAAGCTGAAATGGCTGGTCGCGTTCAGCTCCACATAAGTGCTCACGCGAACACTCCGTGGATGTACCAGCGCAGATCGCCCGTGCGTGCGTCCACGCCGTCGCCGCGGCGGAACAGCCAGAAGCGCGCGCCGTCCTCATCCTCGACCTGGAAATAGTCGCGCACTGCATCGGCTTCGCCGCCATGTTTCCACCATTCGCCGTGAATGCGCTCGGGTCCGTCCGCCTTGCGTACCCGGTGCGTCTCTCCGCGCCAGGAAAAGCGGAGCGGCGGCTGATCGGGAAGTGCGGCAATCACCTTCTCGACCGGTTCGGGGTGCGGAAGAAGCCGTGCGGGTCTCGGCCAATCGAGGGGCCATTGCCGTGGCTCGGTCAGGGGCGGGATATTGCGAACGCTGCGTTCCGGAACGTCGCTTTCGACCGCGCTGCTGCGGAATATATGGCTTGCCCCGATCCTGCTCGCGACGCGGTCGATCAGCGGCGGCAGATCCACTGCCGAGTCCTTGTAGCCAAGACTGTGATTCATCTGACGAGGTGCCAGCGGTTCGCTTCGGACCGCGACCAGATGCATCGCCTCGATTCCGAAACCCGGCGCGATCTGCTCGATCTTCATCGCCAGCAGGCGCAGCAGGTGCGGACCGTCCCTGCTCGCCCCGGCGGTTCCAATCCCGAGCTTCTGCGCACTGCCGTCAACCCCGTCGCAAATGAGATCGAGGCGGCGAGCGCCCAGCCCCCTTTGCTCCAGCTGAAGCATCAGCATGGCAACGAGATCGCCCAGCACCTGCCCGATCGCTTCGGCGGAGGCGATCGGCTCGACGAAACGCAGGCTGGCGCTAGGCGGATCCTGAGCAACAATGGGATCGAACGGCTCCCCTACCCTGCCCAGCGCCTGATCGAGGCGGGTCAGAAGGTGATTGCCAAAGCGCCGCGCAAGCGGTCCGCGCGGCATTGCGATCAGTTCGGCGATGCTTTCGATGCCGAACCGGCGCGCCGCACCGATCGCGGACGACTCCAGCCGAAGCGCGGCCGGGGGAAGCGCCGCGATCGCTTCGACTTCGCGGCCATTGGCGCACAGGGTGATCAGCTGTCCCGAGAAGCGGGCCAAGGCATGCGCCGTTCCAGTCGTGCCGGCAACCGCGATCTGTGCTTCGAAGCCCAATCGTGCACAGAAACGCAGGATGCGTTCGCACAACCGTCGCTCGCCTCCGAACAGATGCGCCACGCCGTTAAGGTCGAGCCACAGCCCGTCCGCCCCTGAGAGCGCCGCGCACGGAGTCCAGCGCCGCGATGCAAAGGATGCAAGGCGGACGAGAACAGCCATATCCGCTTGCGGATCGGCGGGTCGAACATCGAGTTCCGGAACCAACGCCCGCGCCTGCGTCACGGCCATTCCCGGATGGAGCCCAAGCGCCTGCGCCACCGGGCAAGCCGCCACGACGATTAACCGCTGGCCAACCCGATCCGTGGTGACAAGCGGCCGGTCAGGCGACGTTTCGGACGGGCGCTTCCCGTCGATCCGCCGCAGCCGATCGGTGGGAAGGTCCGGCAGGTAAAGCGAGGCGACCCGCTTCATCAATTCCCTCCATGATCCAGTGATGGGCCGGACCGCCGCGCTGGCGGACCAGGTCGATGCTCCAGCGCGGACGCCCGATGCCGCTTGCCGGAAGAGCCTCGGACGGAACGCATCCGATCCTCCAGCGGCTGGACGCCGCCGATGGAAGTGCGAGCGGATCCACGCCATTGCGGCGCCAGCGCTTGAGCATCAGCGCCATGGTCCCGCTGTCCTCGGCCGCCAGTTGCAGGCGGCGGGTGGCGGTCATGCTCGCGCGGCCCACCTCTCCGACAACAGCGGCAAGCCCGCCATGGCGCAGCCCTTCCTCGAACACCGCCAGCACGTCCTCGTCACGGCTACAGTCGGCGTAGATCACGCGATGAGGCGGGAGGCCTGCTTGCGCCAGCGCCGGAGCGAACAGGTCGCGGCGGGCGCGGATCCACAGCACGGTCCCGCTGCCGCTACCAAGCCGTGCGGCAATGCCAGCGACGAACAAGGTGGCGGCGGCGTCGTCGTTGAGGCTGCTCCCGGCCCCGCAAATTTCGTGCAAGGCGGCGACCACAAGCCCTTCTCCGACCAGCTTGCGGTCGATCGCGCAAACGCCGAACGGAAGGCTGCTCGCTGCGGCCTGACGGCCAGCAATTTCAAGCGCGCGAATCTCCGCCCGAAGCGCATCGAGGCGAGCGGCAGGAGATGGGCATAGGGCTGACACGGCGACTCTGACGACTCATTTGTTCTCTTTATGTTCCACCTTTCGGCGGACCAGAGTCAATGCTTGTCAGTGGGTATTATTGTTGGGACGTGCACGCCTCGCGCACGTGGATGATTGCAAACTTGTCGCTGTATATCCGCTTCCACCCTGGGGTGCGGTCGAGCAACGCAACGAGCTCCTTGTTGTCCGGGGGGAAGATCGACCAGCAAAAATGCCACTTGTTGTAAGCCCGCGCGAAAGCCGCCGGCTCACCCTTCCAGACGTGCATATATTCTTCGAAATAACGGTCCCCGTACACGTCCGTTCGGCCGTCCATATAGACCTTGATCCCGTGGAGGATCAGCGGCCCGCCGAAGCTATATTCGTTGAGCACCGGCTTGTTGCGGAGCTCCGCGGGGATCGCTGAAAATGCCTTCACAGGATTGACCGCGCTAACCGGCGGATTCACCGGAGCTGCGAGCATCAGAATTCCGGCCCATGCAGCGACTGCAATTGCCGCCATGATGGCAAGGCCCTTGCGGTCCTCGACTGCCCTGATTGTATCACGCAACCCGGGGTTGGCCGTCCTGCCCGCGATCCACGTTTTGGTCAGGACTGGCGCCACAACCAAGGCGCTGACGAGGATGAACAAGGTCTGGTGGCGCATATGCGCAATCGCCATGTGCAACATTCCGAGGATCAGAACCAGCCGCACCGGAGCAAGCCGAGCGCCCCGCAAAAAAGCTACGCCTACCATCAGCAACAGGGCGAATTCGAACCTTGGCATCGCCGTGAAATCCGTAGGCTTGAACTCACGCACAAGATTGGTCGTCGTGCTGGTAAATACGCCCAACGGCAAAAGCACGCCGGTCAATCCGTGTGGGTTCAGCAACGACGCAAGCCCGCAGGCGATTCCAAACGAACCCCATTCGATGATCACCCGGCGCTTATCGACCGATTCAAGCAGCGCTTCGAACGCAAACACCGCCACCAGGCCCAGGCCGACCACGAAGCTGGCGTGGAGGTTGACCCACAATGCCATCATAAGAACCAGCCACCAGGATGGCGCACACCCCTCCTCACGTGCACGCAGCAAGGCGCTCACCCAGAAGGCGAGCATCGGCCACACCAACACCATCGGCCGCGCAAGCGTGAACGGGTTGAGCACCAGCACGACGGTAAGCAAGGTAACCGCGAGCTCGACCGGATCGGCCCAGCGGCGCACATAAAGGCCGATAATCAGAAGAGTCGCCGCGATCGCCGAGGCGATGAGAAACGCGATCCCCGAGTATCCAAATGCGTTGTAGGCAAGGGTCATCGGAATCGACGAGAGCCATTCGTGCGCAATCCAGGGATGACCGTAACGGGTGTAGGAGAAGGGATCGCGCATGGGCACCTGATGGTGGCTGAGGATCCACTGCCCACTTGCGAGATGCCAGCTGACGTCGCCGTCAAAAAATACTCGGGGGCTGAAGCCGAGGCGGAAGCCGACGAACAAGACAAAGGCGGCAATGACGATGAGATCGAGCGGCAGACTTGAAGCCCGTTGCGCGCGCAACTCTGACCAGAGCCGCGCCGGCTTCAATATCGCGGTCTGCATTGCGTCGCTCCCAACATTCCAGCCACGGCCTAGCGAAACTTGGTTAACGTTACGCTGCGCTGGCGGCGAAGCACAGCCCGTGCGACACGAGGCCGTCGAACTGATTTGAGGGAGAGGTCAGTTGCCGTTTCGTTCAATCCTGCTTGCTCTCACGCTCGTCTGCGGATCACCTGCCCTCGCCCAATTCGCGGGCGAACACCCGACAGTCGTCAAATTGTACCCGAATGGCGCCCCGGGCTCTCAAGCCCGCCGCAACGAGCCCGAACAGGCACAGGATTATTGGGTCAAGAACGTCCACGACCCGTCGCTCACCATTTATCCCGCCGACCCGGCGCATGCGAACGGCGCGTCGGTGGTCGTCCTGCCCGGCGGAGGCCATGGATTGCTCGTCATTGAAGGCGAAGGCGTAAAGGCGGCACAGGCCCTGAACCGCATGGGTATCACGGTTGCGGTCCTCAAATACCGGCTCGCGCGCGAGCCGGGCAGTACGTACACGATCGAAGGCGATGCCGCCGGCGATACCGCGCGAGCGATCAAATGGATGCGCGCCCACGCATCCGACTACAAGATCGATCCTGCGCGGATCGGCTTGATGGGATTCTCCGCGGGCGGGGAACTCGCCTCGCTGGTCGCGAACTACCCGAAGGAATATGCCAAGGCCCCGCGCGACGCGCTCAGCAAGGTGAGCGGCCGGCCCGACTTCCAGGTGCTGGTCTATCCGGGGCCACTCGGAGCGAAGGGGCCGATAGCACCCGGCGCCCCGCCCGCATTCCTCGTCGCCGGATCGAAGGACCGCTGCTGCGGCCCGCCAACCGTGACCATCTACCAACTGCTCCATAAGGCGGGAGTATCCGCGGAACTGCATATGTATGCAGGGACGGACCATGGCTTCAACATGGACCGCAGCAACCTTTACTCAGTCGCGCACTGGGCCGACCGTTTGTTCGAGTGGCTCTCGGATAACGGCTGGCTCGACCGGAACGGCAAGCGCCAGAACTAGTCGCGGCTTGACTTAAGCGCTGCGACCCTTGAGCAAGCCGCAACTTTCCAGAGCTGGGCAAGCAAGAGAATGGACCTCAACCGTACCGGACCGATCCTGTGCTTCGGGGAAGTTCTGCTGCGCCTCAGCGCCAGTCCGGGAACCCGACTATCCTCCGCTCAAAACCTTGAGGTGCATGTCGGCGGTGCGGAAGCGAACGTCGGCGCCGCGCTCGCTGCGCTGGGCCTCGACGTCGAGATGGTCACCGCGCTTCCGGACGGACAACTCGGCGACCTGTGCGTCGCGGAGCTTCGCCGGGCCGGGCTCGGCACCCACCTGATAGCGCGTGGCGAGGGCCGGCTCGGTACCTACTTCCTCGAACATGGAGTCCCGCCCCGGCCCGCGGCAATCGTCTACGATCGCGCCGGTTCGCTCTTTTCGAAATCCGCCGACCGGTTCAACTGGCCCAGCCTCGCAAAGCAGGCAGGCTGGTTCCACCTGTGCGGGATCAACCTGCCGATCAGCACCCAGGGCTCGACCGGAGCGCTTGCGGCCGTCGACGCAATGAAGGCTGGCGGCGTTCCGGTGTCCTTCGACGTCAACCATCGCGCGTCGATGTGGGAAGGCCGCGCGGCAAAGGCCGCCGAACTCGAGCACCTGGTCATGCAAAGCACCGACCTGTTGTTCGCGAGCCCGCGCGACATCTGCCGCGCGCTCGGTTGCGACGTTAGCGAAGCCACGCCGCAGGGACGCCGTGAAGCCGCCGAAGCGGCCTTTGACGCTTTTCCCAGCGTGCAGCTGATCGTTTCGACACGCCGCGACATCCAGCTGGACCGAACAACGACCCTGACGGTGCGCGTGGAAAATCGCGAGACGTCGCATGAGACGGACCCGACTCCCATCGGCACCGTCGTCGACCGGATCGGCACTGGAGACGCCATGGCGGGCGTTGTCATCGACGCGGTGTTACGGGGCGCGACCATAGTCGAAATCGCCCAGCTCGGAGTAGCCGCGGCGGTCCTGAAGCACGGCATCGCCGGGGACCAATGGGTCGGCACGGCGGCCGAACTCGAAGCGTTCCACGGCAAGCGTCAGGGCGACGTTCTGAGATGAGGACAGGCCGCTTCCTGCTGCCGCTGTTGGCCGCCTTACTTATCGGTGCCACGCCGAAAACGAAGCTGACCGACGAGCAACGCGTTGAGCGGCTGCTGTCGCAAATGACGCTCGACGAGAAGATCGGGCAGCTCAACCAAATCCCCGGCGGCCGTAGCAAGACGCTCAACTCGCTCCTTGGCCCGGCGGAATATGAGCGAGTGAAGCGCGGCGAGGTGGGCTCCTATCTCCACGTGGCCGGAGCGGAGCCGCTGCGCCAACTGCAGCAGGTCGCAGTCGAACAGTCCCGTCTCCACATTCCCCTGCTGTTCGCGATGGACGTGATCCACGGATATCGCACAATCTTCCCGGTGCCGCTTGCGATGGCGGCAAGCTGGGACCCCGCGGTGCACGAAAAGGCGGCGCGAGTTGCGGCGGAAGAGGCCTCAGCAAGCGGCCTCCACTGGACCTTCACGCCGATGGTCGACATTGCCCGCGACGCCCGCTGGGGACGCATCGTCGAGGGCGCGGGTGAAGATCCTTATCTCGGCTCGATCATGGCCGTGGCGCAAGTGCAGGGACTCCAGGGCAGTTCGCTCCGCAACGCCGGCAGTCTCCTCGCCACCGCCAAGCATTTCGTCGGCTACGGCGCTGCCCAGGGCGGCCGCGATTACGACAGCGTCGAGATCACGGACCGCACTCTCCACGAAGTCTATCTGCCGCCCTTCTATGCGGCCAGGAAAGCGGGCGCCGGCTCCTTCATGAGCGCGTTCAATGACATCGGCGGCGTGCCGATGACCGTCAATGCCCCTCTGTTGCAAAATGTGTTGCGCAAGGCGTGGGGCTTCGACGGACTGGTGGTCAGCGACTGGAACGCCATTCCGGAACTGAAGAGCCACGGCGTCGCCGCGACTGACCAGGATGCAAGCGCATTGGCGCTTCGTTCCGGAGTCGACATGGACATGGCCGGAAAAGCCTATGTCTCGACGCTCAAGTCGGCCATCGCCGCCGACCCGGGCTTGCGTCGTGCGCTCGACGATGCGGTTCGCCACGTGTTGATCACCAAGGCGCGGCTTGGCCTGTTCGAGAATCCCTACCGCAACCTCAGCGCCGAACGTGAGCGCGCCGCCCTCCTCACGCCCGCGAACCGCGCCGTGGCCTACGAGGCCGCCGTGCGCTCCATCGTCCTGCTCAAGAACGACGGTAACGTCCTGCCGATTCCGGCGACCGCCAGGCGCATTGCCATTATCGGCGCGCTCGGCGGCGACGCGAATTCACAGCTTGGATCGTGGCGAGCACAGGGCAAGGTCGAGGATGTGAAGTCACTTTACTCAGCGCTCGGCGCCCGGGTCGGTCCCGAAACCAGCGTCGCATTCGAGCCCGGCAACGCGCCCGGCGCCGAACCTTATTCCGACATCGCCGGGGCAAGCGCCGTTGCGAACAATGCCGACTTCGTGCTCCTTGTCCTTGGCGAGAATTTCGACCTCACCGGCGAAGCGCGCTCCCGCTCCGACATCGGTCTTCCGGCGCGACAGCAAGCATTTGCGGACGCGATCCTCGCGACGGGGAAGCCGGTAGCTGTGGTTCTCATGAACGGCCGGCCACTCGCGATTGAGCCGCTCGCCCAACGCGCCTCGGCAATCCTCGAAACCTGGTTCCTTGGTGTCGAAGCGGGGCCGGCAATCGCCGATGTGCTGCTCGGCAAGGTTTCGCCCGGCGGCAAGCTTCCAGTCAGCTTCCCGCGCAGCAGCGCTGCCTTGCCCGCTTATTACAACCATTTGCCCAGCGGCCGCCCCGCGGACCCCGACCTCAAGAAGGACACCGCGCGCTACCACGATTTGCCGATCACGCCCTTGTTCCCGTTCGGCCATGGCCTTTCCTACAGTCGCTTCGAGTACAGCCCGCTCATGCTAGATCGCGCCTCTCTCGGGCTGAACCAGTCGGTCAACGTTAGCGTCACTGTGCGCAATGCTGGCAGCGTGGCGGCCGACGAGGTGGTGCAATTGTACGTCCGCGATCCTGTGGCCCAAGTCGCCCGCCCCGTGCAGGAACTGCGGGGCTTCCACCGTATCTCGCTTTTGCCCGGACAAGCGAAGCGAGTCAGCTTCACGCTCAAACCGCAACAGCTCGCCTACTGGCAAGGCGGGCGCTGGCGAATTGACGCAGGAGATGTCGACCTGATGGTGGGAAGTTCGTCGGCCGACATTCGCGGACGCGCCCGGTTCAGAATCACGCAAGCCGGCTACGGCACTGAACCCGCCGCAGCCATCGCGACACCCAGTAGCGAGGCAGCTGCGTCATAATCGTCTGACTTTTGGCTTGGCGGCGACACCTCGACTTTCTATCCACTTCTCAAGTGTGCGGCGAACGGCGCGCCAAGGGGAGAGATTTGATGCGTCAGCGCGCTTTTGCGTGGTTGCTGGCGGGCGCGGTTGCCGCGCCTGCATTCGCTGCGGTTCCGGACAATGGCGGTCCTTACAATGCCCGCTTCCTGGCGGGCGGCATCGGGATCGAGCGCGAGTTGAAGGGTGCCGATGCGCTGGTCTCGGCAGGTGCGCCCTACACGATCTCTACCTGGGTAAGGCCCGATGCAAACCAGCAGGGTCACGTCGTCCTTATCTCCATCGGGGACCCATCCACTTGTCGTTGCCTGACGCTCCATGACGGGCAACTGATTTTTTGGGACGGAACCGCCACGGTGCTGTCCGGCAAGGTGCCGGCGGGCAAGTGGACGCACGTGGCGGTCGCGTCCACCGGATCGGAATATCGCATCTACATCGACGGCAAGCTCGCGACGCGGGCCACCGCGCGATCGGCCGCAGTCCCGGCGAAAATCGGCATCGCCCCGGTCGTCGATGGCCAGACCCACTTCGGCGGCTCCCTGATCAACGCCACTGTCGAGGGTCGAGCGTTGTCGGCTGCGGAGATCGCCGCCCTCTACCGCGCGCGCCCGAACTTCGACCTGGTCCAGGTATGGAACGTCGGCCAGGGATGGGAGTGGCAGAACCGGGCCAACACGGGATATTGGCGCCAGCAGGACCCGTGGACCCTGCCGCAGAGCAAGGTCGCCTATAGCGCGCCGGTCGCGAAACCTGTCCCTGCCCTGCCGCAGCTGCAGCCTGTCGCCGACAATCGCTGGCACATCAACGGCTGGAAGCTCGCCGCGGCGCCCGACGTCCACGGCGATGGCGCCTCGCTGTCACGCCCCGGCAACCCGGCCGGCAAATGGTATGCCGCGACGGTACCGGGCACCGTCCTGACGACACTGGTCGACCGCGGCGTCTATCCGGACCCCTATTATGGCCTCAACAATATGCGCATCCCGGAGAGCCTGGCGCGGCAGGATTATTGGTACCGCACCAGCTTCGCCGTGCCGCCGGAAGCCGCGGGCAAGAGGCTGAAGCTGGTCTTCAACGGCATCAATTATGCCTCCGAAGTGTGGGTCAACGGGCAGCGGCTCGGCGGCACGACCGGCGCCTTCATTCGCGGCCAGTTCGACATGGTGCCCGTTGCTGGCGCGAACGTCATCGCGGTCCGCGTGCTTCCACCTCCTCACCCGGGCATCCCGCACGAACAGTCGATCAAGGGCGGCGTCGGCGAGAATGGCGGTCAGCTGGCGATCGACGGCCCGACCTTTGTCGCCACGGAAGGTTGGGACTGGATCCCCGGCATTCGCGACCGCAACACCGGCATCTGGCTGCCGGTCGAACTGGAAGCGACGGGCACAGTCCAGATCGGCGACCCGCAGGTGGTCACCGACCTATCGCTGCCGCGCACCGACAGCGCCGACATCTACATCACGGTTCCTGTCCGCAATCCGTCGGCCGCGGCACAACCGGTGACAATCCGCGCCGCTTTTGACAATATCGCGGTCGAGAAGACGGCGACTGCCGCGCCGGGCGTTACCGAAGTAAAGTTCACTCCGGCCGAGTTCGGACAACTGCGCGTCGCGAACCCGCGCCTGTGGTGGCCCAACGGCTATGGCGAACCCGCGCTACACGACCTGACGATCACCGCGTCGGAAGGCAGCGCGCTGTCCGACAGCAAGAAGCTCCGCTTCGGCATTCGCGAGGTCAGTTACGACCTCTCGCTGTTCGACAGCGCCGGGCGCTTGCGCCGGGTTAACGTGCAAACCACCGATGGCAGCCTCAAGGGCCAGAAGCTCATCGATGTCAGCCATACTGGCATCAAGCAGAGCCCGCGCGGTTTCGCCGAATCGCTCACGTCGGCGGGCGAGCATTCGGCCGGCGTAACCAACATCCCCGACGTGCTTCCCGAGCCGCATCTCGCCATCCGCGTAAACGGCGTGAAGATCGCCGCGCGCGGCGGCAGCTGGGGCATGGACGATGCGATGAAGCGCATCCCGCGCGAGAAGCTCGAGCCCTATTTCCGTCTCGAACGCGAAGCGCACATGAACATCGTGCGCAACTGGATGGGCACGAACACGGAACCGCAATTCTACGACCTGGCCGACGAGAACGGCATCATGATCCTCAACGATTTCTGGCAGTCGACGCAGAACTTTCAGGTTGAGCCGCAGGACCCGGCTTTGTTCCTCGCCAACGCACGCGACACCGTTGCGCGCTACCGCAACCATCCGTCGATCATCCTCTGGTTCGGGCGCAACGAAGGCGTCCCCTATCCGCAGCTCAATGAAGGACTGGACGACGTCGTCTTCCAGCTCGATGGCACCCGCTGGTACACGGGCAGCTCGAATACGGTGAACCTGCAGGGCTCGGGCCCGTACAATTATCGACCTCCGGTCGGTTATTTTACCAACCTCGCGACGGGCTTTTCGGTCGAGACCGGGACACCCTCGCTGTCGACGCTCGAATCCGTGTCGAGCTACGTTCCGAAGGACGACCGCTGGCCGCTGTCGGACGTGCTTGCCTATCACGACTGGCACTTCGCCGGGAACGGTGACACTAAGACCTTCATGCAGACGCTCGACACCATGTTCGGCGCCGCGACCAGCTTCGAGGATTTCGAGCGCAAGGCGCAGATGATGAACCTCGAAACCCACAAGGCGATGTACGAGGGGTTCCTCGGGCATTTGTGGACCAAGAACAGCGGGCGCCTGCTGTGGATGACCCACCCCTCATGGCCGTCGAACGCGTGGCAGATCTACAGCTGGGACTATGACACGCACGCGGCCTATTACGGGGCGAAGAAGGCGACCGAGCCGCTCCACGTTCAGCTAAACTTGCCGGATAACGAACTCGTCGTGCTCAACACCACGCAGCAGGACGCGCCCGGGCTCACTGCGACGACACGCGTCGTCAGCCTCGACAATCGGGAGCTGTTCACGCGCACGGACCGTCTCGATGCCAAAGCCAATCAGGCGACGCAGCTTGTCGCGGTTCCGCTCGATCCGCTGCTTGCGGCGAACGGCATGGCACTCGTCCAACTGAAGTTGGCGGACGGTGCGGGCAATCTTGTGTCCGAGAACTTCTACTGGCGCGGCAAGGATACTGCCGCGTACCAGGCACTGAACAGGCTACCGCGCGTGCCGCTCTCGCTCAGCGCAACCTCCGGTATTCAGCAGGGCGAACGGCTGGTCACCGCCACTCTCGCCAACCGCGGCCAGGCGCCGGTTCTCAATGCCAAGCTGACGCTCGTGGACGCGAAGGGGGAGCGCATCCTGCCCGCCTTCTTCAGTGACAATTACGTCGCTCTTCTTCCGGGCGAGACAAAAACGATCACCATCCGCTATCCGGCAAGCGCCGGTTCTGCGGCGGCGCTGAGACTGCGCGGCTGGAATGCGATCGAACAGGAGGTAACAATCCGATGAGCAAAATCGACCTTTCCCGCCGCAGGATGATGGGCGGTGCCGTAGCGCTACCTGCCCTGGCGCTCACCAGCAAAGCTCTGGCTGAAACTTGGGATGAGAAATGGGCCCGCGAGCTCAAGGAAGATTTCTCGATGCAGGGCCGCTACCGAGCGGACAATCAGCGCATCATTTCCGCGCATGAGAAGGTCGACATCGTCTTCATGGGCGACAGCATCACTCAAGGCTGGAAGGACCTGCACGGCTCCTTCTTCATGCCCGGACGGGTGGGCCGCGGGATCGGCGGCCAGACCACGCCGCAGATGCTGATCCGGATGATCCCGGACGTCGTCGACCTGAAGCCGAGGGCGGTCCACATCATGACCGGAACCAACGATATCGCGGGCAATACCGGCCCGATGAGCCACAAGATGACGCAGGACAATATCCGCGGCATGACCGCCATCGCCCAGCACCACAAGATCAAGGTGATCCTCGCCTCGATCCCTCCCGCGGCGAACTTTCCATGGCGGCCCGGGCTCAACACGCTCCAGCCGATCCGCGAGCTCAACCAGTGGATCAAGGGCTACGCAGCCGAGATTGGCGCGACCTATGTCGACTATCATCCCGCGATCGCCGATGCATCCGGAGGCATGAAGCCGGGGATGGCCAATGACGGCGTTCATCCCACGGTGGCGGGTTACGAGGCGATGGAGCGCGTGCTTGAGCCGGTGCTCAAGCGCGTTCTGCGCTAGTTCCATGCGTCTGATCCTCGCCTTCGCGGCGCTCGCAACGCTTGGCGCCGCACCCGCCCCCGTCAACCAGCTTGTGCCCGCGCATATCGGCGGGCGCGTGATCGAGGAGGCGGACGGAAGCGCCAGCTTCGGCTGGCCCGGCACTTATTTTGAAGGCCGCTTCCGTGGGACTGCGGTCCGGGTCCGGTTCGAAGCGCCGCAGGAATATATGAGGCTCTCGGTCGACGGCGACGACAAGCTCGTTTCAAAACGGACCGCGGAATTCGACACGACAGTCAGCGGGCTGAGCGAGGGTGAGCATGTCGTGCGCTTGGAAAAGCTAACCGAGAGCCAGGGCGGCGGCGGCCGGTTCCTCGGCTTCTCTTCAAATGGCCAACCATTTCCGGTGAAAACGCGAGCGCGGCAAATCGAGTTCATCGGCGACAGCTATACCGTGGGCTACGGCAACACCTCGGCCACGCACACCTGCCCGGGCACGATGGTCCACGACACGACCGACACGCAGCAGGCGTTCGGGCCGTTGCTGGCGAGGCGCTTCGACGCCGACTACCGGATCAATGCCTATTCCGGTTTCGGGATCGTCCGCAACTATGGCGGCGGCGCGGTGGGTTCGAGCCTGCCCGTCATCTATCCGCGCCTGAAACCGGATGACGATAAGCATCTCGAGATTGCGGATCGCGCGTGGCAGCCGCAGCTGGTCGTTATCAATCTCGGGACCAACGATTTCTCGACGCCGCTCAAGTCCGGCGAACGCTGGAAGAGCGACACCGAGTTGAAATCGGATTATCGGGGTCGCTACGCCGAGTTCGTTCGAGGCCGGCATAAAGCCTATCCCAGGGCCATGTTCATCCTGATGGGATCGGATCAATTCATTGATCAGGTCCGGCAAGTCGCGAGCCTATTGCAACGCGATCCGGCCTTGTCCGTCCAGGTCGTGCGATTTGGCGAGCTCGACCTCGCCGGGTGCGACTGGCACCCGTCGCTCGTTGACCATCGCAAGCTCGCAGACCTGCTCGATCAGGAGATCAAGCGCTTGCGCATCTGGCCGTGACCGGCTCTTGCGCTGAAGCCCAAGCTCCTTAGAGGAGCGCGCGGGGCGGCGTAATGTGGAGACTGGCTTGAACGTTCTCGTCACTGGAGCCGCAGGTTTCATCGGCTCTTCGACGGCGGCCGCGTTGATGGCGCGCGGCGACCGCGTTGTCGGCATCGACAATATCAACGATTATTACGACGTCGAGCTAAAGCATGCGCGTCTGCGCAGGCTGACGGATGAGTTCGGTGATCTGTTTCGATTCAAGCGGATCGACTTTTCGGATGCGCAGGAGCTCAATTCCGGACTGGTCGGCGCCGATTTCGATCGCATCATCCATCTCGGCGCACAGGCGGGAGTTCGCTACAGCATACAGAATCCGGGCGCATATGTGCGATCCAACCTAGTTGGGCATTGCAACGTGCTGGAGATGGCGCGGCAGCGCGGGTCGAGCCATTTCGTCTACGCATCATCCTCCTCCGTTTACGGCGGAAACACCAACCTTCCTTTCCGCGTCGAGGATCGGGTTGACCATCCGCTCTCGCTCTACGCGGCGACTAAGAAGGCGGACGAGCTAATTACGGAGTCATATGCCAACCTGTTTCGGGTCCCGGCCACTGGCCTCCGTTTTTTCACGGTCTATGGTCCATGGGGGCGGCCCGACATGGCGATGTGGATCTTCCTCAAGGCGCTCATGGAAGATCGCGAGCTGCCCTTGTTCAACGGCGGCGATATGCGTCGCGACTTCACCTACATCGACGACATCGTCGCCGGCATTATCGCCTGCCTCGACAATCCTCCGGCGGATAACGGGGAACTGAAGGCGGGCGGGAGCCACATGCCGCACGCGCTTTACAACATAGGCAACAGCCGCAGCGAGCATCTGATGCGCGTGGTGGATCTGCTTGAGCGGCAGACGAATAAGAAGGCGAGGGTCAAGGCCCTGCCGATGCAGCCAGGCGACGTGAACGATACGTTTGCGGACATCAGCGCGATCCAGCGCGATCATGGGTATCAGCCAACGACGACGATCGATCAGGGTATTCCGCAGTTCGTGGATTGGTACCGCCGCTACCACGAGGTCTGAGCGTCCTGCCTAGTTCCCCTGGATCAGCCCGCGTTCCAAGCGCCCCATCAGGGCTCGTGCCGGGCTTTGCACCGGTTCTTCCCCCGAGCTGCCTTCGTCCAACCGTTTCACCCGCGCGTAGAGGTCGGCGCTGGCAGCGATTAGCCGCTGGGCAGGCGCCGGAAGCTTCGCGACGATCTCGGGATCGCTGTCCTGCGCATTGCCGAGCCGGCGCTCCGGGCGGCGGCCGTCGGATGAAGCGATTTCGCCCGACTCAACGGCCTTCTGGGTGAGCAGCCACGCGACGATGTGCATGATCCGCGTCGTCACCTTGAGCGACTCGCAGGCGAAACCGACCCTGGCGAAGGGCTCGAGCTGGTTGCGTTCGTCGCGCCCGGCGTCGTCGAAATAGGCCCGCGCCTCATCCGCCAGCAACAACGCCTCCGTGTAGAAGGCGTCGACCAACCGTGGTGCAATTCGCACCTCAGGCTGAAAATAGTCGGGCGATTCGTCCATCACGGTCCTGAGTGCCACCAATGAGCAGTGCTAGACAACGATCGAGTTCGGACGATTTGCCGTATGTGGCCGGTTCGTCCCGGCGCGGGACAGATCAGGCGATGATGTCTGGGATCGCCGAATCGTTGATCAGCGCGATCTGGTCCTTGAGCTGCAGCTTACGCTTCTTGAGGCGTGCGAGTTCGATCTGGTCGTGGGCGCCGGCCTCGATCAGCGCCTCGATCTGCTCATCGAGCCGCCGGTGTTCCTGCTTCAACGCTACCAGCAGCTCGGTCGGATGGTCGTCATTCGTCACTTCGCGAACGCCTTAGTCCAACTCGTCGGCGCACCCAAATGGTTGCGGCTGGACATCGACAGCCCGCACCGAGAGCCGGTCCAAAGGATCAAATGACTCAAGACAAATCGCCTGATTCGTGATTTAATCAGCGGTGCTGTCACGAACATTCACGAAAGGAATGGCACCGATGGACAATCCACATGTCGAGGCAATCGCATCCAAGCACCAGGCGCTCCACGCCAAGATCGATCAGGAAGAGCACCGGCCGCACCCCGACATTGACCTGCTTCATCGGCTGAAGAAAGAGAAGCTGCGGCTCAAGGACGCGCTTCTCGGTCACTAGCCCGCAAGCTCCCGCGCGACTCAGTCGTCGCGCGAGACCTTTTCCGTACGCTCGTGCTTTTCCTGGGCTTCGAGCGTCATCGTCGCGATCGGCCGTGCCTCGAGACGCGCGAGAGAGATCTGGTCGCCGGTCACTTCGCAATAGCCATATTCGCCCTCGTACAGGCGCCGGATCGCGCTATCGATCTTCGCGATAAGCTTGCGTTGCCGATCGCGCGTGCGAAGCTCGATCGACCAATCCGTTTCGCTCGACGCGCGGTCGGCAATGTCGGGTTCGCGAAGCGAGTCCACCTGTAGCTGGGCCATGGTTGCGCGCGATTCCTCAATGATCGCTTCCTTCCACTCCTTCAGCTTGCGAAGGAAGTAAGCGCGATGCCGATCGCACATGAATTCTTCATTTTCGGACGGGCGATAGCCGTCGCCAAGTACAAGCCGATCGAACGGCTCGAAGTCCTCACTGTAGATGCCGACTAATGCCGTCGCCATATATCCCCTCCCACCGTGCGCCTGCCCTCATGAGCAGGGCGCGATTGCCCGCCGCCTGCTGCGCCGGGCCACCGGTCAGCCGGAGGCGAATTTGCGAAACTTGCCCGGGACTTAGCACCAGGTAAGTCGGCTTTCCCCGACCGCGCCTATAGATAAGCTTCCGAGGCTTAACAAGAACTGACGTTCAGAGTGCTGGCAATTAGCCAAGCTGTTGCGATTTTAGCGCAATTCTACTTTCCGCGTAGGGATCAGCAGTCCTTTTTTGGGACGTCTAGGCGGTGGTGATGAACCGACGGTCGGAGCCTTCAAGCGCCAGCGCAGTCAGCTTCCCCGACTCGTAACAGCCCGTGTCGATCCCGATACGGTTTGGACGAATCTCAGGCGCGCTCGATATCGTGTGCCCGTGAACGACCGTAACTCCGTGCTCCGTGTCGTCGTCGAGAAACCCTTGGCGAATCCACCGCATGTCTTGTGTCCGTTGTTCACGAATTGCCACCCCCGGCCGGATGCCGGCATGGACGAAGAGATAGTCGCCGATTTGAATCGCATCTCTCAGCGATCGGAGGAAGCGTACATGCCGTTCCGGGATGACCTCACGCATGCGTGGCGGCAGATCGAGGCCCAGCCGCAGGACCTCCTCTCGCGTGATCCCGTAACTCTCGAGCGTCTGGATCCCTCCATATCGAAGCCAGCCAGGGAGCTGCTCGACTTTCGAATCAAGCACGTTGAGCATCACCTCCTCGTGATTACCCATCAGGAAGTGATGTTTACTGCAAGGGAGGTCGCGGCGATCGAGACGATCGACCACTTCCGCGCTGGCCGGCCCACGGTCGACCAGGTCGCCGAGGAACACGAGATGTGTTTCGGCTTCAAACCCGGCGCAGTCGCCAGCGATTTCGATCAGCAAACGATTGAGTTCTCCGATACATCCGTGCACGTCACCAACGGCATACACCCGAGTTCCCGCCGGCACGCTCGAGCCGGAGGGATCCGTCGCTTTCGGAAAGAAGAACTTAAACGGGTTGAACACGGAAGGTTGGCCTTAGAGGCTATCAATCAACTTGTCAGCTGAACGTACGCGCAGGAACATCGGTCCAAATTCGACGTTTACCGATCCGTAAGGGGGTTGCAGTTACCTCCACTTCGGATTATCCGGATCGCCTCAAAAGGTTAGGACGTGAGCATGAAGATTTTCCGTAACGCGATTGCCGGCGCTCTTATCGCTATGACCCCGATTTCGGCGACCTATGCTGCGGTTCGTCCTGGCGCCGCCGTTCCGGCTGCTGCGGCCACCTCGGCCGCTCAACCTGAAGCTTATGGCGTTCGTTCGACGCCGTGGCTTCCCCTCGGCATCATCCTCGCGACTGTCCTGCTTGCGATCTATCTGGCTTCGAGCAAGAATCACGACGGACACGGCACGCTGAGCCGCGCTTCCTAAGTCGCGATCCTGAACGGAATTACAGCCGGCACGCCTTGCGTGCCGGCTTTTTTCTTGCATGAATGCAGCGTGCCTCCTCACGTTCATGATTTCGGACCTGTGAAGTGCTGCTGAAGAACCGCGCCGGTTTCGCGGCGGTGCTGCGGCTCAACTGGATCGGTCTTATTTTAGCATTCCTGTTGTTGCTGAGCACCTTGTTCGGCGGCGGTGGCGGCGAAGGTCCTGTCAACAATGGTGGCGTCGAAGCGGCCTCTGCGGTCGTGCTCCTCGCTTTGGCGGCAGGCCATTTCAGTCGAGCAAGGCCGCTGCCGGCCGATGGCGCCGTCCCGGTCCTGCTGCTGCTGTTTCTCCTGGCGATAGTTGGCGCGCAGCTGATTCCTCTGCCACCCTCGATATGGCACGCGCTGCCGGGCCGCGATCTCCCCCGCTCGGCGCTCGCACTGGTCGGTGAAGACAATAGCTGGCGTCCGCTTTCTCTCGACCCGGAGGCGACAAGGCGGTTTGCCGCGAGCTTGCTGACACCCGTTGCTCTCCTCGTCGGAGTTCTCGGGTCCACTCGGCGAGAGGCGCGCCTGCTCGCCCTCGTGATCGTGGCCGCCGCTGTGGTCAGCGCAGCTATCGGCGCGCTGCAGATCGCGCTCGACTACCCGTCCTGGATCACGTTCTACGACGGGGCCAACCCAGGCAGCGCGTCCGGAGTCTTCGCCAACGCCAACCACCAGGCGAGCTTGCTCCTTACGGCGATGGTCTGCACGGCTTTGCTGATCGCAGAGAAGAAGGTTGCACGGGCTCACGGACAGCGGCGAACCGTCGGCGCGCTCCCGTTCCACCCTGGCTGGATTGCGATTCCGTTTCTGATTGCGGCGGTGCTTGCAACCAAGTCCCTGGCCGGTGCGGGCCTCCTGCTGTTTGCCACCGTGATTGCGACTGGGATCGCCCTTGCGAACCGACGCGTTGCAATGATTGGCATCGGGCTTGCCGCTTGCGCGATCATCGGCGTCGCTCTCGTTCTGCCGTGGCTGAGTGGCCAATCGCCGAATGCCTCGAGCGCCCGCTCGTTGGGTGGCGATCTCCGCTTCGCCTTCCTCCCGGACATCATGTTCGGCCTCAAACAATATTGGCCGTGGGGAAGTGGTGCAGGCACGTTTTCGAAAGCCTTCGTAACGATCGAGAATCTGGACCTGCTACAGCCCGAGAATCTCGCGCACGCGCACGATGATGTTCTCGAGTGGCTGACAGAGTTCGGCGCGCCCGGAGCCGCCTGGCTCGTGGCCGGGCTGAGTGCAATCGCCTGGCACTGCGTCCGGCAGCTTCGTCGAACGGCGGCTGAAAAGCGCCGGCAAACTTTTTTGCTTTCCGGCGTCGGCATGCTGTTGCTGATTGGGCTGCACAGCCTCGTTGACTTCCCGGTCCGCACGGACGCACTTGGGGCGATTACCGGAGTGGCTGCGGGCCTCGTGTTCGCTCCTCTTGCCCCCGACCGAAGGCCCGCGCATTGGCGTCGCGGTGGTAAGCTGGTTCTCGTGACCGCCTTGCTCGTCGGCGTGGCCTTGGGCGCACAGGCAATGAGGCTGCGGATGACCGAGGCTGCGCTTCGTGCCAATCGGCCGCTCGCCGCCGCCGCGTTGCGCCCCCAAAATGCTGATGCACTTGCCCTCGCTGCCGAGGCGCAACTGGCGACGCGGAAAGTTGACTTGGCCCAGGCTCTCGCCGCCTCGGCCATCGACCGCTCGCCTTTAACGGTTACTGCAGTCAGCGTGCTTGGCGGTTCAGCCCTGCTGAGCGGGCGCGACGGCACCGCGGCTTGGCAGGTCGCAAGCGCGATGGGATGGCGGGACCAAGCGACACAGTTTTGGGCGATGCAACAGGCATTTGCGGGCGGCCAATATCCGACCGCCGCGGCACGGGCAGATGCGATCCTGCGCATCGACTCACGGCCAGAGACGCACAAAATCGTTCGAACGTGGGCCAGTAACCCAAGGTTCGGTGACGCTCTGGCCGAGCGGCTTCAACTCAATCCGGGCTGGCGGACCCATTTCTTCGCAGTGGGCCCGGACACGTCGGACGAGGAACTCAAAGGCGTTGTGGTGACTCTCGCCGCATTGGCTCGAGCGAAGGCCCTTCGGAGAGCCGATGCCCGCGGGGCCATTTTGGCGCTGCTGGAGCGCAGGCAATATTCGGCCGCGGCACGAATGTTCGGGATGCTCGAGCCGCAATCCGCCCAAGCCAACCTCAATCCGGATCCGGGATTTAGCCGGCCCGCTTCGGCGTACCTCGCCGATGCGACTCCCTTTGACTGGCAGCTTTCGCCTGGTCCAGGCACGCTCGCCGAAGTCGATCCTTCAACTCACACGCTTGTGATCGAATCGAATGGGCGGACGGCGAAAACCGTCGTGTACCGGTATATCCTGGCGTCACCCGGTCGATACGTCATGAGCTATCGCGTGAAAGGCGATGCCGCTGCACCATCGTCAATTCAGCCTTCAGCTTCCTGTGTCGAAGGCGGGACCGTATTTGGAACGTCTCCAAGCGACGACCTCAGAAGCGGTGACTTCGAGTCGCGGCGATTCGAGTTCGAGGTGGCACCGACCTGCCCTGCCCTCTTCATTGCTTTCGCCGCTTTGGCCAACGGAAGCCCGGCAAGAGCCGAGTTCGACGATGTCCTCATATCGCGAAGGTAGACTTGTGAAAAAGCAGGCTGGTATATGCTGTTCCCACCGCGAGGCGCGACCGCGGTGAAACGACCCTGGCCGGAGTACTCGTTGTGAAACCCTCGACCCTGTTTGTGGCTGTGTTGGCCGGCGTCCTCGCGAGTTGCGCCGGCAGCGAAGGATTGGATGAACGATCGAGCGCAGTGCAGGTCGCGACCGACTTGCCCGCGCCGGAGAGCACTCGGCCGACGCTCGACCTCCAGACATATCGAATTGGCCCAAGTGACACGCTCGCTGTGTCCGTGTTTGGCGCGCCCGAGCTTGACCGCGAAGCCACGGTTGATGCTGCGGGAAATTTCTCAATGCCGCTAACCGGCTCGATCCCGGCAGCAGGCAAGACCTCGCAGGAACTTGCCGATGCAATCGCTGAAAGGCTCCGCGGCCGTTACCTCAAGAACCCACGCGTTGCGGTAAACCTCAAAGAGGCCGCCGCGCGTACGATCACAGTAGATGGAGCCGTTCGGCAGCCGGGTGTCTATCCGGTCGGCGGAACCATGACCCTCCAGCGCGCCATTGCGACAGCAAAGGGGGTCGACGACGCGGCCAATATCCAGAACATCGTCGTGTTCAGGACCGTCGGCGGCAAGAAAATGGCTGCGATGTTCAACCTGCGGGACATCCGTGCAGGCCGCTACGCGGATCCCCAGCTTTATCCGGACGACATCATCGTCGTCGGCGAAAGCGGCGCCAAAAAGTTCATGAAGCAAATGATGAACTTCCCCATCCTCGCGCAATTCATACCCCTTCTGTAAGGAACGGACTTGTCGAACCTTCCCACGGCCAAGGCGCCGATTTTCCCCGGTTCGCTCGAGCGCCGGGCTGTCGGCCCCGCGGCGGTTGCGCCCGAATGGACTGCCTACGGGCAGCCCAGCGAGTCCATTGTTCGCGTCTATTGGCGGATTCTCTACCGCTGGCGGTGGCTCGTGCTGGCGAGCGTGGCGGCCTGTTTGGCGCTGGCAATTCTCGTCAGCATGCTCACGCCCAAGGAATATTCTTCGACGGTCCGGCTACAGATTGCCCGTGAGACCGCCAAGGTGATCGACCTCAAGGGCGGCGGCGAGGAACCTGAACTCGACGCAATGGAGTTCTACCAGACTCAATATGCATTGCTCGAGAGCCGCTCGCTTTCCGAGGCTGTCGTGCGCGACCTCGGGCTCGACTCGAATGCGGCCTTTCTCTCGGGCTTCAAAGATGCGGACAAGAGCTCCGTGATGTCCGCGCCACGACAGGCGCGCTTCGAAAAGGCGACCCGGCTGGTGAAGGCCGGCACAACAATCACGCCTATTCGCGGTTCCAGCATCGTCGATGTGCAATATATGTCGCCCGACCCGGCGACTTCGGCCGCCGTCGCCAATTCAATCGCCGAAAACTTCATCGAGGCAGCACTCAATCGCCGCTTCGAGGCAGCAGCTTACGCGCGTCAGTTCCTGCAGAACCGTCTCAATCAAGTTCGGACCAAGCTCGAAGATTCCGAGCGCAAGGCAGTCGCCTACGCCCAGCGGGAAGGCCTGATCAAGCTGCGCGCCGGCAATGGCGCGAGCGCTGGCGAACAGTCGCTTCTCGCGAATGATTTGGCGGACCTGAGCACGCAACTCGAAATGGCGCGCGTACAACGGGCGCAGGCCGAGGCCGCGTTCCGATCCGGAGCGAGCGGCAGCATAGCCGCCCAATCGCTGACCCACTCCACGGTCAATCAACTTCGCCAGCAGCGTGCCGAGTTACTCGGACAACTGAGCAAGCTCCAAAGCGACTTCGGCCCGGAATATCCTCCCGTCGTTGCTCTGCGTTCCCAAATCCAGCAACTCGACCGGCAGATCAACATCGAGTCGTCGCGTGTCTCCTCGTCTGTTTCGCAGGACCTGGGGGGGCGCTACCGTCAGGCAGTCGCCGCCGAGAGATCAATTCAGGCAAGGGTCGACGACCTCAAATCGAGGTTGCTGAACGAGCAAGGCCGGTCGATCCAATATAATATCATCCAGCGCGACGTTGATACCAACCGCGCCCTATACGAGGCGCTGCTGCAACGCTTTAAGGAAGTCGGCGTTGCCGGCGGCGTAGGGACCAACAACATCTCGGTCGTCGACAGCGCACTTCCCGCCAAGGCTCCATCATCTCCGAATGTGCCGTTCAACCTTGCGGTTGGTTTCTTCGCCGGCCTCTTGCTCGGCATTGGACTGGCGTTGCTGCTGGAGCATCTGCGGGAATCGGTGATCACGCCAGCGGACTTCGAGCGGAAGCTCGGGGTTCCGTTGCTGGGTTCGGTTCCGCTCATCCAGAACAAGGACGGGACCGGCGAGCCCGAAAAGGAGGCGCAAGTGGTCGAAGCCTACTTCTCTGTGCTCACCGCCATTCAATTCTCCACTTCGCGCGGAACACCTCCGGTCCTGTTCGTCACCAGTTCCCGCCCGGGTGAAGGCAAGTCGACCACATCCTGGATGATCGCCCAGTCGCTCGCGACGGTTGGCGGCCGCGTCCTCCTGATCGACGCCGATCTCCGTAAGCCATCGCTCCACCGCTTTCTCGGCCTGCCGCTCGGGCGAGGCCTTAGCGAGATCCTGACAAACCAGGCGGAACTCGACAGCGTTATTCAGCAAACGGGTCAGAGCGGCCTCTCCGTGATGCTGGCCGGGCGCGTCCCGCCAAATCCTGCCGAACTGCTCGGCACGGCAGCGGTACCAAATCTCCTCAAGACCCTGAGCGGCATGTTCGATCACGTCGTGATCGACGGGCCGCCAGTGCTCGCGCTCGCCGACGCGCCGCTACTGGCCAAGTCGGCGGACGGGACCGTATTTGTGGTTGAGTCGGCCTCGACCCGCTCTTCGCAGGCACGTCAGGCAATCGAGCGTCTGCGGATGATTCGTGCCAATCTGATCGGTGCCGTGCTGACCAAGCTTGACAGCAAGCGGGTCGGCTATGGCTCCGACTACGGCTATCATTACCGCTACAGCGGCGAATAGTCGCTTCGCGCTTTCCGCACCGACAATGGAGCAAAGATGAAGAATTTCGCCCTGATCGGCGCAGCGGGCTTCGTGGCGCCGCGGCACATGAAAGCCATCAAGGATACTGGCAATGATCTGCTCGCGGCACTCGACGTCAACGACACGGTCGGGATCCTGGACAGCTATTTTCCCGACGCTCGATTCTTCACCGAGTTCGAGCGTTTCGACCGCTACGTCGATCTGCTTAGGCGCAAGGGGCGGTCGGTGGACTTCGTAAGCGTTGCGTCGCCCAATTACCTGCACGACTCGCACATTCGTTTCGCCTTGCGGACAGGAGCGAACGCGATTTGCGAAAAACCGATGGTCGTGAACCCGTGGAATGCCGAGGCCATTCAGGAGCTGGAGGCGGAGACCGGTGCACGCGTCTACACGATCCTGCAGCTGCGGCTGCATCCCAGCATCGTCGCGTTGCGCGAGCGGGTAGCATCTGCACGGCAGGCCGACCCGAACGCCAGCTTCGATTTCGATCTGACCTACATCACCAGCCGCGGTGCGTGGTACCACGCCTCGTGGAAGGGTGACGAGCGCAAGTCCGGCGGGATCGTTCCGAACATCGGCATCCACTTTTTCGACATGCTTGCCTGGATTTTTGGACCTGTCGGCGAAAGCCAGGTAAGCTTCGTTTGGCCCGACGCGGCGAGCGGAGTCCTGCTGTTCGACAATGCGCGTGTGCGTTGGTTCCTGTCCGTCAACGCCGCGCATCTGCCCGAAAGCGCTACTGCAAAGGGGCAGCGTACATATCGAAACATCACGCTGGATGGCGACGAGATCGAGTTTTCCGAAGGCTTCACTGACCTCCATACGGACAGCTACCGCGAAATCCTCGCCGGTCGCGGGTTCGGCGTTGCCGATGCCTTGCCAAGCATCCAGCTTGCCTACGACATCCGCCATTCGCAGCCGGTTGGCAGCACCGCCGACTCACATCCGTTCGCAGCCAAAACTCAGGAGAGCGCAAGCCCGCTTAGTTGATCGGGCGGAGCAACCCGCCTGCAAGTCGATAACGACTGCCGCTGAGCGCACTTGTGGCTTCACCGTCGCCAGACAGTGGCAAATCCAGGCGATCACCCGCTTCGCCCATCCATCCAATCTGCCGCCCCGGAACTCCGGCGATCATCGCGTATGGCTTCACGTCCCGTGTGACGACGGCTCCCGCCCCGACGAAGGCGAATTCACCGATCGTCACTCCGCAGACGATGGTACAATTGGCTCCGAGCGTCGCGCCTCGCCGGACGAATGTCGGGCGATACTCGTCCTTGCGTTCGATCAGAGCGCGCGGATTATGGACGTTGGTGAAGACCATCGACGGCCCGCAGAACACGCCTTCTTCCAGGGTCACGCCGTCGTAGATCGAGACATTGTTCTGAATCTTGCAGCGGTCTCCGATCACGACCTGATTGGCCACGAAGACGTTCTGCCCGAGCGACACCCGCGCGCCGACGCGTGCTCCCGCGCACACATGGGAAAAGTGCCAAACCCGCGAGCCCTCCCCGATCTGCGCTCCTTCATCGATGATTGCGCTGTCGTGCTTGTAATATCCGCTCACGCGCCCTCCTGCTCCAGGCTTTGCGTTCCTTACGTCAGCCCGGCACTGCGCGTAAGCACCGGATCAATTTGCATAGGTCCGGCCCTTCTGCAAAATGGCGGCCATGTCCGCCGACATCATCCTGCTCGCAAAGACCGAAGCCTTCAGCCGTCAGGCGCGCACGATTGCCGAGGTGCTGTTCGGGAGCCGCCTTCAGAGCTTTCTCGGCACCGTCGGCGACCCGCTCCCGGGCGAAGTACGCGAGGCCCGGCCTACCCTTCTCCTCTCGTTCCTTTCGCCCTGGATCGTGCCGGCGGCAGTTCTGGAGAATGCAGGAACCGCGCTCAACTTCCATCCCGCCTCGGTCGAGTACCCGGGTATTGGTTGCTATAATTTCGCGCTTTACGACGATGCTCCGGAATTCGGCGCGGTCTGCCACCACATGCTGCCGAAGGTAGATTCTGGCACGGTCGTCGAAGAGCGCCGGTTCCCGATCTTCCCGACGGACACCGTCGAAACACTCAAGCTGCGCACGATGGTTACGATGCTGGCGATGTTCCACGACATCTGCTCGGCAATAGCCGCCGGGCATCCGCTGGCCATCGCGCCGCGGCAATGGGCTCGCAGAGCCTACACCCGCGCGCAGATGAATGCGCTCAAGACCATCACTACCGACATGGATGATCAAGAGGTTGCCCGGCGGCTCCGAGCCGGAGTGTATCCCGGCTACCCCGGTCCGAGCGTCACGATCGGTGGAGCGACCTTTTATTATCCCGTTCCGGACCGCGCGCCGCTAGCCTGAACGGCAGCGTCAATCGGCGCCCCTGAGCACGCGCTCGCCGGTGCCGCCTTCCGCAATCACCTTTGCCGGCACGCCTGCGAGGGTCAGTCCGGCCTCCGGAAAGGAACGGGTCACGACCGCGTTGGCGCCGATCACGCAATTGTCGCCTATAACGACCGGACCATAGAGCTTCGCACCCGGTCCGATGTAGACATTGTCTCCGATTCGTGGCGAGTATTTGTGCATCTCGGCCGGCGCCACGAACTGGGCGGCGCCGCCGATGTTCACACCCTGATGGATCCGACAATTGCGGCCGATCCGCGTCGTCGGATCAATCACCAGCAGACCGTAGTGAACGATTGCCAGGCCCGGGCCGAAAATCCCTGGCGCAACGCTGAAGCCGAGCCGAACCGATAAGCGCCGATACCAGAACAGCAGCGGCAGGCGAATCAGGCGCGGCTTGCCTGTGTTTGCCAGATATTCGAGCAGCCGCATCAGCATGGTGAAACGGGCGACCGGATCGAAGATCAGCACGCGGAGGAACCGCGTATCTCCACGGCTCCGCAGGTCCGCGCGGATATAGCTCTTCATCGCCGACCAGCTATCGATCATTCCATCCTCTCGGCGACGATGCCGCGGCCGCGCTTGCCTTGCAGCTACTGACACTGCATTCCCGCCCAAACAATAGCAGGCTCCATGGACCTAACGATCATCGACTGTGGCATCGGCAATATCAAGTCGGTGCAGCGCATGTTCGAGGCCGCCGAGGGTAGCGCCGAGATCGTGAGCGATCCGGCGAAACTAGGCTCCCCTCGCCGCCTGGCGCTGCCCGGCGTCGGTGCGTTCGATGCGGGCATGAGTGCACTCCGACAGGGTTGGATCGAGCCGCTCGCACGCCTTGTGTTCGACGAAAAAGTGCCGGTGCTCGGGATCTGCCTTGGCATGCAGCTGCTGTGCCGCCGTAGCGAGGAGGGCGTTCTGCCCGGCCTCAGCTGGATTGAGGCCGACGTCGTCAAGATCGACACCGGCGGCGACGCCCGGCTGAAGGTCCCGCACATGGGCTGGTCTGAAGTGACGACAACGCGCCCAAATCCGCTGATCCCGAACGACGAAGGCGAGCAGCGCTTCTACCACGTGCACAAATACCGCGTGCTATGCGATCGCCCGGAGGACGTGCTTGCAACCGCCGTCTACGGCACGGCCTTCACGACCGCTGTCCAGCGCGACAACATCTACGGAGTCCAGTTCCACCCGGAGAAGAGCCATCGCTTCGGCCTGGGCCTGATGCGGCGCTTCCTGGCAATGCCATGCTGACCCACCGGGTGATCCCGTGCCTGTTGCTCAGCCCAAACCGCGGCGGCCTCGTAAAGACACTCAAGTTCGCAAAGCCTAAATATGTCGGCGATCCGATCAACGCCGTGCGCATCTTCAATGAGAAAGAAGTCGACGAGCTGATGGTGCTCGACATCGACGCTACTCGGGAAGGGCGCGGACCGGACTTCGCAGCGATCGAGGAGCTTGCCAGCGAATGCTTCATGCCGCTTTGCTACGGCGGCGGCATCCGCTCGACCGAAGACGCTCGAACGCTCTTTTCGCTCGGCGTCGAAAAGGTCGCGCTGCAAGGCGCGGTCTGGCGCAACCCGGGCATTGTTCGCGAGATTGCCGACAAGGCGGGCGAGCAGGCGGTGGTCGTGTCGATCGACGTCAAACGAAACTGGCTCGGCAAGCCACAGCTTCACAGCGCCGCCGGAATCAAGCCGTGGTTTCAGGACTGGCGCGACGCTGTCCGCCAGGCGGTGGCCATCGGGGCCGGCGAGATCCTCCTGAACGCAGTCGATCGCGACGGGACGTTTGGCGGGCCCGACCTTGGGCTCATCAAAGAAGCGAGCGAGCTCGCCGGAGTGCCGCTGATCGCGGTCGGCGGGATCAGCTCGCTGGCCGACATGAAGGCCGCGACCGATGCCGGGGCAAGCGCGGTTGCCGCCGGTGCCTATTTCGTGTTTCAGGGCCCGCACCGCGCCGTCCTGATCACCTATCCGCGTTACGAAGAGCTTCGCGCGCTCTGGAGTCCAGTTGAGTGATACCCAACGTCCAGACCTGTTCCCGTTGCATCATGGACACCACGGCCGGCGACATCGTCTTCGACGAGCAGGGCATCTGCAATTATTGCAAGGGGTTCCTCGAGAAGCAGGCGAAACATATCGCGCTCGACGAGCCCGAACGCCTGCGCCGTCTGAACGCCTTGGTTGACCGCGTGAAGGCATCATCGAAGGGCAAGAAATACCAATGCATCGTCGGGCTATCGGGCGGCGTCGACAGTAGCTGGGCACTGGTTCAGGCGGTGAAGCTTGGGCTCAAACCGCTGGCCGTGCACATGGACAGCGGCTGGAACTCCGAGCTTGCGCAGAACAACATCGCCAATCTCGTCCGCGGCCTCGGGGTCGACCTTTACACCCACGTGATCGACTGGCCGGAAATCCGCGGCCTGATGGAAGCCTTCTTCGCCGCCGACGTCATCGACGTCGAGGTACTCTACGACAACGCCATGCTCGCAGTGAACTATCAGCAGGCGGCGAGGCACGGCCTCAAGTTCATCTTGGCGGGAACCAACATCGCGACCGAAGGCGTCGATATTCCGCGCAGCTGGAACTGGTACAAGTCCGACAAGCGCAACATCGTCGGAATCTCGAAGCGGTTCGGTGGACCCAGGCTAAGGACTTTCCCGGCGATCAGCACCCTGGACACGGCTCGCTACGTGCTGCTGAACCGGATCCACTGGGTCTCTTTCCTCGATTATCTCGACTACAGGAAGGCCGATGCGCTCGAGGTGCTGAAGCGCGATTTCGGCTACAAGCCTTACCCTCACAAACATTATGAGTCCGTCTTCACCCGCTTCTACCAGGGCTATCTGCAGCCCTACAAGTTCGGGGTCGACAAACGGAAGCCGCACCTGTCCAGCCTGATCATGAATGGCGAAATGACTCGCGAGGAAGCCCTCCAGCGCGCGGCGGGGATCGCCTACCCGAGCGAAAAGGAAATGGAGGCTGACCGGCTCTATTTCATCAAGAAGATGGGCTGGTCGGAGGAAAAATTTCAGGACTATATGTCGCGGTCGGAAAAGCCGCACACCGATTATCTGTCGGAGCGTGCCTTCTATGAAAAGCTCCTCCGGCTCTACCGGCGTTTCAAGCTACAGGCCGGCCGATTGCAATGGGATTGACAACCTAGACGAAGCGGCTCTTGAGCCTGCGCGCCGGTACGCCGCCGATGATCGTGTCGGGCTCGGTCACGGATTTAGTTACTACCGCCCCCGCCGCGACGACCGTGCCGCTCGCGATGCTTACTCCCGGAAGGATCACGGCCCTCGCGCCGATCCAGACATTTGCGCCAATGGTGACCGAAGCGCTTGTCGACGGCTGATATTTTATCGGGTGATTGCGGTTGCGGGTTCCGTGGTTGACCGTGAGGATCGACGTCGAGTGTCCGATGGCTACATGGTCGGCAATACTCAGCCCGCCCGCAGCCGAGATGTTTGAGCCGCGGTTAATGGATACGTCTGATCCTATGGTCAGCCCCTCATAGCCTTCAATGAAGACATCAGAAAAAACGAACAAACGGTCCGGTTTGCTGCCGATCATCGTCCATAACAGCCGCCGCCTGAGCGAAACCCAGATCATGGACTCGAAGCGGAGTACCCGCAGATAAAGCCGGTAGGCGAACTTGGCTTTAAGAGTGGGAGCACGCACGTTCACATCACCGGCCATGATGGCGTCTCCGTCTGCCATTCAGAGATGGAACTGCGCCGAGCGCCCTCGCCCGTGCCGCCCATATAAGTAGCGCGGCGAAAGCGGCATATTCAACAAGCAGTAGGGCGGACGCTAATATCAGGAATTGGTCGACAGTCAGTTCGCGGGCAAGTCCGATGAGATATACCAAGCCGAGGACAAGGACGCCGGCCACGTTATGGCCGAGCAACCACTGCGGCCTGCGAAGCACGAACACCGTCGTCGCGACAGACATGCACAGGCTTCGTACCGCAAGCATCGGTGCGAGTATCAGCAGCATGTCGGCCGCTGCTTCCCACTTCGACCCAAGGTAGAATGTGATGAAGGGGCGAGCGAATATCCAGATCCCGATAAGAACGGCGAGAGACAGCAGCCCGGAGGTGAGCAGATTGAACTTCATCTCGTTCCAGAAATGCCCCTTCTCCTCCTGTGCGCGGGCCGCTTTCTGGAAAAACACCTGGCTCAGCGCGTCGTTGAACAGTTGAAGCGGCGTCACGGCAATGCGGTTGCCGATCGCGTAGAGCCCGACGACGGCTTGGCCGTAGAGGTTGGAGAGGATGAAGGTCAGCAAGTTGAGCGACACCGCAGCGATCAAGGTGCTCGGGATATCGACCATCACCTGCCGCCTGAAGCGGCGGGCCATCGCCAAGATCGGACGCGCGCGCGGTCGCCCCGGCGAAACGTGGAGGAAGATCGAAGTGCCGAGCACGACAGCCTGGGCTGTTATTCCGAGCGTGAAGCCGAGAATCAGGGAGAAAGCATTGGGCCAGGCAAACGCAAGAGCGATCTGGATTACGACCGCGACGGCGGTTCGCACCACCATTGAGAAAGAACTCAGCCGGTAGCGGTCGTGCCGCATCAGATAGAGCGACCCTGCCGCGCAGAAGCCGGTCAGAAACACGCATAAGCCGAGGAGCAGCGGCATGAACATGCTCGGGTTCGTTGCAAAGAACTGCCAGTAGACGGCCCCGCCGATGGCCGACGCAACACCCATTCCGGCCGCGATCACGATGCAAAGCCACAGGATTGCGAACCGCCCGGCTCTCGGCGCGGTCGGTACCGCAAGGTCGAAGCGCGCGCAGGCGATCGCGCCGGGGATCGCCGAGGCCGCAAGGAAGAGTGCGAATGTCCCGAAGTCGTGCGGTGAGTAAAGACGCGCCAGGAACGGATAGCTGAGCAGGTTCGCGACCTGCGCCGCGGCGGTGCCCGTAAACAGCACCATGAAGTGCTGGAAATACTCGCGGCGGTTCACCGGAGTTGCTCGGTCCCGACGCCCGGCCCTTGCAATGCATTGGTCAGGCTGTGACGTCCGCCATGGCCGGGCGGCCAAGGAATGCGTCCACGTCGCTCAGCGCGGTACGCAGCGTCCCCCAGAAGTCGCTTTCGAACTCAATGCCGAGATCCTCACGGATTTTCGCATTCGAAACGTCGAATTCCATGATGTCTCCGATCAGCGGGTCGCCATGCTCAATCTCGAGCTTCCCTTGCGGATCGAGGATGTCGAGCATGCCGCGCGCGAGTTCGTTGATGGTGACGCGAATACCCGACGCCGCATTAAAAGCCTGACCCGATGCCTTCGGATTCGTCGCCGCGCGGAGGTTCGCCTCCACCAGGTCCCTCACCCAGGTGAACGACCGCACCTGCTCACCATGGCCAAAGACGATCGGGTTCTGACCTTCCGTGATTCTGCGCAAGAAGATCGACACGACGCCGCCGAATTCATTCGATTCCTGCCGCGGACCGTAGACGTGGAAATAGCGAAGGATGGTCGTGTCTAGCCCATAGAGCTTGTGGAAGACATCGACGTAACGCTCGCCGGCGAGCTTCGACACGCCATAATAGGATACCGGCTCGAACGGGTGGGTTTCGTTGGTCGGGAAGATTTGCGGCTCGCCGTAGACCGACCCGGTCGACGCCTGCACGAACTTGCGCACCCCATGTTTCATCGACAGCTGAAGCAAGTTGAGCGCACCGCCCGCATTCACCTCGAGGTCGCGATGAGGGTCGATGAGGCAGATGTTCTTCTTCGACGCCGCGTTGTGGAAGACAGTGTCGGCCCCTTCGAACAGCGCATCCATCTCGGGGCCGCTGTCGCAAACGCTGGCCTGGACAAAACGGAAGTTCGGGCCTTCGAGATGGTCGACATTGCTGCGCTTGCCGGCCGAAAGATCGTCCAGGCAGACCACTTCGGCGCCGACCTCCACCAGCCCTTCGCACAGGTGCGATCCGATGAAGCCGGCGCCACCAGTAACGATGACCTTCCGTCCCGCGAGCTGCGAAACGTCACCTTCAGCCATGGTTAGTCCTTAAAATCAGCATCTGCTCAGCTTAGCCGTGGCAGGTTTCAGGCGTCAATGAACGCCCCCGTTGCTCGCAGTGCCATCCGAGCCTAAGCATCCCACCTTAACGCGCAGGAAACACTGAGAAAAGAGCGAGGCCGAATGAGCGCGGGAGTTGGTGAAACTAGTTGCGACGCAAGTGCTTCCGCGCCGGCTATGCTCATTCTCGACGCGTCGTACACTTTGGAGATCATCCGTGAGCGCGGACTGGAAAATAGCGTCCTGAGCCGCGACCTGGACGGTTTCTTCCGACACGTCTGGACCGTGCATCCGATGGCCTCGCTGCTCACGTCCGACGCCTGGGCGCCTCGCTACGGGAAGGGCAATTGGCACCAGCTTAGCGACCGTCACACCTTTGTAGAAGGCAAGGTCGGCCGGTTTGGCGGGCTCTCACGCCTGCTCCCGGTCAACTTTCTGCTGAGTCAGCTGCTTCTGTTTCTGCAGCTCCGCCGCCTGATCCGACGCGAACGCATCGCCATCGTCCGCGCCGGCGATCCCCTGTATCTCGGCATATTCGGCTGGGCGCTCGCCCGCTCTACCGGCGCCCGATTCATGATTCGGGTGAACGGCAATAACGACAAGGTCCGCGAGAATACGGGCCGCCCCGCCTACGCCAGACTATTCCGCAGCATTGAGGTTGAAAAGCGGATCGAACGCTTTGTGTTTCCCCGGTGCGATCTGATTGCCGCACCCAACCAGGACAATGTGGATTTTGCGGTCGGCAATGGAGCGCGAGCCGACCGAGTGACCATCTTCCGCTACGGCAACTTGCTGGCCCAGGAGCATTTGCGCGATCCGGAGCAGCGCGAGTGCGACACAGAATTTTTCAAAAGCCTTCGTGTTACACCCGGAAAATATCTGCTGTCGGTCGGACGGTTGGAGGCGCTCAAGCATCCCGAGGACCTCATGCAGGTCTTCGCGAAAGTTCGGGCCGCGGGTCACGATCTCGATCTCGTTTATGCCGGTGACGGATCAATGCGGGCGGACCTGACAGCGATTGCCGACAAGCTCGGCGTGGCAGAACATGTGCGCTTCCCGGGAAACCAGAACCAGCAACAGCTGGCTCAGCTGAACAGCTTTGCGACCGCCGTCCTTTCGGCCCTCACCGGGCGAGCGCTGTCCGAATCGGCATTGTGTGGAGCCCCGATCGTTGCCTACGACCTCGATTGGCAGGGCGATCTCGTCGAGACTGGAATAACCGGTGAGTTGGTGCCGTTCCGTAGCACCGAAGCCATGGCTGAATCCGTGCTCAAACTCCTCAACGATCCGGATTACGCCCGCACGATGGGCAAAGGCGCACGTGAACGCGCGCTTGCGATGATGGACCCGGAGCGGCTCAACGCCCATGAGCGCGCTGCCTATCGCGGCTTGCTAATGCGGCGCGAACCGCGATAGCCGCGCCTAACCAAGCCCCACCAGGCGCAACCGGCAGGATCACTGCATGACTGACCATACCGCCGGCAATATCGACCCCGCCACCGTCAAGAGTTTCGGCGAAGAATGGGCCGCCTTTGACCAGACCAAGCTCGATCCGGTCATGCACGAGAAGATGGCGGAGGAATATTTCTCCATCTTCCCGTTCGACAAGCTACCCTGCAATGCCGAAGGATTCGATCTTGGCTGCGGCTCCGGACGATGGGCGGCATGGGTCCTCCCGAAGGTCGGAAAGCTGCATTGCATCGACCCCGCGGCGGAAGCGCTGGCGGTTGCGAAATTCCGGATGGCCGGCGACCCGAAAGCCGTGTTCCACCACGCTGGCGTCGACGATTTCCCCCTTGCGCCCGCCAGCCAGGATTTCGGCTATTGCCTCGGGGTGCTCCACCACATTCCCGACACCGAGGGCGGCTTGCGCGAGTGCGTGCGGCGGTTGAAGCGCGGCGCGCCGTTCCTGGTCTATCTCTATTACAGCTTCGACAATCGGCCGGCCTGGTTTCGCGGCGTCTGGCACGCTTCAAACGTAGTTCGCGGCGGTGTGTCGAAGCTCCCATTCCCGCTCAAGAAGGGAATCAGCAACTTGCTGGCAGCGACGCTCTACTGGCCGCTCGCCCGATCGGCGCGCCTGCTCGAAAAGGCTGGAATGAACGTCTCGAACATTCCGCTGAGCAACTATCGCTGGAAGACCTTCTACACGATGCGCACCGACTCGCTCGATCGATTCGGAACGCGGCTGGAGCATCGCTTCACGCGAGCGCAGATCAAGGACATGATGGAGCGGTGCGGGCTAGAGAACATCCGGTTTCGAGAAACCGAGCCATTCTGGGTCGCGTGCGGCGTGCGATCGGACGCTCGGCTTTGATCTGGGGTCGGGCACAACCTTAAGGTCATTAACCCCCGCGAACGGCCGCAATTGTCGGCAAATCGACGACAAGCGCGTCTCAAGCAACCGAACGTCGCGAGCTCACACGGGGGAGCCACAGTGAGATGATCGACCCTGCCGATTGATCTCGAAGATATGAACGGGCTACGTGCGCGAGAAATCGAGTAGTGAGAAGCAAATGCAGGCAATTTCAGAGATGCAGCGGCTTGCCGGTATCGCTTCCGACAGCTGGTATGCGCAGGGCGCCAATGGCTGGACCACGGCCTACTCGTTCGAAGTGTTCCAACGGTTCATCACGGCCGGTCCAATCCTTGAACTCGGACCGGCCGAGGGCGTGATGACCGACAGCCTGGCCAGTCTTGGCCTGCCGCTGACCGTGGTAGAAGGGTCGGAGGTCTTCTGCCGTGACATTCAGCGGAGACACCCGGCCGCGAAAGTTCACCACAGCCTTTTCGAAGATTTCGAACCGACAGAGCAGTTCCAGAACATCATCCTTGGGCATGTGCTGGAACATGTGGAAGATCCGGTTCGGCTTCTGACCTCGGCTCGCCAGTGGCTGCTCCCGCGCGGGCGAGTTATTTGCGCAGTTCCGAATTCCCGTTCGCTGCATCGCCAGGTTGGCGTGATGATGGGGCTGCTCGACTTCGAGGAGGCACTGAATGAGGCCGATCATCATCACGGCCACCGCCGCGTCTACAACCCCGAGACATTCAGGCGCGACTTTCTGCAGGCGGGCTACGAGATTGATTATTTCGGCGGCTATTTCATGAAGCCGCTGTCTAATTCGCAGATCGAGAGCAGCTTCACCCCGGAGATGGTCCGCACTTTCATGAAGCTTGGCGAACGCTATCCCGACATCGCCGCCGAATTGGTTATCGTCGCATCTGCCAAGACAGGTGCGGACGCCTGACGTGACCTCTCTCGACGAATTCCTAGGCCGGTCAGAGGACGGAAGCTTCTATGTCGGTCACGCGACCGTCCTCGCCCGCCTCAGCGGCAAGCTGATCCTGATCGACCCGGTGCTCGACCGGCCGCTGTTCCTCGATTCTTGGCTGTTCTTTCCGCCGCTGGCCCTCTCCGACCGTCTCTTTGAAGTCGATGCGGTCATGATCAGCCATTGCCACGAGGACCATTACGACCCGAACTTCCTTCGCCGCCTGAAGCCGGGCACGCCGATCTACATCACCGAAGGATGCACGGGCCTCGATCTCATCGACGACGATCAATCCTTCAACACGCGCCGGCTGAAGCGCGATGCATTCTCGCAAATCTTCGACGACGTGCAGGCCTATGCGATCCCGTCCGATCACAACAGTTTCGACAGTTCCTTCATCGTGAAGGGGAACAGTTTCTCCCTGTTCCAGGGCAACGACAACTTTGTGTCCCGCGAAGTCATGGAGCGCGCCGCGTCCGCATCGGGGCCGGTCGATCACGCCTACATCCCCTATTCCTATGTTTGGTGGTATCCCTTCTGCCTGACCAGCATGTCGGAGGCCGAGCGCAAGGTGGAAGCCGATCGCCTCACAGGCCGGAACATGGATATCGGCCGGATGATGGCCGAAGTGCTGAATGCCAAACATGTTATCCCAAGTGCCGGCAACCTCGTCCTGTGCGATCACGCGAACTCGGCAGTCAATCGCGGCATTGCCACTCCGTTTGACTACAAAGTCGATGCGGTTGAAACGGACAGCAGCAGCAGCGGCGAACGCGTGCGCGTGCTCGTTGCCGGCGACTATATCGTCGAGTACGAAGAGCGATCCGAAATCGTTGCACAAGGCTATTCGAAAGACGAATATTTCGAGCGGATGGACGCGTTCCTGACGGACTTCAACGCGCGGAATCCTGCCGCACAGCGCACCGTCCCGATCAGAGACGGCGAACTGGAGTCGGTCCGGCAACGCGTTTCGGCCTTCCCGCCGCTCGAGGACAATCACCTCCTCTACCTGCGTCGGGACGATCGACCGTCCGACATCGTGGAGATCGACGTCAATGCACGCTCCGCGTGGTGCGTCGATCAGCCGTCGACCGAGGGCGACATCCTCATCTTCGACCTTCAAGGCCCCCCGTTCGAGCAATGGCTCAGCGGTGAAATCTCGTTTGAGACCGTATTGAACAGCCAGCGGTTCTCGGTCTTCCGCAGGCCCGAACGGTTCCACGAACCGCTCTGGCATCTCATGAGGAATTACCTCTAGGTCTATCCGATGGCCATGCCGGTAGAGGATAGCGACGGGCGATGAAGATCACTCATGTCGTGCCCGCCCTGACGAAAGGTGGCGGAGAGCGAGTGGCTATGGACCTCGCGAATCACGCTGCGGATTGCGGGCATGAAGTTACCATTCTCACCGCGGTGCCGTCCGACAGCGTGGCACCGGTTGAGCGCAGGCCGGGCGTAGAACTGCGCTACATATACCCGCGTGGACGTTCGCGCATCGGCCGGTACGCATCTCTACCGACCTGGCTAGTCCGGAACCGACGGTGGCTGGCTGAACAGGACATCGTGCACTGCCACATGACCTTCGCATCAGTGACGGGTACGCTCGTGCAACTTGCGCGAACCGTTTTCCGGCAAGACCGCCCGGCGGTGATCGAGACTTGCCACTCGGTAGGCGCACCGATTCCTCGTCTTCACCAGCGCCTCTACGCCTTCCTTGCGGCGCCCAAGGACGGCGTCGCCTTGATTGCCGAGGACGTAAGTTGGACCGGCTTGCGCCGCAGGCGCGGTGACCGTCCTGTCGCGATCATCCGCAATGGGGTCGCCTTTGCTCCGCAAATCGAGCGCCGCGGATCGGGGGTCGCCAACTACCGGCGCCGTGTCGGAATTCCGGACAGCTGCGATATCGTAGTCGGAACGGTTGGAAGGATCGCCGCCGACCGGCGGCCCAGCCTCTACATCCCTGTCATTGCTGATATCGCGGCAGCAATTGGACCAAACGTGCACTTCATCATGGGGGGAGCAGGCCCGGAGTTCGAGAATATGCAAGCCGCAGTGAGAGAAGTTGGACTCGGTGATCGCGTGCACTTTCCTGGCCTTGTCCTCGACCCGGTGCTCGCAATGTCCGCGATGGATCTCTACCTCACCATGAACATCGGAGCGGTTACAGGCATCGCCGCCATTGAGGCGGCTGCTGCCGGCACGCCGGTGGTTGCGATCCAGATGGCGCCTGATCGCGAACGGCAGGATGATGACTGGATCTGGTCGAGTTCGGATCCTCGGGCCGTGGCAGCGCACGCGATCGGGCTTTTGCGGAGTGGGGAACAGCGCCTCGCCCTGGCGCAGCAACAACAGGCCTACGCTCGTTCTCATCATGGCGTCGACGCCATGGCCCGAGCCTACTACGAGCTGTACGACCGGATTCGCGTAAAGGAGAGCGGCAATGTCGCAGCCGAGTGATCGATCAACGGATGCAGCAGCTGGCCCGCGTGTGCGGAAGGGCAGCGCCGTTGGCCAGCGGCTGCGTTTCCGCCACGTCGAACCGAGCGACGCCGAGTTCATCCTCCGCCTTCGAACCGACGAACGAAAAGGGCGTCATCTTTCGCCCACGAGCCCGGATATCGAGGCTCAACGCCGGTACCTCGAAGGCTACGCCTCATCGACCGACCAGGCCTATTTTGTCATCGAGCTCCTGGACGGCACTCCAGTTGGAACGATCCGCATCTACGACCCGCAGGGCAGCTCCTTCTGTTGGGGTTCGTGGATCCTCGCCGACCATGCGCCAAAATCAAGCGCGGTCGAGTCGACATTGATGATCTACCGCTACGGTCTCGAACTCGGCTTCGACCGCTCGCACTTCGACGTCCGCAAGGCCAACGAGAAGGTCTGGCAATATCACGAGCGCTGCGGCGCGCGGCGGACCGGCGAAACCGACATTGATTATTTCTACGCGATCGATCGAGATGCGATCGAGCAGTTATTTGCTCGCTATCAGTCGCGCATTCCAAACGGCATCCATGTGCAATTTGACAGCTGAAGTGCGTCGAACGGCTCATTTGAAAGGACCGAGCGAATGATTGGCGTTGGCGTGATCGGGTACGGCTATTGGGGGCCCAATCTCGTTCGGAATTTCATTACTAACCGGACTACGCGGGTCGTTGCGGTTGCGGATCATCATGACGACCGCCTCGCCAAGGTCCAGGCGCTCTATCCGACCGTCGCCGTGTCGAGTTCGGCTCAAGAGCTGATCGACAATCCGGCGGTCGATGCCGTGATCGTCGCGACGCCCGTCAACACGCACTTCGAGCTCGGGATGGCGGCCCTACGTGCGGGCAAGCATCTCTTCGTCGAAAAGCCGATCGCGGCCACCGTCGAGCATGCGCGACTACTCGTCGAGGAGGCCGACCGCCGTGGTCTCGTGCTGATGGTCGACCACACCTTCGTCTACACCGGTGCGGTGCGGAAAATGCACGAGCTGATCCGCCGCGAAGAGTTCGGCAAGGTCCGTTATTACGACTCCACCCGTGTGAATCTCGGCCTGTTCCAGAATGACGTGAACGTGCTGTGGGACCTGGCGGTGCACGATCTGTCGATCATGTCCTACGTTCTCGATCAGGCGCCGGTCGCCGTCTCCGCAACCGGCCAGAGCCATCGCCCGGGGCAGCCCGAATTTGCCGCTTTCCTCACCGTGTTCTTCGGCAGCGACATGATCGCCCACATCAATGTGAACTGGCTCTCCCCGGTCAAGATCAGGCGCACCCTGGTCGGCGGCGATAGGCAGATGATCGTTTATGACGATCTCGAAACGAGCGAGAAGATCAAGCTCTACGACAAGGGCATCACGGTGACGGAGACGCCCGAACAGGTGCACAAGATGCTGATCAGCTACCGGACCGGTGATCTGTGGTCGCCGAAAGTCGCGGACACCGAAGCCCTTGCAGTCGAGGCCAAACATTTCGCCGCCTGCGTCAGCGGCTCCGAAAAACCGATCACCGACGGGCGCGCCGGCCTCGAACTCGTCCGGATCCTTGAGGCGAGCAATGAATCCCTCCGCAATAACGGAGCTCCGGTCAGCCTTCAGGCTGACGGCTGACCTGTAGCGAAAGTTCTTGAATGTCTGTTGTGAAATTCCTTGATCTCCAAGCGCAATATCAATCGATCAAGCAGGAGGTGGACGAGGCGGTTCTGGCCGTTCTCGGCACCTCGGCCTATGTTCTCGGGCCCGAGGTCGAAGCGTTCGAGCGGAACTTCGCGGCCGCTCACAATGCGTCGCACGGCGTTGCGGTGAATACCGGAACCAGCGCGCTTCACGTCGCATTGCTGGCCGCGGGGATCGGCGCGGGCGACGAGGTCATCACGGTGCCGATGACCTTCACGGCCACGGTCGCTGCGATCTCCTACACCGGCGCGAAGCCGGTGTTCGTCGATATCGTGCCGGATACGTTTACGATGGATCCGGCCCACATCGAAACGAAAATCACGCCGCGAACTCGAGCGATCATGCCGGTCCATCTCTACGGCCAGGCCGCCGACATGGACCCGATCATGGAGATTGCGGACCGCCACGGTCTAACCGTCATTGAAGACGCCGCGCAGGCACATCTTGCCCGCTACAGGGACCGGCCGGTCGGAAGCATCGGCCACATGGCGGGCTTCAGCTTCTATCCGGGCAAGAATCTCGGCGCTTATGGCGAAGGCGGCCTCACGACCACGAACGACTCGGAACTAGCCCAGAAGATGCGGCTGCTCCGGGACTGGGGCCAATCGAAGAAATATGAGCACGACTTCCTCGCCTACAATTACCGTATGGACGGGATCCAGGGCGCGGTGCTGCGGGTGAAGCTGCAATATCTCGATGCATGGACCGAGCGCCGGCGATCGCGGGCGCGGCTCTATCAATCGCTCCTTGCGAATTCGCCCATCGGGGTGGCCCAGGAGCTGCCCGATCGCCGCCACGTTTATCACATCTTCAGCGTCTTCCATCCCGAACGCGAGCGGCTTCAGGCATATCTAAGCGACAATGGGATTCAGACCGGTATCCATTATCCCAACCCGGTCCATCTGCAGAAAGCCTATGCGGCACTCGGCCATGGCGAAGGCGACTTCCCGATCAGCGAAAGTATCGCGCGCGAGCAATTGTCGCTGCCGATGTATGCCGAATTGTCCGACGAGGATGTCGCCCGCGTTGCGGAGGCGGTCCGAGCCTTCGCGTGACCGTTAGGCCGCCGACGCCACCGGCGCGACCACAGCCTTCCCGGCATAAACCTCACACCAGGCAACGAGCATTAGCACGGGCCACAGCTGATATTGCGCGTTGATCGATCCCGCGAGATGGCGCGCCCACAGCTGGCGCACTGGTTCGGGCCGGATCAGCCCGCCCTCACGCAGTCGCCGTTCGCTCAGCATCTCCTCCGCCCAGTCACGCAAGGGCCCGCGCAGCCAGCTGCCCATGGGAATGCCGAAGCCCGTCTTCGGTCGATCGAACATCGCCGCCGGTAGCCGTCGCTTGAGAATCTGGCGGAGAAGCCATTTGCCCTGGCCATTGCGAAGATGGATCTCCGTTGGCACGCGGAAGCTCCACTCAACGAGCCGATGATCGAGCAACGGTGCGCGGGTCTCAAGGCTTGCGGCCATGGAGGCCCGGTCGACCTTCGTGAGGATGTCGCCCGGCAAATAATTGACTAGGTCGAGGTAGCGCATTCGCGCGACGGGGTCTCGCAATAGCTCGTCGATACCGGAGTCATCGATGCCGATCGCCCGGTCGCACCCGCCGATCACCAGTTGTTGCGGATCGTCCCAGTGACTGGTCAGGCTACGATACTGACCGGCGCTGCCGAGCGAGAGCAGTGGCGCTAGCTTGTGCAGCTTTTCACCGACAAAGCGCGGCCGCTTTGCCGAAGGAATCACGCGGAACAGGCTTTGCCACTGGTCCGGCGACAGGCTCGTCATCGACCCGGCCAACACCGCACGAAGCGGGCCTGGAAGCCGGGCCAGCTTTTTCAGCAGCCCGCCGGCAGCCACGTGCCGGTTGTAGCCGGCGAAAACCTCATCACCACCGTCGCCCGTCAAGGCGACTGTTACGTGCTGACGGGCGAGCTTAGACACGAGATAGGTCGGAATTTGCGACACGTCGGCGAAAGGTTCGTCGAAGATCGACGGCAGTTCGGGAATGACGGCCATCGAGTCGCCAGGCTCGACGATGAAACTGGTGTGCTCCGTCCCAAGGTGCGCGGCAACCCGCTCGGCATCGGCCGCCTCGCTATACTCCTCGTCCGTATAGCCGATCGAGAATGTGCGTGTGCGACCGCCGCCAATTTCCTGCATCAAAGCAACCACGGTCGACGAATCTATACCGCCGGACAGGAAGGCCCCGAGCGGGACATCCGACATCAGCCGGATCCGCGTCGCGTCGAGGAGCAAGCGCTCGCTTTCGTCGACCGCCTCCTCGGGCGTTCCCTCAAACGGCTGGGAAAGCGCCCGAGCCGCCGCGTCTCGGAGTTTCCAATAATGCTCCTCGCGAACGACGCGGTCGGGCAGCGAAAGAGTGAGCACCGCGCCGGGTTCAACCTTGTGCACGCTTTCAAGGATCGAGTGGGGCGCCGGGATGTAGTGCGTGCGCAGATATTCAGCGACGGAGGATCGATCGATTTCGCGCGGACAATCGGGGTGAAGCAGCAACGGCCGCAACTCGCTGGCGAAAGCCAAGCCGTCATTTGTCTGAAACCAGTAGATCGGCTTCTTGCCAAGTCGGTCCCGAATGAGGCTGAGGGTTCTTGCTCGCGAGTCCCAATAGGCAAAGGCGAACATTCCTGTCAGCCTCTTTGCCGTCTCCGTCACCCCCCAGTGCTCGCAGCCGTAAAGCACAACCTCCGTGTCGGAATGACCACGAAAACGATAGCCAGCCGCTTCGAGCTCGGGCTTCAGCTCGGCGGCGTTGTAGGCCTCGCCGTTGTAGATGATGTGACCAGCCCCGCTCGGAGTAGCCATCGGCTGGGCACCGGCCTCGCTGAGATCAACGATCGAAAGGCGCCGGTGTGAAAGCCACACGCCTGCATCAGGGTCGCTCCAGATTTCGCCGGCGTCCGGTCCCCGGTGGCGGATGAGATCGCCCATCGCCCTTGCAAGCCGGTCGTTTTCCGGCGGGTTGCGGCGCCCGGCAAAGTCTACAAAGCCTGCAATGCCGCACATAGGGTGGTGATCGTCCCGCTGGATTGAGGTTCGAACATAGAGGAGTGGCGCTCCGACTTCCAATGGGGCGAGTTGACTTAGAGCGCGCGCGGTCGGAACGCTCTTCGAATGCAATTCATCGACTTGAAAGCGCAGTTCGAGACTCTCCGCCCAGGCATCGAGCGACGGATCGCAACCGTGCTCGACCATGGCGGCTACATCATGGGGCAGGAAGTCGCTGCTCTTGAGCATGAGCTCGCGACCTATTGCGGCGTTGCCGAAGCGGTCAGCTGCGCGAACGGCACCGATGCCATCGTGCTTGCGCTGCGGGCACTTGGCATTGGTGCGGGCGATGCCGTCTTCACGACACCGTTCACCTTCTTCGCGACTGCCGAAGCGATCGTGCTCGCCGGCGCCACGCCGGTGTTCGTCGACATCGACCAGCGCACCTTCAACATCGATCCGGCCGCGCTTGACCGGCAGATCCACCGCACCCGTGCGGCCGGCAGCCTCAAGCTTCGCGCTGTGATGACGGTCGACCTGTTCGGACTGCCGGCCGATTACGCAGCTATAGAGCCGCTGTGCGCAACGCACGGACTGGCCCTTATCGAGGACGCCGCCCAGGGCTTTGGCGGAGCGATCGGCAACCGCCGCTGCGGTTCTTTCGGACGGATTGCAACCACCAGCTTCTTCCCGGCCAAGCCGCTTGGTTGCTACGGAGACGGCGGAGCGATCCTGACCAGCGACGCGGCACTGTCGGCGCAACTGCGGTCGTTGCGCGTGCATGGCAAGGGCGCTGACAAATATGACAATGTACGGATCGGGACGAATAGCCGCCTCGACACGCTCCAGGCGGCAATCCTGCTCGAGAAGCTGAAAGCCTTCCCGGGCGAAATGGATCTCCGGCAGCGAGTTGCCGAACGCTACTCCGAGGCGCTTCCCGCGGCCTTGACCGCTCCGCTCGTGCCCGAAGGATATCTGAGCAGCTGGGCGCAGTATTCGATGCTCGCGCCCACCATGGGTGAGCGCGACCGGCTCATTGCCGGCCTGAAGGCGGCCGGAATTCCCACCATGATCTATTACGCCAAGCCGCTCCACCTGCAGTCGGCGCTAAGCCACCTCGGCTATGAACCCGGCGATTTTCCTGTTTCTGAAGACGTGAGCAGCCGAATCTTCAGCCTTCCGATGGGCCCCTATTTGGCTGCGAGCGATCAGGCGCGGGTGATCACCGCGCTCCACGAAGCGACCGCCTGACGATCAACGCGCGAGTCGGGGTGCCTCGGGCACTTCCTGTTCGTCGCCTTCATCGAAGTTCTGCAGCTTACCCTCGTCTGGCGCAACGAGCATACTCAGGCTTGCTCGCACGGCGGTAGCATCGCGGCTCTTGATCGCCGCGAACAGGCGGTCGACCTGTGGCTTCAACGCCTTCCACTCGAGGAAGCGCTCCCGCGCCATGCGAATGCGCGGGTGAAGCGTGTCGAGCGTTTCCTCCCCGACGAACAGCTCCTCGTAAAGCTTCTCGCCCGGGCGCAGGCCAACGTAGCGAATCTCGATATCGCCGCCGGGGTTATGATCGTCGCGTACGCTGAGCCCCGCGAGATTGATCATGTTCGTGGCAAGATCCGCGATCTTGATCGGCTCTCCCATATCAAGCACGAACACTTCGCCGCGCGTTGCCAAAGCGCTCGCCTGCAAGACCAATTGCGTGGCTTCCGGGATCGACATGAAGAAGCGGGTCATGTCGCGATGGGTTACCGTGACGGGTCCGCCCTCCCATATCTGGGTGCGGAAGCGCTGGACCACGGACCCGGAAGAATCGAGCACATTGCCGAACCGAACGATTCCGAACCGCGTGCGGCATTTGGGCTGCTCGGCATAGGCCTGGACAATAAGTTCGGCGACACGCTTGCTCGCGCCCATGACGCTCTTCGGACGAACCGCCTTGTCGGTCGAGATCATGATGAAGCGGGTCAGCTTCGCCTCAAAGGCGATGCGCGCCAGAATCTCGGTCCCGAATACGTTGTTCTCGACTCCAACCACCTCATTCTGCTCGAGCAGAGGCACGTGCTTGTAAGCGGCGGCGTGGAAAATGCTGTCGATGCCATGCGCGGCAACGAGCTCTCGGACCAGCGGCTCGTTCAACATCGAGCCGACGATCGGCACGATCGGAAACTGCTCGTCGGAGGCAAGTCGCCGGCGCGACATTTCGAGCTGCTGCTCGATTGCGAACAACGAAAACTCGCTGTGGTCGAGCAGAACCATTTTTGCCGGACGAGCCTGGAAGATCTGCCGGCAAATCTCCGACCCGATCGATCCGCCGGCCCCCGTGATGAGGATCCTGCGCCCGCGCACGGCCTCGTCGATCAGGGACACCATCGGTTCGACCGGATCCCTCCTCAGAAGGTCCTGCACGCTGATCGGACGAACGTCGCTAACCGTGAAACGCCCGGAAACGATCTCATCGGGAGCCGGAATGGTCTTTACAGAAAGCCCAAGCTCACGTGAGCGTGCGATGGCATCCAGCCGCTCCGCCCTGGTCGCCCCCGGCATGGCCAGGAAAATTTCCTTCACGTCATAATCGTCGATCAGCTTCTGCAGGTGGCTGACGGGGTGGATTGGCACGCCGGCCAGTACCTGCCCATAAAGTGCCGGGTCATCGTCAACGAATCCTGCGAGGCTGAAGTCGGGGTCGCTGCGCATCGAATCGGCAAGGCTGATCCCGGCCGGACTTGCGCCGTAGATCACTACGTTGCGCTGCTGGAGCGGACGGTAACCGCTTATCCTGCCCACTCCGGAAAGCAGGCGCGACATGGCGTAGCGGCCCATGAACAGAAACAGGAACAGGAAACCGCAGTAGATAAACCCGACTGATCGCGGAATAAGGATACGCTGCCCTTCGAAGACGATCGTCGCTCGAGTGAAATATACGAGCATCACCCACGCAGCGGACGCGATCACGGCGCCAAAGAGGACGCGGCTGACCGTTTGCATATCGAAAAAACGGAGTACGAAGCGATACACGCCAAGCACATAAAGGCCGGCGATACCTAGGCCGAACGATCCGAAGGCCGACAGCAGCACAACGACGTTCTGCGTGAAAAATACGCCTCCAAGACGGGTCGAGAAAGCCGCCCACAGCGCTATCGCCATCGCGGCCAGATCGTAGACGATCAAAATCATCCGCTTGCGCGGACGATTGAGCGTTGAAACCGCAGTGATTAGGCGAAGGATCATTGTTGTAAGGTAACTAACTCAAATCAGGTAAGAAAAGCCAGCGTCTCAAGCGAGCACATCGCGCGCGATGTTGGCCACCGCTTCCGCTCGGCGCCTGAGCCTTTCGGGATCGAGGGTCGGGTGGACTTCGGCCATCAGGCTGCTTTCCCCGAGCGAATGAGCATTTGGCAGCCTGTCGACTACAAGTCCGGCAAACGCCTGTTCGCGGTAGATCTCCGAGCACGAACCGGAGAAGAGCCGAACACCGGCCGCGGAGGCTCGCCGGAGAATTTCGGCACGCGCAGGTGCCGCGTCCTTTGGTGGAGCATCCACATAGGCATAGAATTTATAGAAAGCATGTTCCAGCGGCGGACTAGCAAGGGGCACGCGAAGCTTTGCGACGCCGGCCAAAGCATCCGCCCAAATGCGCGCGTTCCGCCGTCGGAGCGCCGCCCATTCGCCCAGCTTGGCGAGCTGCGCGAGACCTATCGCGGCCTGCAATCCAGGCAAGCGCCAGTTCGTACCGACGCTGTCATGGAGCCAGCGGAAAGTTGTTCCGTCGCCGCCTTTCTCGAAGGCTTTGCCGCGGTTCTTTCCATGATCCTTGAACGACCACGCCCGTTCGTAAGCGACAGGGTCGCGAAAGCTAAGGAAGCCGCCTTCGCCCCCCGTAGAAATGATCTTGTCCTGGCAAAATGAATAGGCTGCCGCATCGCCGAAGCTGCCGACGCTCTTCCCGCCGATCGATGCGCCGTGAGCCTGCGCGCAATCCTCGATCACCTTGACCCCGCGCGCACGCGCCAAGTCCATGATCGCCGGCATGCCCGCCGGCCAGCCGGCGAGATGCACCGGGATGATCGCGCGGGTGCGTTCCGTGAGCTTGGCTTCGACCGACTGGGCGTCGATGTTGCCGCTGTCGCGATCAACGTCCGCGAACACCGGGGTTGCGCCGGCCAGCATCACGCAGAACGCCGACGCCACGAACGAGCGCGGCGAGACGATCACTTCGTCTCCAGGGCCGATTTCGAACGCTCTCAACGCAAGCTCGAGCGCAACCGAACCATTGATGAGCGCGATTCCGTGGCCGCCGCCAAGCGCCGCTTCGCAGGCCCGCTCGAACGCGAACACCTCCGGCCCGGTCCACTGATTTACCTTGCCCGAGCGAAGAACGCGTTCGACTTCACTGATCTCGTCGGCCGCATAATGCGGCCATGCCTCGCTCGGCAGGACCGCCAGATCGTCAGCAGGCACGAACGCCCCTCCATAAAGGCCGTCGGCGGGGCTGATCCGGCCGGCGGAAGATGTCAGCGCCTAGTCTCTTTGCCGACCTCGCGGAAGGGCTCCCGCTCCGGCTGCACAGCAACAGCCGGATTACCCATGAACTCCGGCATGGTCGCAGCACCTTCGGCATTGATCCCGGATCGGCGCAGTACCTGCACCACGGTCCACGCGAGGATCTTCAGATCGAGCAGGAACGAGCGATGATCGACGTACCAGACGTCGAGCCTGAACTTCTCTTGCCAATCAAGGGCATTGCGCCCGCTCACTTGAGTGAGGCCGGTGACGCCCGGACGAACCTCATGGCGGCGCGCCTGCTCCGGCGAATAGCGCTCAAGATATTGCATCAGCAGCGGCCGCGGACCGACCAGACTCATATGGCCTACAAGGACGTTCCAGAGCTCGGGAAGCTCGTCGAGGCTGCTCGCGCGAAGGACCCGCCCGAGCTTCGTAAGTCTGTCGCCGTCGCTTGCGATTCCCTGGAGGTTAGCCGTCGGAACCCGCATCGTCCTGAACTTGATGATCTCGAAAGGCTTCCCGCCAAGCCCCGGGCGAAACTGGCGAAAGAGTACCGGAGACCCCATGTCGATCCGGATCACGAGGGCGGTGAGAAGCAGCAGTGGTGAAAGCACGACCAGTCCGATAGCAGCAACAAGAACGTCGAAGGCTCGCTTGAGCGTCACAGTCCGGCAGCCTCGAAGATCGCCTCGTTGACCTTGCGAACATCGAACCGTTCTTCCGCGAGTTCGCGCGAGCGCTGACCCATGCTGCGCCTTAATGCTGGATCGAGAATGAACCGCTCCATGGCGCGGCCCAACGCCCCCGCATCGAATGGCGGCACCAGAAATCCGTTTTCGCCCTGCACGACTGTTTCACGGCAGCCAGGTGTATCGCAGGTGATCACCGCTCGGCCCATTGCCATTGCCTCGAGGATCGAGCGCGGGATCCCCTCGCGGTAGGCGGACGGCAGCACGAATATGCTGGCGCCCGCGATGGCGGGTCGAACGTCATCGAGCTGGCCCAGATAATCGACGCCGGATCGCACCATTTCTGCCAGCTCGGCCTCACTTACCGCGCCGGGCGAATGATCTATCCAGCCGGCCAGCTCGAAGCGGGCGTCAGGGTATCTGGCTTTGACTTGCTTTGCCGCCTCGGCATATTCGAAAACACCCTTGTCGCGGATGAGACGAGCGAGCATCAGAAAGTTCGGAGCGGCTGGAAGCGGGGCAACGGCGAAGGCGTCGAGGTCGACCCCAGAACCTGCGACCACGACACTTCGCTTGCCCCTTGGATAGCCGCCGGCCGCTTCGAGGTCGACGCGGTCATCGGAATTCTGGAATATGACGGTCGACGCCTTTTCGAGCGCCACCCGGTAGAGCAGGGTCGCGCCGAGGCGACTAAGCCTGCGCTTCAACCCTTTGCCGGCGCTGAATGGATAGCCGAGACCGGTAATCATCGGAACGATGTTGGGGACCCCCGCTTGGGCGGCTGCGAGCACGCCGATCGTCGCAGGCTGGATCGTGTAAGCGATGACGGTGTCGGGCTTTGTCTCGCGGAGCATGCGCACGATTGCACGGTGCGACGCCCGAAGCTCTATCGGGTTCAAAGGATTTGAGGCCAAGGCTACTTCCCGCGGCTGCGCTCCGAGCGCCTCTAGCGCAGAACCGATGTCCTTCGAAATCACGGGCGCAACCGCCGTCACTTTGTGGCCTCGGGCAATCAAGCCTTCAATCAGCTTCCCTCGGAAATTAATGAGTGAGGGTGCATAGGAGCTCAACAACAGGACGTGGCCGCGCACGGAGCCGTCCTTCATGCCGCGACACGCTCGGAAGGCGCTTCGGCTGTCCGTTGCTGCTGGGCAAGCAGAGCGCGCATCGCGACGAACAACGCGAGCAAGGCGGGGAATGCCATGGTCCGCTGCCGCAGACCCAGACCCACATTGTAGTAAACCACGGCCAGAAGCAGCAGGACGAGGACGGCGAAGATCGTCGCGTAGCGGAAGAACAGAACCTGCTTGAAGCACGCCTTGAACAAACGAAATTTCGCCGCGAAGGTCACGAACATAGCCGCCATCAAGAGGTTCTCCACGGAAGCAATGAGACCAAGCACGCCACGCGCATCAATGAAGAACGGCCGCAGCAACAAGCTTAGCAAGCGCAGCGGGAACGGCGCATTCAGAACCGCGGATCCAGTGTCGAACAACTGAGCTGTTTGGGCCTGACCGGCAAAAAAGTCCCCGACAGAACCGGCGCTCGTGACATCGACGGAAAAGGTTGATCGAACAGTGGCCGCGACGGCGCCAAGGCCGACCATGGTCATCGCAATCAGCACGATTCTCGTGCGGAGGTTCGTTTGACGGTCAAGCACGACGGCCATCGCAATACTCGCAACGCCGACCAACCCGATATGCGGCCGGAACATTGTCATGATCGCAAA